>NZ_BAZG01000004.1 GCF_000964525.1 Anaeromyxobacter sp. PSR-1
CGCTCGCCCGGGGCGGTCAAGAGCGCGAGCACGGTCCCCACCGGCACCTTCGTCCCGGGCTCGACCAGCAGGGAGGCGATCGTGCCGTCCTCCCATATCTCGACGTCGATGGCCCCCTTGTCCGTGTCCACCACCGCCACGAGGCCGCCGCGCTGCACGCGGTCGCCGAGCTTGACCTTCCACTCGACCAGCGTGCCCGCCTCCATGTCCGCGCCGAGCGACGGCATCCGGAACTCAGCCATGGATCAGCTCCCGGGCGGCGGCGGCGATGCCCTCGGGCTGCGGCAGCGCCGCCTCCTCGAGGTGGCGGGGGTACGGGATGGGCGTCTCGGCGGAGCAGACGCGCGCCACCGGGGCGTCGAGGTCGTAGAACGCGCCCTCCATGATGCGCGCCGAGATCTCCGCCGAGAGGCTCCCCGACCTCCACCCCTCGTCCACGATCACCGCGCGGCGCGTCTTGCGGACCGAGGCGAGGATCGCCCCGCCGTCGAGCGGCCGCAGCACGCGCAGGTCGATCACCTCCGCGTCGATCCCCTCGCGCCCGAGCGCCTCCGCCGCGGCGAGCGCCTTGGGCAGCGTGCCGCCGTAGGTGAGGATCGAGACGTCGCGCCCCGGGCGGCGGATCGCGGCCCGCGCGATGTCGACCGCCCCCGCGCCCTCGGCCAGGTCCCCCTCGGCCGCGTAGAGCGTGGCGTGCTCGAACAGCAGGACCGGGTCCGGGTCCTGCAGCGCGGACCAGAGCATCCCGCGCGCGTCCTCGAGGGTCGCCGGCGCGAGCACCTTGATGCCCGGGATGTGCGCGTACCAGCCCTCCAGGCTGTGGGAGTGCTGCGCCGCGACCTGCCGCCCGGCCCCGGTGGCCATCCGGATCACGAGCGGGACCGAGACCTGCCCGCCCGACATGTGGCGCAGCAGCGCGGCGTTGTTCACGATCTGGTCGAGGGCGAGGAGGCTGAAGTTCACCGTCATGATCTCGACGATGGGCCGCATCCCCGCCAGCGCCGCCCCGACCCCGGCGCCCACGAAGGTGGACTCGGAGAGCGGCGTGTCGCGGATCCGCTCAGGGCCGAACTCCTCGAGCAGCCCCTTGCTGACCGCGTACGACCCGCCGTACCTGCCCACGTCCTCGCCCATCAGGAAGACGCGCGGGTCCCGCCGGAGCGCCTCGCGGTGGGCCGTGCGCAGCGCCTCGCGGTAGGTGGTCCTCATGGCGCCCCTCCGCTCGCCGGCCCCGCCACGACGTCGCGGAGCAGGTCGTCCACCGGCTCCCACGGCGAGGCCTCCGCGAAGGCGACCGCCTCGTCGATCTCGCGCGCGATCCCGGCCTCGAGCCGCTCGACGTCCTCCGGCCGCAGGACGCCCGCCTCGCGGAGGGCGCGCTGGAGGGCGGGGATGGGGTCCCGCTGCTTCCAGCGCTCCACCTCCTCCCTCGACCGGTACAGCTCGGGATCGTAGGCGGAGTGGGCGCGGAAGCGGTACGTCCTCGCCTCCAGCAGGAACGGCCCCTCGCCCGCCCGGACCTGCTCCGCGGCGCGGCGCGCCGCTCCCTCGACGGCGAGGACGTCCATGCCGTCGACGCTGGCGGCCGCGACAGCGTAGCCGCGCGCCTTGAGCGGGAGATCGAGCTGGGCCTGGTGACGCTCGATGGCCGTGCCCATCGCGTACAGGTTGTTCTCGCACACGAACAGCACCGGCAGGCGCCACAGCGCCGCCAGGTTCAGGGACTCGTGGAACTCGCCCTCCCCGAGCGCGCCGTCGCCGAAGAAGCAGGCCGTCACGCGCCGCTCCCCGCGCAGCCGGTCGGCCAGGGCGACGCCCGCCGCGAGCGGCAGGCCGCAGGCGACGATCGCGTTCCCGCCGTAGAAGCGCGTGGCGGCGTCGAACAGGTGCATCGACCCGCCGCGGCCGCGGCTGCAGCCGGTCGCCTTCCCGTACATCTCGGCCATGACCTTCGTGGCCGGGATGCCCCGCACCAGCGCGTGGCCGTGCTCGCGGTAGGTCGCGACGATCGCGTCCTCCGGGCGGAGCGCCTGGAGCGCGCCCACCGCGACGGCCTCCTCGCCGATGTACAGGTGCAGGAAGCCCCGGATCTTGCCCTGGCCGTACAGCTCCGCGCACCGCTCCTCGAAGCGGCGGATGCGGATCATCTCGCGGAGGAGCGCGAGCCCGTGCTCGCGCGAGGCCGGCTGCGGGCTGCCCTGGTCGGTCATGCTCCGCCCTCCAGCGTGGACGTGTCGCCCTCGGGGAGGCCCAGCTCGCGCGCCTTGAGCAGCCTCCGCATGATCTTCCCGCTGCGGGTCCGCGGCAGCGCCGGCAGGAAGTCCAGCTCCTTCGGCGCGACGGCCCGCCCGAGCCGGCTGCGCCCGAAGCCGATGAGCTCGAGCCGGAGCGCCTCCGACGGCGCGTACCCCGGCTTCAGCGAGACGAACGCCTTCACGAACTCGAGCGCCACCGGATCCGGCTTGCCGATCGCGGCCGCCTCGGCGACGGCGGGGTGCTCGAGCAGCGCGCTCTCGACCTCGAACGGGCCGATGAGGTGCCCGGCGGACTTGATGACGTCGTCCTTCCGGCCGACGAACCAGAAGTAGCCGTCGGCGTCGCGGCGCACCAGGTCGCCGGTGAGGTACCAGCCCTCCGCGAAGCAGGCGCGGTACCGCGCCTCGTCGCCGAGGTAGCCGCGGAACATCGACGGCCAGCCGGGCGCGAGCGCCAGCTCGCCCTCCACCCCCGGCTCGGCCACCTCGACGACGCGGCCGTCGGGCCCGCGGGCGACGACCGCGGCGGTGATGCCCGGCAGCGGGCGCCCCATCGAGCCGGGCCGTACCGCCATCGCCGCGAGGTTGGCGATCATGATCCCGCCGGTCTCGGTCTGCCACCAGTTGTCGTGGACGGGCAGCCCGAGCGCGTCCAGCCCCCACACCACGCCCTCCGGGTTGAGCGGCTCGCCCACGCTCGCGACGAAGCGCAGCCGCGACAGGTCCCGGCCGCGCGCCAGCTCCGCGCCGGCCTTCATGAGCATCCGCACCGCGGTCGGCGCGGTGTACCAGACGCTGACGCGCTCCTCCTCCAGGATGCGGTACCAGCGGTCGGCGTCGAACTCCGCCTCGTCCACGACGCTGGTCACGCCGCAGGCGAGCGGCGCGACGATGCCGTAGGACGTCCCGGTCACCCAGCCCGGATCGGCCGTGCACCAGAACACGTCATCGTCGTGCAGATCGAGCGCGATGCGCCCGGTGGCGTGGTGGGCGACGACCGCCTCGTGCACGTGCATGGCGCCCTTCGGCCTGCCGGTCGTGCCGCTGGTGAAGTGCAGGAGGGCGAGGTCCTCCGGATCGGTCGGCGGGATCTCGAACCGCGGCGCCGCGCCCGCCAGCAGCGGCGCGAGGGCGCGCGCGCCGGGGATCTCCGCCGGCGCCGCGTCGCCCGCGAGGAGCACGTGCTCCAGCGAGGAGAGCGCCCCGCGGATCCCGGCCACCTTGCGCCGGTAGAGCTCCTCGGTGGTGACGAGCACCCTCGCGCCCCCCAGCTCGAGCCGGGCCCGGACCGGCTCGGGGCCGAACGCCGAGAACAGCGGGCAGAAGACGCTGCCGTTCTTGAGCGTGCCCAGCGCCGCCACGTAGAGCTCCGGGACGCGCCCCAGGAGCGCGAAGACGCGGTCGCCCCTTCCCACGCCCAGCGCCCGGAGCGCGTTCGCGAAGCGCGCCGTCTCGGCGGCCAGCTGGCGGTAGGACAGCTCGGTGCGCGCGCCGGCGGCGGCGAGGAAGCGCAGCGCCACGCGATCGCGCAGGCGGCCCCCTGCGTGGCGGTCCACCGCCTCGTGGGCGATGTTGAGCCCGTGCCCGCCGGGCAGCCCGTCGAGCGCGGCCCGCGCCGCGGCCCACGAGAACTCGCTGCGCGCCCGCTCGTACTCGAGCACGTTCGGGACGACCGCCCAGGTGCGGGGCTTCTCGATGACGTCGCGATGCATCGTCCCCCCCCCCGGCGGCCAGACCGGCGCTCAGGTCCGCCGCTCGCGCTCGACGACCCTGCGGATGGTCTGCATGGCGCGCGCCGCGTCCTCGCGCGCCGCGAGGTCCGCGAGGCTGATCACGCCGGCGAGGCGCCCCTCGCGATCGAGCACCAGGATGCGGTGCTTGCGGCGCCCCTCCATCCGCTCCTCGGCGCTCCGCACGTCGTCCTCGGCGCGGCAGGTGAGCAGCTCCCGCGTCATGATCTCCTCGACGTGGGTCCGGCCGGCGCGGCGGTCCTCGGCGCACACCCGCAGTGCGATGTCACGGTCGGTGACGGCGCCCACGGGTCGTCCGTCGTCGGTGCAGACCGGCGCGAAGCCGAGGTTCTCGTCCCGCATCCGGCGGGCGACCGCGTCCACCCGTTCCAGGGGCCGCACGGAGAGCACGTCCCGTGTCATCAGCTCGTCGCACGTCATGGGACACCTCCGCCCGGGGCCCGGCCGAGACCGGCGGCGGCTCCGCCGCGGGACCGAACGCGTCAGCGCGGAGGCGCTCCCCACGGCCATGGACCGCCGGAGATCACGTGCGGGATCGTACGCCCGGTGGGCTTGCGCGGACCGGGCGCTCGTTGGGGGGCTTCGGAGTGGGCAGCGGCGCCGTGGCGCAGGCCCGGCGCCGACCGGCTACCGGATCGACGCCGGTGGCCTGCTTCGCCCACTGGTAGCACTCGTGCTGGGCAAGAGGTTGCGGACGTCACGCCGTCACAGCGTCAGGCCGAGCCCGACGAGGAAGCCGTGCATCGCGCCGCTGATCTCGCCCTTGTCGCCCTGGTAGTCCATGTAGAGGCGGCGGTACCCGAGCCGCGCCGCCACGTGGTCGGTGAGCTGGAACTGCAGGTGCGGCTGCAGCTCGTAGGTCCAGTCCGAGTCGCCGAAGGCGCCGATCGAGAAGGTGGGGTTGAGCCGCAGCCAGCGGGTGATCGGGATCGACGGCGTCAGGATCAGCAGCGGGTCCACCAGGGTCTTGCTGCCGCTGGCGCTTCCCATCCCGTAGAGCGTCAGGTCGTTCTGGAGGTACGAGACGCGCAGGCCGATCATGGCGCCGAGGTTCGAGCCGCCCCACAGGCCGGGGAACTGGTACCCCACGCCGAACGCGGTGAGGAGGGCCTCGGAGTCGAGCTTCCCGGCCGCGGGCGGGTGGTCGAGGTTGCCCGTGCTCAGCTTCATGTAGTCGAGCTGCAGGTACGCGAGCAGGCGCTGGTACTCGAACTGGCCGAACACCGAGCCGCCGAAGTCGGCCGCGTCCATCAGGTCGGAGAAGCCGATGCTCGGCGACACCGTGGTGCCACCGACCGTCACGTCAGCGTCCATGCCGACGATCCACAGGTACGGCGTGATCTCGGCCCGCACCTCCCGCCGGGCCACGGGCTCGGCGAGATCGCGCTCGCCCTCGACCGCGTGCGCCGGCGCCGCCCCGGCGGCCAGCAGCGCCGCCATCGACATCGCGAACCCTCTGGTCATGACCGCCCCCCTCGTCGCCCGGCGCGAGGGCGCGTCGTGCGACGCGCGTGCCCCTCACGAACGCGACGGAACGGAGGCAGTATCGCGCCCGGGATCGGCCGCGGGCGCTTCCCGCGGGGGCGCGCCGATCGACCTGCGGCTTCTGCGTGCGCCGAGGCGGACCGCGTGCCGGCGCGACGCACGGTCCGCCCTCGTCGGCGGCAGGCGGCGGCGAGGGCGCGCTCGGCCGACGAGGTGCGACCCGAAGCCCGTTGGCACCGCCGCGGCGCGCGCGCACGCTGCGGCCCAGGGCCGGCGGGGCCACGGCGCGCCGGCAGGGGACGCCATGACCGCTCTGCGATCGCCGCCCGCGCTCGATCCCGAGAGCGTGCGCCACCCGCGCGAGCGGCTGGTGTTCTGGCTCTCGGTGCTCGTCAACGCGGCCGTGGGCGCCGCGGCGATCTGGCTCGTCTACCGCGCCCCCGGCTGGCTCACCGGCCGGCCCGCCCTCTCGAGGCTCGCGAACGAGCTCCGGGTCGCGGGCGTGGCGACGCTGGCCCTGATCCCGGCGCTGGCCTGGCTGCGCCACGCGCGGTGGGCCGAGTTCCGCGAGGGCTCGCTGCAGCTGGGGCCGGATCAGCTCCCGGCGATCCACGCCATGCTCGAGCGGCTCTGCGCCGCGGTGGGCGCGCCGGTCCCGGAGCTCTTCTCGTCCACCTCGCGGAGCGCGGGGATCGCGACCGCCATGGGCCTGGTCCGCCGGCGGCGGATCATCGTGCTCGGGCCCGACCTGTTCCGCGGCCTGAAGTCGCTCGACGATCGCGCCGACATCATCGAGTTCGTGCTCGCGCACGAGCTCGGCCGGCTCGTGATGGGGCACGCGAGCTGGCGGGAGGAGCTGCTGCTCGCCTACCTGAAGCGCATCCCGCTCCTGCGCGTGCCGCTGCTGAACGTGCAGGAGGCCTCGCGCGACCGCCTGGCCGCGAGGCTCTGCCCGGGCACCGTCCGCGCGATGCTGTTCACCGCCAGCGGCGGCAAGCTGATCTACTCCGCGGACGTGGCGGCGTTCCTGCGCCAGGCGCTGCGCGACGACACGCCGCCGTTCTGGGAGTGGGCGAGCAGCATCACGGGCGACGGCCCGGACGTCGGCCGGCGCCTGCGCCACCTGCACGCGCATGGGTTCGTGGACCTCGACGCCGAGCTCGAGCGGCTGGGCGCCCGCCCCGGGCCCGCGGTCACGCCGGCGGGCCCGGCCGCGGAGCACCGCCCGGCCCGGTGAACGGCGACGGCGGCGCCCGGTCCCCGTGGCAGAAGCGGAGCTTGCGCCCGCTGCCGCAGGGGCACGGCGCATACGGACCGCGGAGCGCGTCCTCGGCGGCGGTCCAGGCCACGATCTCCGCCGGCGCCCGCCCCTGCCGCAGCAGGGCGGCCATGGCGTCCATCGCCGGCCGCGTGTGCTCGAAGAAGCGCCGCAGCCCGGGGCAGAGGTAGTTGTGGCCCGGCTCCCCGTCCGCGGAGCGCGCGAACCGGTCCTTGGGACAGCCGCCGTTGCATGCGGCGAGCACCGGGCAGCGCCGGCACTCGGCGGTCAGCGCGTCGCGCTTGTCCTGCCCGAACCTGCGCTGGCGAGGCGAGGCCACCAGCTCGGCGAGGTGGGTCGCGTGGAGGTTGCCGAGCAGGTACGCGGGCTCGACGAAGTGGTCGCAGGCGTACACGTCGCCGTTCGCCTCCAGGGCCGGGCCGGCGCCGCAGGTCGGGGCGTGCAGGCAGAGCAGGTGCCGCCCGAAGCGGGCCTCGAGCGTCACGTCGAAGAGCTGCACGAACACGCGCCCGACGTCGTGGCGGATCCACTCCTCGAAGACGTCCACCAGGAACCGCCCGTAGCCCTCGGCGCCCACGGAGCGATCCGTGACCCGGTCCCCGGCCTGCGTGTACAGCGGGCGCCGCCGGCCCGCCGACCCGTCCGCGCCCGCCGCCAGCGCCTCGGCCGTGGCGCGCTCGACCACCGGGATGAACTGCACCCAGCGCGCGCCCAGCTCGTCGCGGAAGAAGCGGTACACGATCCTCCCGTGGCCCTGGTTGGCCGCGTTCACGGTGCAGAGCACGTTGCGCTCGACGCCGTGGTGCTCCAGCAGCCGCCAGCCGCGCACCACGCGATCGAACGTGCCGCGGCCCCTCCGATCCACGCGGTAGGCATCGTGCAGCTCGCGCGGGCCGTCCACGCTCAGGCCGACGAGGACGTCGTGCGCCCGGAAGAAGTCGCACCAGGCGTCGTCGAGCAGCGTCCCGTTCGTCTGGAACGTGTACTCGACCGCCTGCCCGGGGCGGCGGTGGCGCTCCACCGCGGCGACCGCGCGCCGGTAGAAGTCGAGCCCGAGCAGCGCGGGCTCCCCGCCCTGCCACGCGACCGTGACCTGCGGCCCGCGGTGCGACTCGAGCAGCTGGCGGACGTACGCGTCCAGCGTCGCGTCGGACATGCGCGCCGGACCGTCCGGATAGAGCGCCTCCTTGGACAGGAAGAAGCAGTACCGGCAGTCCAGGTTGCAGGCGGAGCCGCCCGGCTTCGCGAGCAGGTGGAACCGCGGCGGCAACCCCGCCGGCAGCGCCCCGCCCGAAGGACCGGTCTCGCTGGACATGTGGTGCTCCCCCGGAGGCCGCGATGCTCCCGGCAGCGTAGCGCGGCCCGCACGCGCCCGCGCCGCGACGCAGCGCGCGCCCCCATGAGCACCGCCGCCGGCGCGCTACCGCGCCGAGGCGACGATCCCGTGCCGCGCCGCGCACGCATCGCGCGAGCGTAGAGTCGGCTCGCGAACGTGGCAGGGGGTGGACCATGCCAGGGGGCAAGCCGAACATCCTGATCCTGTGGGGCGACGACATCGGATGGTGGAACCTCAGCTTCAACAACCGCGGCCAGATGGGCTACCGGACGCCGAACATCGACCGCATCGCGAACGAGGGGGTGGCGTTCACCGACTACTACGGCCAGCAGAGCTGCACCGCCGGCCGCGCGGCCTTCATCACCGGGCAGAACCCGATCCGCACCGGCCTCACCAAGGTCGGCACGCCGGGCGCCGACCTGGGCATCCGGCCGGAGGACCCGACCATCGCCGAGCTGCTGAAGCCGCTCGGCTACGCGACCGGGCAGTTCGGCAAGAACCACCTCGGCGACAAGGACGAGTTCCTGCCGACGGTCCACGGCTTCGACGAGTTCTACGGGAACCTCTACCACCTGAACGCCGAGGAGGAGCCCGAGGATCCCGACTACCCGAAGGACCCGGCGTTCCGGGAGCAGTTCGGCCCGCGCGGCGTGCTGCACACCTGGTCCGACGGCAAGGGCGGTCAGCGCATCGAGGACACCGGCCCGCTGACCCGCAGGCGGATGGAGACGATCGACGAGGAGATCACCGACCGCACGCTCGAGTTCATCGAGCGCGCCCACCGCGAGGGGAAGCCGTTCTTCGTCTGGTACAACACCACCGCGATGCACTTCCGGACGCACTGCGCCGAGAAGCACCGCGGCAAGAGCGGCCAGGGCGAGTACAACGACGTCATGGTCGCCCACGACGAGAACGTCGGGCGCGTCCTGCGGAAGCTCGACGACCTCGGCATCGCGGCCGACACCATCGTCCAGTACTCGACCGACAACGGGCCGCACTACAACAGCTGGCCGGACGCGGGCATCACGCCGTTCCGCTCGGAGAAGAACACCAACTGGGAGGGCGGCTGGCGGGTGCCGTGCTTCGTGCGCTGGCCGGGCCACTTCCCGGCGGGGACGATCCTGAACGGCATCGCCTGCCACCAGGACTGGACGCCCACGCTGCTCGCGGCCGCCGGCGACCCGGCGGTGAAGTCGAAGCTCCTCGAGGGCTACCCGATCGGCGACCGGACGTTCCGCGTCCACCTCGACGGCCACGACCTCCTCCCCTACCTCACCGGCGCGGTGAAGGAGAGCCCGCGCGACGCGTTCTTCTACGTCAGCGACGACGGCGACCTCCTCGCCATCCGCTTCGGGGACTGGAAGCTGAGCTACGCCGAGCAGCGGACCAAGCGGATGCAGTGCTGGAGCGATCCCTTCGTGCCGCTGCGGATGCCGAAGCTCTACAACCTCCGCCGCGATCCGTTCGAGCGCGCCGACGAGGAGTCCAACACCTACTGGGACTGGTTCATCAGCAAGCTCTTCCGGCTCTACGAGTCGCAGGTGGTCGTCGCGAGGGAGCTCGCCGACTTCACCCGCTACCCGCCGCGCCAGAAGCCGACCCGGTACGACCTGAAGGCGGTGCTGCAGCAGCTGCAGGAGGCGACGGGCAGCAGGAACCACTGACCGGCGGCCGGGCGCCGCGCCGCGCCGCGGGAGGATCCCATGGACGACCTGCTCACCACCTGGTGGCGCGAGCTCGCCGAGCGGCCCGACGGCCCGCTCGCGTTCCGGTACTACCTGCAGCCCGCGATGGCGCTCCTCCTCGCCGCCCGCGACGGCGTGCGCGACGCGCGCGAGGGGCGGCCGGCGTACTTCTGGTCGCTGTTCACGGGTCCCGCGCACCGGGGCGAGGCGATCCGCTCCGGCTGGAGGTCGATCGTCCGCGTGGTCCTGCTGGCGCTGGTGCTCGACCTCGCGTACCAGGTGCTGGTGCTGAGGGGCCTGCGGCCGCTGCAGCTCGTGGTCGTCGCGATCGTGCTCGCGATCCTGCCGTACGTGCTGCTGCGCGGGCTGGCCGGCCGGATCGCGCGGGTGGCGCACCGGCCCGGCCACCCGCCGCACCCGGCCGCCTGAGCCCCTCGCGCGTCGTGAAGGTTTCCTGAACGGCCCATGCGCGTTCCGCGCGTTTCGGGCCGCCGCGCGCGCGCGTAGGTTCCTCCCCGCCGCCCGGCTCCCGGTGGAGCCGCGGCGAGCCCCGGAGGAAGACCCATGTTCCACGCCAAGGCCTACGCCGCCACCAGCCCCACGTCGCCGCTCGCCGCCACCACCATCCCGCGCCGCGACCCCACCCCGCGCGACGTCCAGATCGAGATCCTCTATTGTGGCATCTGCCACTCGGACCTGCACACCGTCCGCAACGAGTGGAGCAGCCTCGCGTCCACCGTCTACCCGTGCGTCCCCGGCCACGAGATCGTCGGCCGCGTCACGCGGGTCGGCGCCGAGGTCACGCGCTTCGCGGCCGGCGACCTCGTCGGCGTCGGGTGCATGGTGGACTCGGACCGGACCTGCCCCGAGTGCCGGGCCGGCCTCGAGCAGTTCTGCCCCGGCCAGACGCTCACCTACGGCGCGCCGGACCGGCACCTCGGCGGCGTGACCTACGGCGGCTACTCGGGGAGCGTCGTGGTGGACGAGCACTTCGTGCTGCGCGTGCCCGAGCGCCTCGACCTCGCCGCGGCCGCCCCGCTCCTGTGCGCCGGCATCACCACCTGGTCGCCGCTCCGCCACTGGGGCGTCGGGCCCGGCAAGAAGGTGGGCGTGGTCGGGCTCGGCGGGCTCGGCCACATGGGCGTGAAGTTCGCGCGCGCGCTCGGCGCGCACGTGGTGGTGTTCACGACCTCGCCGGGCAAGCGCGAGGACGCGCTCCGCCTCGGCGCGCACGAGGTGGTGCTCTCGCGCGACGCGAACGCGCTGCGCAGGCACGCCGGCAGCTTCGACTTCATCCTCGACGCGGTCGCCGCGGACCACGACCTCAACGCGTACGTGAACCTGCTCCGCCGCGACGGCAACCTGACGCTCGTCGGCGCGCCGGAGAAGCCGCTCCCGGTGGCGGCGTTCGGCCTGCTCCTCGGCCGCCGCAGCATCTCCGGGTCGCCCATCGGCGGAATCGCCGAGACGCAGGAGATGCTCGACTTCTGCGGCGAGCACGGCATCACCGCCGACGTGGAGGTGATCCCGATGCAGAAGGTGAACGAGGCCTACGAGCGGATGCTCCGGTCGGACGTGAAGTACCGCTTCTCGATCGACATGGCCTCGCTCCAGGCGGGGTGAGCCGGCGCCGGCTCCCGCGCGGCGGTAGGATCGAGCCGCCGGGGGCCGGGCCCGCGGCGAGACGGAGGTCACGACGATGTCCCCGAAGCGCGCCAGGCCGTCCGGCCGGTCCGGAAGGCCGTACGTCATCTGCCACATGGGCCCGTCGGTGGACGGGCGCATCGTCACCGACCGCTGGCCGGGGTCCGCGCGGCTGAGCGCGGAGTACGAGCGGATCCACCGGGCGCTCGCGGCCGACGCGTGGATCATCGGCCGCGTCTCGATGGAGCCGTACGCCGGCCGGGCGCCGCTGCCGCCGGGCGGGCGCCGGGTGCGGATCCCCCGCACCGACTTCGTCGCCCGGGCGGACGCGCCCTCGTACGCCATCGCCCTCGACCCCTCCGGCAAGCTGCGCTGGGAGTCGAGCGCCATCGACGAGGAGCACGCCGTCACCGTCCTCACCGAGCGCGTCCCGGATCGCCACCTCGCGTTCCTGCGCGACCGCGGCGTGTCGTACCTGTTCGGCGGCCGGGACCGGATCGACCTGCCGGCGGTCCTCCGCAAGCTCCGCGCGCGCCTCGGCATCCGCCGGCTGCTCCTCGAGGGCGGCGGCAAGATCAACGGCTCGTTCCTCGCCGCGGGCGTGATCGACGAGCTCAGCCTGGTCGTCGCGCCGGTGGCCGACGGGAGCGTCGGCACGCCCGCCCTGTTCGACGCCGGCGCGTCCGGGCCCAGGTCGCGCCTGCGGCTGCTCTCGGCGGAGCGCCGCCCGGGCGACCTGCTGTGGGTCCGGTACCGCGTCGTGAACGCGGCCGCGCGCGCCCGCCGCCGGTCCTGACGGGCGCCCGGCGCGGTCAGCTCACCGTCTCGGCGCTGTAGCGCGCCAGGAGCCCGGTGCGGACCGCGTGGCGGTAGACGCGGACGAACGCCCACGCCGCGAGCACGATGGCCGCGGCCGCCAGGAGCGCCCCCACGCCGAGCGCCCCCCACGACACCGGGCGGCCGGCCGTGAGCGCGCGGAGCTGCTCGAACACGTACGACGGCGCGAGCAGCCACGAGACCGCCTGCATCCAGCGCGGCAGCGTGGCGATCGGGTAGAACACGCCCACGAACGGCGAGAGCACCGCCGGGATGGGCCAGATCAGCCACTCGGCCGCCGGGCCGAGCCGGAGCACGATCGCGCAGCCCAGGATGCCGAGGGCGATGCCGAACAGGAACAGGATCAGCAGCGCCGGCAGGATGGCGAGCCCGTAGGCCGCGAACGACAGCCCGAACGCCGCCGTGGCGAGGCCGAGCATGACGGCGAGCCCGAGCGTGCTCGTGAGGACGGCCGACACCACCAGACCGGAGACGTACTCGCCGGTGGTCATGGGCGTCGCGAACACGTTCAGGAAGTTCCGCGACCACACGTCCTCGAAGAACGCCATGGTCACGCCGTGCATCACCCGCGAGAAGAAGTCCCAGAGCAGGACGGCGCCGAGGAGCAGCGGGACGAAGTCGAGCCCGGACGCGGCGACCAGGTTCAGGTAGCGGGAGATGAAGCCCCAGAGCACGACGTCGATCGCCACCCAGGCGAAGAGCGGCAGGATGCGCGCCGGGCTGCCGCGCAGCAGGTACGCCTGCCGCAGCACCACCGCCGACACCCGCCGGACGCGCGGCCCGATCACGGCTGCTCCAGCGCGAGCGGCTCGCGCGCGACGGTGATGAACAGGTCCTCGAGCGACGCGCGCCCGTGCTCGCCCGGCAGCCTGCGCGGATCGCCCTCCAGCAGGATCCGGCCGTGGGACAGGAACAGCACCCGGTCGCAGACCTCCTCGACCTCGCGCATGTTGTGCGAGGTCCACAGCACGCCCTGCCCCTCGCGCGCCGCCACCCCGCGGATGCGGGCGCGCAGCTCGCGCGCGACGGCCGGGTCGAGCGAGGCGGTCGGCTCGTCGAGCAGGAGGAGCCGCGGCGCGTTCAGCATCGCCTTCGCGAGCGTGACCCGCGACTGCTCGCCCGACGAGAGCACGCCGGTCTTCGTGTCGCGGAACGCGACGAGGTCCAGCGCCGCGAGCAGCGCCTCGACGCGGGCGCGGACGTCGCGGACGCCGTAGAGGAGGCCGAACACGGTGAGGTTCTGGGAGACGGTCAGGTTCCCGGGGAGCGGCGCGTACACCGCCGCGAAGTTCGTGCGCTCGAGCGCCTCGGAGCGGCGGCGCGCCAGGTCGATGCCGTCGATGCGGATGCCGCCCGCGGTCGGCGCGAGCACGCCGAGGATCATGCTGATGGTGGTCGTCTTGCCCGCGCCGTTCGGGCCGAGCAGGCCGACGATCTCGCCGGGCGCGACGTGGAAGGAGATCCCGTCCACGGCCGGCGCCGCGCCGTACGTCTTGCACAGCCGCTCCACGAGCAGGATGGGGCCGCGAGCCGTCACGAGGCCTCCGGCGCGTCGTCGCGCGCCAGCCGCCGCAGGCTCAGCTCCTCGAGGTCGAGCTCCTCCTCGACGCGCTGGAACGCCGCGTCGCCGATGGTCCCCTCCGCCCGCAGGGAGAGGAGCCGCCCGCGCTCCGCCTCGACCGCCCGGCGCGCCACGGCCGCCCCGCCGGTGCGCGCGTCGCCGTCGCCGCCGGCCGGCGGCCCCTGCGAGGCGCCGCCGCCGCGCAGCTCCGCCTCGGCGCCCCGGAGCATCACCTCGTACCGCCGGCGCAGCACGTCCGAGAGCGGATCGGCGGCCGCCCCGCCGGTCGCCGACAGGCCGGCGCGCAGCGTCTCGACCCGCGCGACCCGGACCTCCCGGTCTACCGAGCCGTCTCCCTCGAGGCGGAGCACGCGCATGAGCGGGCGGAGCGTCATCCCCTGGAGGACGAGCGTCCCGAGCACCACCGCGAACGCGGTGAACACGACGAGGTCGCGGTGCGGGAACGCCGGCGCGCCCCGGGCGCCGGTGGGCAGCGCGAGCGCGGCGGCGAGGGTCACGATCCCGCGCATGCCGCACCAGCCGACCACCGCGGCGCCGCGCGGCGAGAGCCCGACCGCGTCCGGCCGCGCCTTCGAGCCGTCCTCGGTGGGCCGGCAGCGCAGCCGGCTCACCGCCGCCGTGGCGGACACCCAGGCGATGCGCGCGAGGACGGCGGCGAGGCACACCGCCCCCGCCACGCCGGCGTACCGGAGGAGCGTGGGCGCGTCGATCCGGCCGAGGATGGCCTTCAGCTGGAAGCCGACCAGGATGAACGCGAGCACGTTCAGCACGAAGACGGCGAACCCCCAGACGGCATACGACGGGATGCGGACGCGCGCGGCCATCTGGCCCGCGGCCCGCTGGGCGCTCGCCATGGCGAACACGACGACGGTGAGGATGCCCGAGAGGTGGAGCCGCTCGGCGAGGATCCAGACCGCGAACGTCCCGCAGAACTGGACGACCACGGCGATGGGGACGTCCTCGATCCGCGCGATGAGCGGTGGGATCACGCGGGAGAGCACGTACCCGAGCGCCACGCTCCCGGCGGTGGTGACGAGCAGCAGCGGGAGGATCCGCGCCGGCGTGAGCGCGCCGGCGACGGCGGCGCCCACGGCCAGCCGGTAGACGAGGAGCGCGCTGGCGTCGTTGAAGAGGCTCTCGCCCTCGAGGATGACCATGAGGCGGTGCGGTGGGCGGAGCTGGCCGAGCACCGCGGTCGCGGCCGCCGCGTCCGGGGGCGCCACGATCGCCCCGAGCGCCACCGCCACCGCCCACGGCATGCCCGGCACGAGCGCGCGGGCGACGACGGCGACGACCACGACCGTCAGGGCGACCGCGCCCACGGCGAGCCCGGCCACGGTGCGCCAGCTCGCGCGGAGGTCGCGCTGGGAAGCGTCGTAGGCCGCGTCGAGGAGCACCGGCGCGACGAAGAGCGTGAGCGCGAGGTCCGGCTCGAGGACCAGCGTCGGCGTGCCGGGCACGAGCGCGATCGCCGCGCCCGCGAGCGCCACCAGCGCCGGGTACGGGGTCCCGATCCGGCGCGAGAGCGCCGTGAGGGCCGCGCCGGCGAGGAGCAGCCCGATGATGATCTCGAAGACGAGCATGCGAGCCGGACGCCCCGCTCCCGGCGACCCCGCCGCGGGCACGTCCCGCCCACCATTCTGTCGCGAGTCGCCCGCGGCGTGCCGTGAAGATTTCCCGAACGCCCCATGCGCGTTCCGCCCGCGACTCCCTCCCCGGCGGCCGCCCGGGGGAGCGTAGGATCGGGCCGGCCCCACGCCATCCGGCAAGGGAGAGGAAGCTCACCATGGCCTTCACGCCGCTCAACGCGCTCAACTCGTTCATCGCGGTCGCGCGGCGCCGGAGCTTCGCCGCGGCCGCCCGGGACCTCGGCGTCTCCACCTCCGCGCTGAGCCAGTCGGTGCGGCAGCTCGAGGCGCGCCTCGGCGTCACGCTCCTCACGCGGACGTCGCGCACCGTGGCGCTCACCGACGCGGGCCAGCGCCTGCTCGAGAACGCGGGCGCGGCGGTGGATCAGGCCGTGGAGTCGCTGAAGACCGTGTCCGTCCGGCCCGGCGAGGTCACCGGCCGCGTGCGGCTCACCGTGCCCAGCACCGCCGTGACGCCCGTCCTCGCCCGCCTGCTGCCCCGATTCATCGAGCGGCATCCGCGCGTCGAGGTGGAGGTGCAGGTGGAGAACCGCTTCGTGAACATCGTCGCCGAGGGGCTCGACGCCGGGATCCGCCTCACCGAGGCGATCGAGCGCGACATGGTCCAGGTGCGCCTGACCGAGCCCGGCCGCTTCGTCGTGGCGAGCGCGCCCTCGTACCTCGCCCGGCGCGGGACGCCGGAGCGGCCGCAGGACCTGCTCCAGCACGACTGCCTGTGCATCCGCTCGAGCACGCACGGCGGGCTCTACGCCTGGGAGCTCGAGCGCGGGACGAAGTCCTGGCGCGTTCCCGTCCGGGGGACCGTGACCACGAACGACCCGGAGCTGATGCGGGCCCTGGCCGTGGCCGGGGTCGGCCTCCTCTACATGTTCGAGGCGGAGCTCGCGGACGACCTGCGCAGCGGGCGCCTCCGCCTCGTCCTCGAGCCGTACGCCGCGGCGGTGCCCGGCTTCTTCCTCTACTTCCCCAGCCGCGCGCAGGTGTCCCCGGCGCTCAGGGCGTTCGTGGACGTCGCGCGGGAGCTGGCCGGGCCGGCGAGGGCCCGCCCGCGCTGACCGGGCGCGGCGGCCTCGCGCGACCCGGCGGCCCTCCGCCGGACAGGGGGGCTCGCCTGAGCCGGTCGGCGCGGCGGGGGGCCCGCTAGCATCCGATCTCGCGTCACCTGCGCGGCGGATGCGTGAGGCTCGACATGGCCGACGGACTCGATGATGGCGGGCTGCTCGCCCCGCTCGACGGACTGCTCCCGGATCTGGAGAAGCTCTACACCGACGTGCACGCGCACCCGGAGCTCTCGATGCAGGAGACCCGGACCGCGGGCATCGCGGCGGAGCGGCTCCGCGCGGCGGGCTTCGAGGTGACGACCGGGATCGGGAAGACCGGCGTCGTCGGCCTGCTGCGCAACGGCGACGGCCCCACCGTGATGCTGCGCGCCGACATGGACGCGCTGCCCGTGAAGGAGCTGACCGGCCTGCCCTACGCGAGCGACGTCACGGCGACCGACGCGGAAGGCCGGAGCGTCCCGGTGATGCACGCCTGCGGCCACGACATGCACGTGGCGTGGCTGGCCGGCGCCGCGGCGCTGTTCGGCCGCGCCCGCGACGCCTGGCGGGGCACGCTCCTCGCCGTGTTCCAGCCGGCCGAGGAGATCGCCACCGGCGCGCAGGCGATGATCGACGACGGCCTGTTCACGCGCTTCCCCAGGCCCGACGTCGTGCTCGGCCAGCACGTGATGGTCGGCGCGGCGGGCGTGCTGGGCTGGCGCGCCGGGGTCATGACCTCCGCCGGCGACAGCCTGCAGATCCGGCTGTTCGGGCGCGGCGCGCACGGGTCGATGCCCCAGGCCAGCATCGATCCGGTGGTGATGGCCGCCGCGACCGTGCTCCGCCTCCAGACCATCGTCTCCCGCGAGCTCGCGGCGAGCGAGGCGGCGGTCGTCACCGTGGGCGCGCTGCAGGCCGGCACGAAGGAGAACGTCATCCCCGACGAGGCGCTCATCAAGCTGAACGTGCGCACGTTCGACGAGGGCGTCCGCGCCCGGGTGCTCGCCGCCATCGAGCGCATCGTGAAGGCCGAGGCGGCCGCGTCCGGCGCGCCGAGGCCGCCCGAGCTCACGCCGCTCGACCGGTACGGGGCCGTCCGGAACGACGCGGAGGCGACCCGCCGCGTGGTCGAGCGGTTCCGCCTGAGCTTCCCGGCGGAGCGCGTGCAGGAGGTGGCGCCGACCTCCGCGAGCGAGGACTTCGGCTGCTTCGGCGCGCAGTGGCACGTGCCCTCCGTGTTCTGGTTCGTGGGCGGGACCGACCCCGAGACCTACCGGAAGGCCCAGGCGGCGGGGCGGATGGGAGAGCTCCCCACCAACCACAACCCGCGCTTCGCGCCGGTGCTCCACCCGACGCTGCGCACGGGCGTCGAGGCGGCGGTGGCCGCCGCGATGGGCTGGCTCGCGCCGTGACCGTCACGCAGTTCACCGTCGATCTCGGCGTGCTCCCGGTGGCGCTCGACCTCGGCGGCACGTTCGTGTTCGCCCTCAGCGGCGCCGCCGCGGCCGTGAAGCACCGGCTCGACGTCTTCGGGGCGCTGGTGCTGTCCCTGGTGGCAGCGAGCTCCGGCGGGATCATCCGCGACGTGCTCATCGGCGCCGTCCCGCCGGCCGCCCTGGCCGACTGGCGCTACCTCGCGATCTCGCTCCTCGCCGGCGTGGTCGTGCTCGCGGCGCACGCCAGCGTGGACCGGCTCCGGAACCCGGTGCAGCTCTTCGACGCCGCCGGCCTGGCGCTGTTCGCGGTCGCCGGCACGCACAAGGCGCTCGTGTATCACCTCGGGCCGCTCCCCGCCGCGCTGCTCGGCACGCTGACCGGGATCGGGGGCGGCGTCGTGCGCGACCTGCTGGTGGCGGAGGTCCCCACCGTGCTGCGGGCGGAGATCTACGCCGTGGCCGCCCTGGCCGGCGCGACCATGGTGGTGGTCGGGAGCTGGCTCGGCGTCCCGTCCTCGGTCGCCACCACCACCGGCGCGCTCCTCTGCTTCGGCCTCCGCTTCATGGCGCTGCGCCGCGGGTGGCGGCTGCCCGTCGCCGGCGCCTCCGACCCCTGAGGCGGCGGGTCGCCGCCGAGGTGAGCCGTCGGAGCGCCTGTAGGCGCTCAGTACCGGTACGTCCAGGTGCTCGAGTCCACGCGCTCGTGGACCGTGCCGTCGGGGGTCGCGACCTTCGTGCTGCGGGTGACCTCCAGCCGATGCGGGACGAGCCGGTCGGGCTCGGTGATCAGCACCGCCTCGGCGATCACGCTGGGCGGGCCCATGCCCGCCGTGGCCCCACCGACCTTCAGCTTCTCGAACATCGCCCGGCTGATCCGTTCGACGTCCTTCGGTTCGGGCGCGCTCCGGAACCACAGCTCCACGCACCGGCGGCCCTTCGCCCCGGGGCAGTCGAGCACCCTGCGCAGCGAGTACCGCGTCTCCATCCGGATGCGCTCGCCGGGGAGCACCGCCACGGGCGCGTCGGCCTTCAGCTCGTACGTCGCGCCCGGCTCCAGGCTCCCGCCGGACCAGAAGGCGACCAGCATGGACCACGTCTCGCTGAAGTCCTTCTGCATCGCCGCCGGAGCAATCCGCATGAGCTCGCCGCGCGTGCTCTCCGGCAGGTCGGCGACCATTCCCCCCATCAGCTCGACGGCGCGGTCCATGCCTTCCAGGCGGACGAGCCCGCCGTCGCCGTCGATCACGGCCGTGATCCGCTCGAGGGAGCGGAGCAGGGCGCGCGTCGCCCCGTCCAGCCCTGCGGCCTCCGCTCCCTCCATGTCGCGATACCCGAGGCGGAGCTCCTTCCCGGCGGCCCGGCCCTCGAACCGGCCGGTGAACCTGCCCTCGACGGAGCGCTCCGGCTGCCCGGGCTGACGGCGCACGCGGTGCAGCTCGAAGCGGGCGTCGAGCGCCGCCGGCCAGGCGAAGGTGAGCGCGACCTCGGGCGTCGGCGGCTCGGCACGGACAGGCGTCGCGGCGACGAGCGCGAGCACGGCGAGCAGGGGTCTCGGGCGCATCGGTGAACCATACCACGGGTGCGGGCGGGGTCGTCGCGGCTCCCCACCCGCGTCGGCGCGGACGCCGGGTCAGCCCTCCCGCACCGAGCGCCCGAGCTGCTCCGCCTTGTCGATGGCCGCGCGAAGCGCCTGGGAGGGCTCGCGCGTGCGGTCCCCGTCGCGCAGGAGCCGCTGCGCCTGGCTCACGGCGCGCGCGAACTCGAGGTTCCCGAGCATGCGGTCCGGCTCGCCGGTGAGCCGCTCGGTGAGCTTGCGGAGCCGCGCCTTCATCTCGCCGAAGTTCTCGTTCATGTCTCTCTTGTAGGCTCGAGGAGGGGGGTGCGCCGCGCGCCGGCGCGGAACTGGCCCTTGCTGGGTAGGCGCGCGCCCGAGCGGCCGGCGCGGTGGGCCCAGGAAACGGCGAAGCCCGGCCTGGTGAGGCCGGGCTCCGTCTCCGCTGCGAAGCGGATCAACAGGTCAGCAGATCAGAGCGGGCGGACGTTGGCCGCCTGCAGGCCCTTCGGGCCCTTGGCGACGTCGAACTCGACCTTCTGGCCCTCGGCGACGCTCCGGAAGCCCTCGGCCTGGATGGCGGTGTGGTGGCAGAACACGTCCTCGCCGCCGCCGTCCTGCGTGATGAAGCCGAAGCCCTTCGCATCGTTGAACCACTTCACGGTACCGGTAGCCATCTATGTCACGACACTTTCTCGTTCTCGGGCGGCGATGTGGCGCCGCTCGCGCCCAGCCCAGAGTGGGCCGGGGAGCGGAGTGTATAGCCTTAACTTTCTGTAAAGTCCACCCGCGACGCCGCGCGACGGTGAGTTGCCCCTTTTGCTGCTGCGGCTCGGCGGCTCGACCGGCGGGCTGCGCGAGGCGGCTGCGCGGCCGCGGTGAGCGCAGATGCCTGCGCGCCTTGCGCTCCGATCGGGGCGAGCGCGATGAGATCCCGCCGGCCATCGCGTCGGTCCTCTGCGCCTGCGCGGCGGCCGGCCCCCAGCGTCCGGTGACCCCGGAGAAGACGACCATGACCACCCCCACACGCATCAACGCCTCCGGATACGCCGACATCGACGACCTTCGCCTCTACTACGAGATCCGTGGCGCCGGCGGGACGCCGCTCGTCGTCCTGCACGGCGGCCTGCACAACACCGCGCTCGACGCGCCGGTCGCCGAGCGGCTCGCCGCGCGCCGGCGGGTGATCTCGGTGGACCTCCAGGGCCACGGCCGCACCGCCGACGTGGACCGTCCGCTCCGGTTCGAGCGGCTCGCCGACGACGTCGCCGCGCTGCTCGCCCGGCTCGAGATCCCACGCGCGGACCTCCTCGGCTACTCCTTCGGCGGCCGCGTCGCGCTCCGGACCGCGGTGCAGCACCCGGAGCGCGTCCGCAGGCTGGTGCTGGTGTCGGTGCCGTTCGCCGACGCGGGGTGGTACCCCGAGGTGAAGGCGGCGTTCCAGCACCTCGGCCGCGCGCTCGCCGGGCCGATGCGGCCGTCGCCGGCCTACCAGACGTACGCCGCCATCGCGCCGCAGCCCGAGCGTTTCCCGGACCTCCTCGACAAGATGGGCGAGCTCGGGACCCTGCCGTACGACTGGTCGGCCGAGATCGCGCGCCTCGCCGAGCCCACCCTGCTCGTCTACGCCGACGCCGACGCCGTCCGGCCCGAGCACGTGGTCCAGTTCTTCCAGCTGCTCGGCGGCGGCCACCGCGACGGCGGCCTCGACCGGAGCGGCGTGTCGAAGGCGCGGCTCGCGATCCTGCCCGGGCTCACGCACTACGACGTGTTCGAGTCGCCGGCGATGACCGCGGCCGTCGAGCCGTTCCTCGACGCGGAGGGCGGCTGACGCGGCGCTCCCGCCTCACGCCGCCCGCGTGACGGCGGGGCGGGCGCGCAGCGCCGCGAGCAGGCCGGCCGTCAGCACCGCGAGGATGCCCGCGTGGAACGCGAGGTCCGGCGCGGTGCGCGGACCGACGCCGAGCGCGATCGTGAAGAGCCCGACCAGCGTCCCCAGGAGCGCGAAGCCCTGCGACGCCACCGCGGCGCGCCGGGACCGGTCCGGGCGGAGCAGGCTCCAGCCGACGCCGGCGAGGAGCACGAGCGCGATGACGGTCTCCGCGACGCGGGCCTTCGGGTGCTCGTACCCGCCGACGAGGATGCCGGCGTGGACGAGCGCGGCGGCGAGGAACGCTGATGCCTCGAGGGACATGAGCAAGCGAAGCTTCGGCATCGGTACACCTCCCGCCCCGCAAGATGGCGGTCCCGGCGTGGCGGCGCACGGAGCGAGCGCCACCTTCACGCTTCTTCACGATCACGACGCGCGCCGTACAAGGGCGGGCGCGATCATGCCCCGGTGACGTTCACGGAGGCCTCGCCCATGAGCTCGTTCCTGTCCGGCGCCCTCGGCGCCCTCGCCGTCCTCCTCGCCGCCGGCCTCGTCCGCGCCGCGGCCTTCCGCCGGTGGCGTCACCGGGGCCCCGCGCGCGCCGGCTGGCTCCTGCGCCGCATCGGCGCGACGCCGGAGCAGGAGCGCGCCGTCCGCGCCGAGCTCGACGCGCTCTCGGAGGCGTTCCGGGCGCTCCGCGCCGACGCGCACCCGCTCCGCGGAGATCTCGCCGACCTCATCGTCGCCCCCACGCTCGACGCCTTGCGCGTCCGCGAGGCCATCGACGCGCGGCTCGCGAGCGCCTCTGCGCTCCGGGCCCGCGTCGCGGAGGCGATCGCCCGCGTCCACGGCGTGCTCGACCCCACGCAGCGCGAGCGGCTCGCCATCCTGCTGCACGAAGGTCCGCGCCGGCACGGCTGCGGTCGCATGCACGGCGGCGCGGCCGCGTGAGGCCGTTCACCTCACGACGCCCGCAGCAGGTGCCACATCGGCCTCGCGTTCTTCAGCGGGCGCGGGAGCCGTGACTCCCGCGCCGGCTCCGACCGCACCAGCCGCCACGACGGCCCGAACGCCGAGGCGACGTCCTCGGCGCTCGCGCCCCGGGGCGCCGGCCCGCGCCACCCCCGCGCGAACGCGAAGAGCAGCGCCACCGCGTCCGGGGCGCGGAGCGCGGTCACGCCTCGCGCGTAGGCCGCGCGCTCCGGGTCGCTCAGGCCGTGGAAGCAGCCGGCGTCGAGCACCAGGCGGTACCCCGGCGAGAGGCCGAGCGCGCCGAGCCGCGTCACGTCGCCCTCGAGGAGCTGCACGTCCACGCCCGCCTCCGCTGCCCGCCGGCGCGCCTTCTCGAGGGCGCCCGTCACCAGGTCCACCCCGGTCACCTTCCACCCGTGGCTCGCGAGGTAGACGGCGTGCGCGCCCCTCCCGCACCCGAGGTCGAGCGCCTTGCCCGGCGGGAGCGCGCCCGGCCCCTCGACGAGCGCCTCGAGCTCCGGCGGCAGCGGCTGCCGTTCCCAAGGCGTGAACCCGAGCCAGTACGCGAGACGGTAGGACGTCCCCATCGCGCAGCGATCCTAGCCGCTCGCTCCGGGGGTTCACCGTGCCGTGCGGGTCGAGCCGCGCGGCCCCCGCTGCGCGCCCGTCGCCGCGGCTAGATCATGTGCGCGCCGCCGCACACCGGCAGGTAGACGCCCGTCACGTGGCGCGCTGCGGAGGAGCAGAGGAAGGCGACGGCGCCGGCGATGTCCTCCGGCTCCGCGAGCCGCCGCAGCGGCGTGTGCGCCGCGACCGCCTCGTGGAACTGCGCCGGCTGGTCGCGCGTCGCGTCGGTGAGGGTCAGGCCCGGCGCGACGACGTTCACGCGGATGCCGTGCGGGCCCAGCTCCAGGGCGAGCGCCTTGGAGAAGCCGTCGAGCCCGGACTTGGCGCTGGAGTGCGCGACGAAGCCGGGCCCCGGGAACCGCGACAGCGTGCTGCTCACGTTGACGATGCAGCCGCCCCGCCGCTGGATCATCCCCGGGATCACCGCCTGGCAGGTGAAGAAGTTGGCCTTCGCCTCGCCGTTGACCTTGCGCTCGAAGTCCTCCCAGGCGTACCCGGCGAACGGGACGACCGGGAACCCGATGGACGCGTTGTTGACGAGGATGTCCACGGGGCCGAGCTCCGCCTCCACGCCGCGGACCATCGCCTCGGCCTCCGCGCGGACGGTGGCGTCGGCGCGAACCAGGATCGCGCGCCCGCCCGCGGCGACGATCTCGTCCACGACCTTCTGCCCCTTCGCGCGGTTCGCCACGTAGTTCACCGCGACCTTCGCGCCCTGGCGGGCGAGCGCCTTCGCGATGGCGGCTCCGATGCCGCGGCTCGAGCCGGTGACGACGGCGACCTTGTCCTTCATGGCGAGCTCCTGGGGTGGGCTGCGGGGTTGGATGCTGCGGTCCTTCGCTGGACGACGTTCTCGAAGACGAGGCGGAGGAGGCGCTTCAGCTCCCGCACCTCGCGCGCGGTCATGCCCGCGGTCACCGCCGGAACGCCCGAGAGCGCCAGGGCCGCCAGCTCCGCCTGCAGGCGGCGCCCCTCCCGCGTGAGCGTGACGCTGAACGCCCGCCCGTCCTCGCGGTCGTCCGCGCGCTCGACGAGCCCCTTGCGCTCCATCTTCTGGAGGATCCGGGTGAGCGTGGTCGGATCCTGGCCGTTCCGCCGCGCCAGCTCGCGCTGCGTGATCCCGTCCCCCTCGCTCAGGCGGCCGAGGACCATCCACTGCTCCACGGTCACGCCGCGCCGGCCGAACATCGCGAGCAGCATGCGCGTGAGCGCGAGATCGGCCCGGTGGACGAGGAACCCGAGGGACTCGTCGAGGACGTACCGGGCCGGCGCGGGCGCGCCGGCGGCACGGCTCCGCGCTGCGCGGGATGGAGGGGGCGGTCGGGTCGGCACAACTAGATGCCATAGCATCTTCATCCGGCCCGGCCAAGGGACGGCGTCCCGCCCGCGCCCGGGCGAGCGCCCCGCCAGGGCGGGCGGCGGCGACGTAATCATCGCCGCGCTCGCGGGACCGCCCTCCTGTCGCCGGCCGCGGGGCCGGCCGGAGGAAGCCCGTGAACCGTACCGCCTCGCTCGCCTCGCTCGCGCTCACCCTCGCCTCGCCCGCGCACGCGGAGGACCTCCGCGTCGACCCGGACGCCGGCAACAGCACCTTCAGCGCGGTCTTCGACGCGCCGCTCGGGGAGCGGATCACCGCCCAGAGCGCCGCGGTCGGCTGCGAGCTCCGCTACGACGAGGAGACCGGCCTCGCGTCCGGCCGCTGCTCCGTCCCGCTCGCGAGCGTCCGCGTCGACAACGAGGACACCAAGACCGATCACTTCCGCCAGTGGGTCACCAACCGGAAGAGCGATCCCTCCGCTTGCCGGCTCGAGGCGACGTTCGGGGACGTGAGGATCGGCGCGCTCGCTCCCGGGCAGCCGGTGCCCTTCGTCGCCCGGGTGCCCTTCACCGTCTGCGGGCGCAGGCCCGCCGACGGGCGCCTGGAGGCCGTGAAGGGCACCGCCCTCCTGTTCCGGCCCGGCGCGTACGGCGACGCGCGGACGGTGCGCATCCGCGCGACGATCGAGGGCTTCGAGCGCGAGGCGTACCGCATCGGCCCGAGGTTCACCGACGGCTGGCTCGCCCGCGTCCAGTCGCTCGCGGCGGTCGTCGCCGATCGCGGGACCATCGACCTGTCGCTGTTCGCGCGGTCCAGCGGCGCCGCGGCGGCCGCGGCCGCGAAGTGAGCTCCACCCGGGCCTTCCGGCCCGTTCCCGCAGCACCCACCCCAGCAGTCGAGAGGAAGTCCATGATCCGCGAAGCCATGAAGAGCGCCGCCATCGCCACCGCCGTCTTCTCCCTGTTCGCCTCCGGCGCCGCGCTCGCCGGCGAGAAGGGCGCCGCGAAGGCGAAGGAAGGCTCCCAGGTCGTGAAGTGCGCCGGCGTGAACGAGTGCAAGGGCAAGGGCAGCTGCGCGGGCGCCGACAACGCCTGCAAGGCCCAGAACTCCTGCAAGGGCCACGGCTGGACCGAGGAGCAGAGCGCGAAGGCCTGCACCGACAAGGGCGGAACGGTCCTCGCCGCGAGCATGTAGCCCGGAGCCGGGGAGCCGGTGCGCGGTCGCGCCGGCTTCCCGGGCAACCATGGCGTTCACCCGAAGGCTCCTCGGCCACGGCGTCGGCCTCCGCACGAAGCACTTCGCCGAGCTCCTCGCGGCGCCGCCGCCGGTCGACTGGGTCGAGGCGATCAGCGAGAACTTCATGACGCCGGGCGGGAGGCCCGTCGCCGTCCTGGAGAAGGTCCGGCGCGACGTCCCGGTGGTGCTCCACGGCGTGGCGCTGTCCATCGGGTCGACCGACCCGCTCTCCGAGCCCTACCTCGACCAGCTCGCCGCCCTCGCCCACCGCGTCGAGCCGGCGTGGATCTCCGACCACCTGTGCTGGGGCTCCCACGGCGGCCGCTACGCGCACGACCTCTGGCCACTGCCGTACACCGAGGAGGCGCTCCGGCACGTGGTCGCGCGCGTCCAGCACGCGCAGGAGCGCCTCGGGCGGCAGATCCTGCTCGAGAACGTCTCGTCGTACGTCGCGTTCCGCGCCTCCGAGATGCCGGAGTGGGAGTTCCTCGCGGAGGTGGCCCGCCGCGCCGACTGCGGGATCCTCCTCGACGTGAACAACGTGTACGTCTCCGCCCGGAACCACGGCTTCGATCCGGAGCGCTATCTCGCGGGCGTTCCCGCGGACCGGATCGGCCAGGTGCACCTCGCTGGCCACTCGGACCGGGGCGCGTACCTGCTCGACACCCACGACGGCGAGGTCGCGCCGGCCGTCTGGGACCTCTACCGCGAGACGGTGCGCCGGACCGGCGCGGTCTCCACGCTCGTCGAGTGGGACGACCGCGTCCCGCCGCTCGAGCGGCTCGTCGAGGAGAGCCGGCGCGCCCGCGCCGTCGAGGCGGAGCTCCTCGCCCCGGGCCGGAGGGTGGCGTGACGCGGCTCGTCGAGCTCCAGGCGGCGTTCCACGCGCTCGCGACGCGCGCCCCCTCCCCGCCGCTCGCCGCCGAGGCGTTCCTCGTGGGCTCGCGCGAGCTTTCCGCGGCCGAGCGCGCCGGCATCTACGCCGACATGTACGGCTGGCGCCTCGCGGATGCCCTTCGCGAGGACTACCCGAAGCTCGCGTCGCTCCTCGGCGACGCGCGGTTCCTCGCGCTCGCCGGCGCGTACGCGCGCGCGCATCCCCCCGACCGCCCGGACCTCGGTCAGCACGGCCGCCACCTCCCCCGCTTCCTGCGCCGGCTCCCGGCGCCGGAGCGCGCCGATCTCGGCGACCTCGCCGCGCTGGAGTGGGCGCGCGCCGAGGTGTTCTTCGAGGCGCCGGCGACGGCCGCCGCGCACGCGTCGCTCGCCGCGCTCGGGCCGGCGGCGTTCCCCGACACCAGCATCGTGCTCGTGCCGGCGCTCCGGGTGCTCGCCCTCGATCACGACGTGGCCGCGCTGTGGCGCCGGCTCGAGGCGGGCGAGGCCGCGGGAGCGGCCGTCGCGGCGCCGACCGCGGTGGTGGTCTGGCGCGCGGGGCTCGACGTGTTCCACGCGGTGGTGGAGCTCGACGAGGCGCGGGCCCTCCGGCTCGCGCGCGCAGGCCGCCCGGTCTCCGCGATCTGCGCCGCATTCGCCGACCGAGAGGATCCGGCGGCCGCCGCGTTCGCCGCGCTCGCCTCCTGGCTGGACGAGGGCTGGGTCGCGGCCTTCCGGCTTCCGGCAGCGCCTGGGGAGCGCGCGTGAGCCTCCTCGGGGTCGAGGGACGACGGCCGGCGGGGGGCGGCCACGCTTCGGCTTCGCGCTCGCACGCCCGGACGTCGCCCCCCGAGCGGCGTCGCGCCGCCTCACGCCCGCGCGCGCCCCCGCCCCTTCTGAGCCCGACAGCCGGCCGCGCGCCGGACCACACTGGCCCCTCGCGAGCCCCGATGCCCGGCCAGCCCTCCCCGCTGCAACCACGCCCCGAGGCGGACGACGCCGCGCTCCTCGAGCGCATGCGGCAGGGTGATCGCGCCGCGTTCGCGGCCGTCGTCGACCGCCACGCCGGCTCGCTGCTCCGGGTGGCCCGCTCGCTGCTTCGCGATGCGGCCGCGGCAGAGGAGGTCGTGCAGGAGACCTGGATCGCTCTCCTGACCGGCCTCGCCGGCTTCGAGGGCCGGGCGTCGGTGCGGACCTGGCTGTTCAGGGTCCTCGTGAACAAGGCGCGGACGCGCTTCCACCGCGACGGCCGCACGGTCCCGTTCTCCGCGCTCGGCGACGAGGACGGCGGCGCCTCGCCTTCCGCCGATGCCGAGCGCTTCGCCTCCGGCGGCGGCTGGGCGATCGCGCCGGGCCGCTGGACCGAGACCGACCCCGAGCAGCTGGCCCTGGGCGCCGAGACCCGCGCGGCCATCGAGGCCGCCATCCGGGAGCTCCCGGACGCGCAGCGCGCCGTCCTGACGCTCCGCGACGTGGAGGGGCTGGAGACCGAGGAGATCTGTCATCTTCTCGGCGTGACGGTGACGAACCAGCGGGTGCTCCTGCACCGGGCGCGGGTCCGGATCCGGGAGGCGCTCGCAGCGCGGCTGGGAAGGGAGCCATGACGCCGACGTGCCGCCAGATCGCCGAGCAGGCGTCCGACCTCCTGGATGGGCGGCTCGATGCCGGGACGCGTCGCGCGATCGACGCCCACCTCGCGGGCTGCGACGGCTGCCGGGCGTTCGTGGATCAGCTCGAGGCCACCCGGCTCGCGATCGGGCGGCTCCCTCCGCCCGAGGTGCCGGTGGGGATGCGCGACGACCTGCTCGCCCGGTTCGACGCGCTGGCCGGAGGCGCTCCGGCACATGCACGGGTGGAGGCCAGCCGGGGCGGCGGCGCCGTTCGGCTCCTGCCGTGGACGGTCGCGGGGGGCGCCGCGATGGTCGGCGGCCTCCTCGTCCTCGCCGCGCGGCACGCGTCCCTTGCCCCGACGGACCTGGTGGTCTCGGCCGGGCTCGCTGCGGCCGCCCTCGCCCTGGCCGCGACGGCCCACCGCTTCGCCGCGCGCCACGCGGCGCTCGGCACGGCCGCGGCGGGGCTCGCCGCGCTCGCGGCTGGCGGGGGGGCGGGCTCGACGCGGGCGAAGGGGCGCTCTGCGTCGCGATCGAGCTGGGCGCTGCCGCGGCGGTGGGCCTCCTCGCCTGGGCCCTGGCCCGGCGCATCCCGGGCGTTCCGGCCCGGCGCGCGCTCGCGGGCGGCGCGCTCGCCGGCGCGCTCGTCGCGGACGCGGCCCTGCAGGTGACCTGCGGCGCACACCTGGCGCTCGCGCACCTCGCCGCCTTCCACCTGGGCGGCGTCGCGGTGGTGTCGGCCGCGACGGTGCGGCTCCTGCGGAGCACGGCCCGCGCCGCGTCCGCGTAGGGGCGAGCGAATGGCCCAGCCCGTCCTCGAGCTGCACCAGGTCACGAAGCGCTTCCGCGGGCCGGCGGCCATCGGGCCGGTGTCGCTCACCGTGAGCCGTGGAGAGGCCGTGGCGCTCCTCGGACCGAGCGGCGCCGGCAAGTCCACCCTCCTGCGCATGGCGCTCGGGCTCCTCCGCCCCGACGACGGCGAGGTCCGCTTTCTCGGCGCGCCGATCGGGCCCGCGGACCACGCGGCGCGCAGGGGGATCGGCTACGTCGTGCAGGGCGGCGGCCTCTTCCCGCACCTCACCGCCGCCGCGAACACTGCCCTCGTCGCGCGCCACCTGGGCTGGCCCGCGGAGCGCGTGCGGGCGCGGCTCGCGGAGCTCGCTGCGCTGGCCCGCCTCCCGGCCGACGCGCTGGAGCGCCACCCGGGCGCCCTCTCGAGCGGGCAGGCGCAGCGTGTCAGCCTCATCCGGGCGCTGATGCTCGATCCCGAGCTCCTGGTCCTCGACGAGCCGCTCGGCGCGCTCGACCCCATCACGCGGGCCGGTCTCCAGGAGGACCTGCGGACCGCCTTCCGCGCGGTGTCGAAGACGGTGGTCCTGGTCACCCACGATCTCGCCGAGGCGGCCTTCCTCGCGGACCGGCTGGTGCTGCTGCGGGACGGCCAGGTGGTCCAGGCCGGGACGCTCGAGGATCTCGCCCGCAACCCCACCGATCCCTTCGTGGCCCGGTTCGTCGGCGCGCACCGGACCCTCGTCCTCCCGGAGGCGCGGTGACGCTCGCGGCGGCCCTCGCCCTCGCCGCCCTGGCGGCGCCCGCGGTCAAGGTCGGCTCGAAGGCGTTCACCGAGTCGGACGTCCTCGGCGAGATCGTCGCGCGGGTCGCCGCGTCCTCGGGGACGGCCGCCGTCCACCGCCGGGCGCTCGGCGGGACGCGCGTGGTATGGGAGGCACTGACGCAGGGCGAGATCGACGTCTACCCCGAGTACACCGGCACCCTCGTCCGGGAGATCCTGGCCGGTGAGCGGATCGACGACGACGCCGCCCTCCGGCGCGCGCTGGCGGCGCGCGGGGTCGGTGTCGCGGCCGTGCTCGGCTTCGAGAACACGTACGCGCTCGGGATGCGGCGCGCGGCCGCCGAGCGGCTCGGCATCCGGGCCATCTCGGACCTGCTCCGTCATCCCGGGCTCCGGTTCGGCTTCACGAACGAGTTCGTGGACCGGGCCGACGGCTGGCCCGCGCTCCGGTCGCGCTACGCCCTCTCGGCGTCCGCGGTCCGCGGGCTCGACCACGACCTCGCCTATCGCGCGCTGGCGGAGGGCGCGCTGGACGTGGTGGACCTGTACTCGACGGATGCCCAGATCGCCCAGCTCGACCTGGTCGTGCTGGACGACGACCGGCGGGCGTTCCCGCGCTACGACGCGGTGATCCTCCAGCGGCTGGATCTCGACGCGCGCGCCCCTGCGGCCGTCGCGGCCATCCGCCGGCTCGCGGGCGCCATCACCGCGGGAGAGATGACCGCCATGAACGCGCGCGTGCAGCTGGAGCACGCCGACCCCGGCGAGGTGGCGGCGGCGTTCGTGGCGCGAGGGCTCGGGCTCGCGCAGGCGCCCGCCGCCAGGGACGGGCTCGCGCGCCGCGTCGCCGATCGCACGCTCGAGCACCTCGTGCTGGTGGCCGTCGCGCTCACCGGCGCGATCCTGGTCGCGGTGCCCCTCGGGATCCTGGCCGCGCGCCGGCCGCGGCTCGGCCGGCTCGTCCTCGCGCTCGTGGGGGTGGTGCAGACCGTCCCGTCGCTCGCGCTCCTCGTCTTCATGATCCCGCTCCTCGGGATCGGGGCGCGCCCGGCCATCGCCGCGCTGTTCCTCTACGGGCTCCTGCCGATCGTGCGGAACACGCACGCCGGGCTCACCGGGCTGGCCCCGGAGCTGCGGGAGTCGGCCGAGGCCCTCGGGCTCCCCCCGCTCGCCCGCCTCCGGCTCGTCGAGCTGCCCCTCGCCACCCCCGCCATCCTGGCCGGCGTGAAGACCTCCGCGGTCATCACGGTCGGCACCGCGACGCTCGGCGCGCTCGTCGGGGCGGGCGGGTACGGCCAGCCCATCCTCACCGGCATCCGGCTGCTGTCGGTGCCGCTCATCCTCGAGGGCGCGGTCCCCGCGGCGCTCCTCGCGCTCGGCGTGCAGGGGCTGTTCGATCTGGCCGAGCAGCTCCTCGTGCCGCCGGGCCTGCGCGCGGAGCGGGGGTGACCTCCCGGGCGTCGATCCGGTCCGACGGCGCGCGCTCGCGCCGCGCGAGCACCAGGAACGGGACGACCGCGAGCTCGACGGCGGCCCCGGCGACGTAGGAGATGGGATAGCTCCACACGTCCGCGATCTTGCCGAGCGCCGGCTGGGCGATCGCGCCGCCCGCCGAGGTCAGCAGGTTGTCGAAGGACAGGACCGTCGCGCGCTCGGCGGACGGGATGAGGGAGTTCAGGTACGCTTGCCGGATGGGGATCGCCATCGCGAAGACGATCGCCCAGCCCGCGAGCAGGGCCAGCACCACCCAGAACCGCGGGAAGAGCCCGATGCCCGCGAGACAGGCCGCGCTCGCCCCCGTCGTGAAGAGCAGGATCGTCGTGCGCCGGCGGAGGCGCCTCGACGCCCACGGCACGACGTAGGCGCCCGAGATCTGCGCCAGCGCCACCAGCGCGGCGGCGAGCCCCGCGACGGCGTAGGACCCGCCCTCCCCGCGGAGCTGCAACAGGTACGGCTGCATGGCGTAGAAGCCGAAGATGGGGACGCCACCGCCCAGCAGCCCGCCCAGCATGACCCAGCGCACGGGCCGGTGTCCCAGGCCGTGGTGGAGCGAGGCGCGCAGCACGCCGCGAACCTCAGCGACGACCGACGCGCCTCGCCGGGGCGTGAAGCCGACGTCGTGCATCGACGCGAGCGCGATGGCGAAGGTCAGGGCGAGCGCCGCGGCCCTCAGCGCGTAGGGCACGCCGAGGTTCGTCGCCTGCGCGACGACGCCGCCGAGGATGGTGCCGACGAGCATCCCGGCGCCCTCCGCCATCTTGCCCCGCGCCAGCGCCGCGTCCACCGTGCCCTGGTAGTGGGTGGCGCTCAGGCCGTCCACCAGCCACGCCTCGGTCGCACCGGAGAAGAACGTGAAGCCGAGCCCGAGCAGGATCGACGCCCCCGCCCAGCCCCAGAACGGACCGTGGACGCGCCACATCGCGAGGTAGAGGAGCGTCCCGAAGAACAGCGTGGCTGCGCCGAGCAGGTACGACACCCGCCGCCCCATCGTGTCGGCGACCACGCCGGTCGGCACCTCGAAGAGCACCTCTCCCACCGTGAAGAACGCGTTCGCGGCGAACGCCTGCGCCACCGAGAGGCCCGCGTCCAGCAGGAAGAGCGTGTTGATTCCCCAGATGAAGGAGGACGCGAACGTCGAGAGCAGCGTCAGGACGACGTAGGTCCGCAGGATCTGGCGCGCCGTCGTCGCCATGCCGTGAGCCCTCGTGCTTCGCTCCGGCGGTGGAGCCCGACGTGACGAGGGCCCGGGGCCGCCGCCGTCGCGTCACCCTCCCAGCTTCGTGAGCACGAACGCGCCCAGGAACCCGACCACGGTGACGAGCCCGGCGACGTCGTGCGCGTTCTCGAACGCCTCCGGGATCATGGTGTCGGCGAGCATCGCGAGGATCGCGCCGGCGGCCGTCGCGGTGGTCGCGGCGATCACGTCCGGCGGGAAGGCCCGGAACACGGTGAAGCCGAGCAGGGCGGCGATGGCGGAGGCGACCGCGATCCCCGTCCACACGCCGAAGACGTAGGCGGGCGTCCGGCCGGCGTGCCGCATCCCGGCGGCGCTCGAGAGCCCCTCGGGCACGTTCGACACGAAGATCGCGATGACCGCCACCCAGCTGACCGCCCCGCCGCCGATCAGGGAGAGGCCGATGACGATCGACTCGGGGATCCCGTCGAGCAGCGCGCCGAGCGCGATCGCGAGGCCGCTCCCGGACCGCTCGGACTCGGACGGCTGCTTCCCGGGTCCGGATCGCTTGCGGTGCTTCGCGCCGCGGCGGGAGAGCACCGTCGTGAGCGCCGTGTACACCACCGCCCCGGCCACGAACCCGATCGCCGTCGAGTCGAAGCCGCCGCGGCGGTACGCCTCGTCCATGAGGTCGAACGACAGCGCCGAGATGAGCACCCCCGCGCCGAACGCCATGACGACCGCGATGACGCGCTGCGGGACGCGGGCGTAGAAGCCGGCGACCGCCCCGACCACGAGCGCGGAGCCGGCGACCAGCCCCCACGTCCCCGCCCACGCCCAGACCGGCATCAGGCGAAAGGTGTGCACGTGGACCGCCCTCGACCGCTGCGCCCGCCGGCCCGCAGCACGGGCGCCCGGCCCGCTCACAGCCTGCGCGGCGCCGCGTGGCCCCCGGAGGCGCCCTCGGCCGCCGCGCCGGGACCGTCCACGTCGCTGAACAGCGGGCTCTCCCCGCCGGGCGCGGTGGCGGGCCGCGGCGCCGCGCGGATCCCTCTCCAGCACAGCACCACGAGCGGCAGCACGCCGCCCACGATGAAGAGGGCGTCGCCCGGGAGCCTCCACCACTCGAACAGCGTGAGCGGGCGGGCGGTGACGTACTCGAGCTGCCGCGCCTCGAAGTACCCGACCGTCACCGACCGGTAGAGCTGGAGCACGCCGACCGGGAACAGCGTCGCGAACACCATCCAGCCGAGCCCGAGGTTGAGCGACCAGAAGCTCACCTTGGCGAGCCGGTCGGACCAGCGCTCCGGCGCGACCAGGTACCGGATCGCGAACAGCGCGAGCGCCACCGCGAGCATGCCGTACACGCCCATCATGGCGGCGTGCCCGTGGTTCGCGGTGAGCGCGGTGCCGACCTGGTAGTAGGAGACGATCGGGAGGTTGATGAGGAAGCCGAAGATCCCCGCGCCCACGAAGTTCCAGAACCCCACCGCCGCGAGGAACATGACCGCCCACCGGTGCGGGAACGGCGCCGCGCCCTCGCGCTGCTGCGCCTTCGCGAGCGACAGGAAGCTCCAGGCCTCGACGGTGAGGAACGTGAGCGGGATGACCTCCGCGGCGGAGAAGAACGCGCCGAGCGCCATGTGCTCGGCCGGCTCGCCGGAGAAGTACACGTGGTGCATCGTCCCCACCACGCCGCCCACCGAGTAGAGGATGATCTCGAGGTAGACCAGCCGCAGCGCGGCCTGCTCCGCGACCACGCCGAGCAGGACGAACAGGTACGCGACGATCGCGGTGGTGAAGAGCTCGAGGAAGTCCTCGACCCACAGGTGCACGACCCAGAACCGCCAGTAGTCGGTGACGGTGAAGTGGGCGCGCGGGTGGGCGAGCAGGCCCACCGCGTAGAACGCCGGGATCGCCAGCGCGGCGAAGAAGAAGAGCCACGGCATGTTGCCGAGGTGCTCGCGGACGAGGCGCGGCCGCAGCGTCCGGTAGAGCATGGCCGCCCAGGCGAACAGCCCGATGATGAGGAGCACCTGCCAGAGCCGGCCGAGCTCCAGGTATTCGAACCCCTGGTTCCCGAGCCAGTAGCCGCGGATCCAGCCGTGGATCCCGGCCAGCTCGCCGACCAGGCTGCCCACCACCACCACCGCGAGCGCCCCGAGCAGCGCGAACGCGAGCGCCCGCTGCCCGCGCGGCTCGCGCCCGGCGATCATCGGCGCGACGAAGATGCCGGCCGCGAGGTACGACGTCGCCACCCAGAAGATGGCGAGCTGCAGGTGCCAGGTGCGGACCACGTTGAACGGGAGCAGCGCCGCCAGGTCGATGCCGAAGAAGCCCTCCAGCTCCGCGCGGTAGTGCTGGGACGCGCCGCCGACCAGCGTCTGGGCGAGGAACAGCAGCGCCATCACGAGGAAGTACCACCCCGTGGCGCGCTGGCCCGGCGTGAGGGGCACGTCCTGGGGCCGGCGGAACGTGAGGGTCCGGGTCTCGCGCCCCTGCCAGCCGAGGAACCGCCAGCGGCCGAAGGCGGCGAAGAGGAGCCCCGTGCCGCCGAGCAGCGCCACCAGCGAGAGCACGCTCCACACCACCATCGAGCCGGTGGGGCGGTTCAGGACGAGCGGCTCGGGCGGCCAGTTGTTCGTGTACGAGTAGTCGGCGCCGGGGCGCTGCGTGGAGGCGGCCCAGGCGGTCCACGCGAAGAACGCCGTGAGCTGCCGGAGGTCCTCGGGGCTCGAGACGAGCCCCGGCGAGAGGCCGGTCCTCGCGCTCGGCTGGGCGAAGAACGCGCGCAGGGACTCGCGCTCGTGGTCGAAGGCGGCCGCCTGACCCTCGGTGAACGTCAGCACGCCGGTGGCCGCGTCGTAGCGGTTCTCGCGGAGCTCGGCCCAGGTCCGCGGCCCGCCCTCCCGCTCCGACTCGCCGTTCCGCGCCGCCACGAAGCGGGCCGACCGCCGCAGGTACTCGGCGGTGAAGTCCGGACCGAGGTAGCCGCCGTGTCCGAGCACCGAGCCGTAGTCCATCAGGCCGCGCGTGAGGAACAGCTCCTGGCCCGCGAGGATGTCGTCGCGGTCGAACACCACGCGGCCGCGCGGGTCGACGGTCTTCCCGGGGATGGGGGGCGAGGCCGTGTAGGTCCGGTAGGCGAGGACGCCGAGGATCCCGAAGCCGACCACCATCACGAGGAGCGCGGCCTGCGGCCACCCTCGCGAGACGAGCAGTCCTCGGCGCATGCGGTCTCCTTCGAGAGAGCGCCTGCACGCTGGCGACCGGGCGGCCGCCCGGCAAGTGCGCTGCCCGCGAGGGGAGAGCTCCGGGCCGGGCGCTCGCGCACCTCCCGTCAGCGGCCCGCCCCTCCCCGGAGCACGATCGTGATGCTGCCCGATCGCTCCAGGAAGGCGTCCTTCACGTCCCGGAGGCTCTCCTTCCCGAGCCGCCGCACGTGCGCGAGGAGCTCGTCCTCGGAGACCCGCGTCGCCCGCATCACGTCGCGCTGGAGCGCACCGTCGCGGACGAGCTGGCGGATCCGCCCCTCGAGCAGGTCGGCCGCGCGCCGGCTCCGCGAGGTGAGCAGCGAGAACAGCCAGTCGAGGCCGATGAGCGTGGTGAGCGCCACGACCGCGGTGGTGAGGCTCGCGTCGTCGGCGACGATGCTCTTCCGCGCCGCGGTGGTGACGAGGAACAGGAGCACGATGTCCGAGACGCCCCACCGCGCGAACTCCTTCCGCCCGACGAGGCGGAAGAGGAGCTGGACGAACAGGTAGACGAACGCCGCGCGGAACACGACCTCCCACGGCGGCAGCTCCGGGCGCCAGAGGGCACTGTCCATGCCGCAACGATGCGGCCGCCGGTCCTGCCCCGCACCGGAGCGCTGCGAGCAGGACGGACGCGCGTCCCCTGCGGAGGGGACACCCGCCCGACGACGCGCTGCGCGTGAACACGGAGCGTGCACGCGCCTCACCCTTCGGGGATTCCGTTGCCCATTGCGGGGGCGCGCGGCGCGTCCTTACGAAGCGTCCACACCGCCTCACCTTCACCAACAGTCAGCGGGGGAACATGCGCCCTACCGTACCGTTCGTCATGGCCGTGGCCGCGCTGCTCGGAGCGCCGGGGGTGACCCGGGCCCAGCACGCCGCGAAGGAAGCACCGCAGGACCCGAACGCAGCCGGCGCGGCGGCGGCCCAGGCCGCCACCGATCCGCGGACGCGCGCGCTCCGCCAGCCGACCCAGGCCGAGCTGGAGGAGCTGCTCCGCGGCCTCGAGCCCCTCGTGAGCCAGTCGTCCGAGGGCCTCACCCAGGTTGCCCTGCCGAACGGCGCCGTGGGCATGGACCTGCAGGACCGCTTCCAGAGCGTGTCGCTGGCCCGCGTCGGGCCCGAGGGCGTCCGCACCGAGTGCGTGGGCACGCCGGCCGAGGCCCGGTCGTTCCTGGAAGGCCAGGCCGCCCCGGCGGAAGCGCCGGCCGCCGCGCCGCTGGAGGAGAAGTGACCATGCGCGCCAGCCGATCCTCGCTCCTCCTCGCGCTGCTCGCGGTCGCGCTCCCGGGCACCGCCCTCCCCGCCGCCCAGATCACGATCGTGAACGTCAACGCGCCCGGCGTGGGCTTCAACGATCCGACGCCGGCGACCCCGGTCGGCGGCAACCCCGGCACCACGGTGGGCCAGCAGCGCCTCATCGCCTTCCAGCGCGCCGCCGAGATCTGGGCGGCGTCGCTCGACAGCGCGGTCGAGATCCGGATCCAGGCGTCGTTCGTGCCGCTCGCCTGCACCGCCAGCGCCGCCACGCTCGGCTCGGCCGGCGCGATCCAGGTCTTCCGCGACTTCCCCGGCGCCGGGTTCGAGAACACCTGGTACCACGTCGCCCTGGCCAACAAGCTCGCGGCGGCCGACCTCGCCCCGGGCGACCCGAACTCCAGCGCCGACGACCTCCGCGCCCGCTTCAACAGCGACATCGGCAAGGTCGGGTGCCTCACCGGGACGAGCTGGTACTACGGCCTCGACACCGGGCACACCGCCAGCCAGATCAACCTCGTGACCGTGCTGCTGCACGAGTTCGCGCACGGGCTCGGCTTCTCCAGCTTCGCGAACGTCAGCACCGGCGCGTACCTCGTGGGCTTCGGCGACGTGTACTCGAAGTTCTACTTCGACGGCACGACCGGGAAGTTCCGTGACCAGATGACCGACGCCGAGCGGCAGGCCTCCGCCGTCAACCCGCGCAAGGTGGTCTGGAACGGCCCGCGCGTCACCTTCGCCGCGCCCTCCGTGCTGAGCGCGGGGACGCCCCTGCTGCACGTGAACGCCCCGGCTCCGGCCGACTACCAGGTCGGCGCGGCCTCGTTCGGCCCGCCCATCGGCTCCCCCGGGACGACCGGCGACGTGGTCGTGGCGACCGACGCCTCGAACGCGACCGGCCCCTCCACCACCGACGCGTGCACCGCCATCGACGCCGCGGCGGGGGTGACGGGCAGGATCGCGCTCGTCGATCGCGGCACCTGCGGCTTCACCGTGAAGGTGAAGAACGCGCAGGACGCCGGCGCGATCGCCGTCATCGTGGCCGACAACGTCGCGGGCGGCCCGCCGGCCGGGCTCGGCGGGGCGGACCCGTCGATCGTCATCCCGGCGGTGCGCGTCACGCTGGCGGACGGCAACGCGCTCAAGGCCGCCCTGGCGCAGGGCACCGTCAACGTCACGCTCGGCCTGGATCTCGCGGTGATGGCCGGCGCCGATCGCGACGGGCAGGTGCTCCTCTACACGCCGAACCCGGTGCAGCCCGGCTCGTCGGTGTCGCACTGGGACACCAGCACCTCGCCCAACCAGCTCATGGAGCCCGCCATCAACGCCGACCTGCGGCTGTCGGTGGACCTGCCGTACGACATGACCCGGCCGCTCCTGCGCGACGTCGGCTGGTACCCCGACGGCGACCTCGACGGCGTCGCCGACGACGCCGGGGACCAGTGCCTCGGCTCGGACCTGCGCTCGACGGTGATCGTCGGCGGGGAGGACACCGGCGTCGTGAACACGCTGTTCACGAACGGCTGCACCGTCGCCGATCTCCTCGGGCGGTGCGACGCCGCCGGGAACCGCGGCGCCGTCCTGAGCTGCGCCGCGCACCTGACCAAGGCGCTCTCGGATCAGGGCTTCGTCCCGGTCACCAAGATCGGGGCCGTGGAGCGCGCCGCGGCCCGCAACCCGTAGCGCGGCGCCGGGGTGGCGGGGCCGGCGCGGTGCCGGTCCCGCCACGCGGCGCTCCGAGGAAGCCGCCGGACCTCGCGGCGTGCATCCGCGCCGCGATGGACGCGCTCAAGGCCGTGACCGCGGGCGCGAGGGCCGGGCCGGCGGCCGCCCGCGTGCCCCAGGCGTCGAAGGCCCGCGCGACGGCGCGGGCAGGCGCGGGGCGGTCCGGCAGGGAGGAGTCGCCGGACGGAGCTCGACGGCCGGGCGCGACCGGGCGAGCGCGTCCTCGCTGGGTCAGTCCCGGCAGCCGCCCTCGGGCTCTGCTAGCCTCTCGGATCGCGGAACCGGGCGAGGCAGCCGTGCGCGAGCTGCTGGACAGCATCATCCTGCTGGGAGGCCTGCAGGGCGTCGGGCTCGCGGCGGTGCTCGCGCGTCGCCGGGAGGATCGCGTCGCCAACCGGCTGCTCGCGGCGCTCGTCGGCGCGCTGTCGCTGATGCTGCTCCTCGGCGTCCCGGAGCAGCGCTGGGGCCTGACGAGCCATCCGCACCTGCTGGCCCTGACGGCGCCCCTCCCCTTCCTGTTCGGCCCGCTCCTCTACCTCTACGTCGCCGCGCTGACCCGGCCGGCCGCGCGGTTCGAGGCCCGCTGGCTCTTCCACGGCCTCCCGGCCGCGGCGAACCTGCTCTTCCTGCTCCAGGGCTTCTACCTGAAGCCCGGCCCGGAGAAGCTCGCCCTCGCGCACGCGTACCTCGCCGGCCACGGTCCGCCCGCGCTGCGCTTCTTCGAGGTCCTCCAGACGGTGCAGGCCGTCGGCTACCTCCTCTGGAGCTGGCTCGCGCTGCGCCGGTACGACCGCAGGATCGAGGGCTACTTCAGCGACGTCGCGCGGATCGACCTGCGCTGGCTGATGGGCATGGTGCTCGCCCACGCGGCGGTGTGGAGCATCGTGATCGCCGGCCGGGTGCTCGACCTCGCGGGCGTCGCGCCGGCGTCGCTCGACGCGCTCTCGCACGCGGTCCAGGTCGGGACCGCCCTGGTCGTCTTCGCGACCGGGTACGTGAGCCTCTGGCAGCCCGAGCTGTTCGAGAAGGCGCAGGCGGCGCGGACGGCCGAGCCGCCCCCGCGCCCGCGCCCGAAGTACCAGCGCAACCGCGTCGACGACCGGGAGGCCGCGGAGCTCGCGAGCAAGCTCACCGCGCACATGGCGGAGCGCAAGCCGTACCGCGACGGCGCGCTCACGCTCCAGGCGCTCGCCGACGCCGTCGGCGCGACGCCCCACCTGCTGAGCCAGGTGCTGAACGTGCACCTGCGCAAGAGCTTCTACTTCTTCGTGAATTCGTATCGCGCGGAGGAGCTCATGGCGGCGCTCGACGACCCCGCGCGACGCGACCGCGGCGTCCTCGAGCTCGCGCTCGAGGCGGGGTTCAACTCGAAATCGACCCTCAACAGCTTCTTCAAGCGCTACACGGGCGTCACGCCCACCGAGTTCCGGCTGTCGAGGTCGGCGGCGAAAACCCCCGGAAGATTGGCAGGCTAAGAAGGTCGGACGTCCCGATGGTCGGGTCGCCGTCCGGGTTCATGGGGAGCGGCGAGGCGGCGCGCGCCGATCCGTACGGTGCCTCCGAAGCCACCACCGGAGGACCACGATGCCGAACCCCGCCGCTGCCGCCGCCATCTCCTCACCGACCTCGAAGGAGGGAACGACCCGCCGCCTCGTCGCCCGCCTGCTCCTGCTGCTCACGCTCGCGGCCGCCGCGGTGCTGGGCTGGCCCGCCCGCGCGAGCGGCCGCCCATCCACCGACCCGAGCCGCTCCCTCGAGCCTCGCGCGACGCGCGTCCTCGAGCGGCACCTCGCCCGCCGCGAGTTCCCGGGCGCGGTGCTGGCGCTGCGCCCCCGCGCCGGCGGGACGCTCCTCGTCACCGCGGGCACCGCCGACCCCACGCGGCGCGCCGCCCGGATCGACCCGAGCGCGCCGTGGATCATCGGCAGCACCACCAAGACCTTCGTCGCCGTCGTCGTGCTGCAGCTCGCCCGCGAAGGGAAGCTCGCCCTCGATGCCACGGTCGAGCGCTTCTTCCCGGACCTCCCGGGCGCGTCGCGCATCACCATCCGGCAGCTCCTGCAGCACACGAGCGGAATGGCCGAGTACCTCCACACCGACGCGGTGGATCGCGACGCGCGCCGGGCGTGGAGCGCGCGCGAGCTGATCGCCGTCGCCGCGGCGCGGGGACCGGTGGCCGAGCCCGGCGCCGGGTTCCACTACGCGAACACGAACTACCTGATGCTCGGTGAGATCATCGAGCGGGTGACCGCGCGGCCGTGGCACGCCGAGGTGCGGAGCCGGGTCCTCGAGCCGCTCGGGCTGAGGCACACCGGGTACGCCGGCGAGGCGTCGGCGCCGCGCCTCGGCGCCGGCTACGTGCTCGCGAGCGGCGAGCCCGTGGAGGCGACGGCGCTGTGGCACCCGTCGATCGGCGGCGCCGCCGGCGGCATGTACTCGACGGCGGAGGACCTCCTGGCGTTCACGCTGGCGCTGTTCGAGGGCGACCTCCTCGACACGCGGTCCGCCGCCGAGATGCGGACCTTCGTCCGCGGCGAGGACCACGGGTTCGTTGCGCACGCGTACGGGCTCGGGCTCGAGCGATACACGGTGAACCACCTCACGGTCCTGGGGCACATGGGGACCGGCAGCGCGCACGGCGCGTTCATCGGCTACGACCCGGCCAGCCACGCGGCCGTGGCCGTGCAGATCAACGCCGCCAACCCGGGACCCGCCGCCATCGTCGCCGCCGAGGTGCTGGGCGAGGTGACGGGCAAGGACGTCTCCGCGCCGCCGGCGCCCTCCGCGTCCGCCGGCTACACGTACTTCCCCTACCAGACGCTCGAGCGCGCCGGCACCGGCGAGCGCATCGGCGAGCTTCGCGTCACCACGCAGCAGGTGAGCGCCACGTATCCGATCGTCGCGAACGAGGGACGGACCCGGCTCGACCTCTCGGTCGCGTACCAGCGCCTCCAGTTCGACTACCGGGGCCTGACCCACCCGCTGGACAGCGCGCAGTCGATCGGCGTCACCGCGTTCCTGCGGCAGAAGCTGACGGACCGCTGGGGCCTCGTGCTCGTGGCGTCGCCCGGGTATGCGGACGACTTCGAGGGGCCCGCCACGCTCGACGCGGTCACGATGACGGTCGTCGGCGCCGGGACCTACCGCTTCGGCGACCGGCTCGAGGTCGGCCTCGGGGTGGCGATCCAGAACGCGTTCGGCGAGCCGCTCCCGCTGCCGGTCGCCTCGATCGACTGGACGATCACCGACCGGCTCTGGCTGAAGTCCATCCTGCCGATCAGCGCCGAGCTGACCTGGCTCCCCCACCGCGCCCTCGGCGTGCGCGGCGCCCTGCTGGTCAACGGCGGCAACTACCACGGCGCCGAGCGCGTCTACGGCGTCGTCAACCCGCAGCTGAACTACTCCGCCGCGGTGGCCGACCTCGGCGTGCGCTGGTTCGTCCTGCCGTGGCTGCACGTGACGGTCCACGGCGGGCACACGCTCTTCCGCCGCTTCGAGTTCTCCGAGGGTCGCCACCGGGTGCCGGGCGGCAAGTACGACCTGGCGAACGGCCCCGTGTACGGGATCGACCTCGGCGTGGGGGGCTGAGCTGGAGGGCCGTGCGCGCCGGCCGAAACGGTAGAGCGGGCCGGGGGATCTCCTCGCATATATCCGGCCAATCCTCCGGTACCCGCGAAGCGGCTCGACCGCCATCGCACCCCATCCAGACCTCGCATCACGCCGCCCCGGGAGACACGCCATGCCGCAGAGCCCCGCCGTCAACCGCCGCATCGTGCTCGCCGCCCGCCCGCGCGGCGCGCCGACGGCGCAGGACTTCCGCCTCGAGCAGGTCCCCGTGCCGGCGCCCGCCGACGGGCAGGTGCTGCTTCGCACGGTCTACCTGTCGCTCGATCCCTACATGCGGGGCCGCATGAGCGAGGGCCCCTCCTACGCCCCCCCGCTGGCGCTCGGGGACACGATGGTGGGCGGCACGGTGAGCCGCGTGGTGGTCTCCAGGCACCCGGGCTTCCGCGAGGGCGAGCTGGTGGCCGGCGCCGCCGGCTGGCAGGACTACGCGCTGTCCGACGGCCAGGGCCTGACGCCGATCGGCGACGGCGCCCATCCCTCGTACGCCTTGAGCGTGCTCGGCATGCCCGGCTTCACCGCGTACCACGGCCTGCTGAACATCGGCGCGCCGAAGCCCGGCGAGACCGTGGTGGTGGCCGCCGCCAGCGGCGCGGTCGGCGCGGCGGTGGGCCAGATCGCCCGGCTCCGGGGCGCGCGCGTGGTCGGCATCGCGGGCGGCGACGAGAAGCGCCGGTACGTCACCGAGGAACTCGGCTTCGACCTCTGCCTCGACCGCCACGACCCGCACCTGGCACGGCAGCTCGCCGAGGCGTGCCCCGACGGCATCGACGTCTACTTCGAGAACGTCGGGGGCGCGGTGCTCGACGCCGTGCTGCCGCTCCTGCGCGAGGGCGCGCGCGTCCCGGTCTGCGGGGGGATCGCGCACTACAACGACGAGGCGCCGCCGCCCGGCCCGGACCGCCTGCCGATGCTGATGGCGCTCGTGCTGCGCAAGCGCGTCCGCCTCCAGGGCTTCATCATCCTCGACCACTACGCGGACGGCTACGCGCCGTTCCTGCGCGACATGAGCGCCTGGGTCGCCGAGGGCAAGGTGAAGCTGCGGGAGGACCTCGTCGCCGGGCTGGAGAACGCGCCGGCGGCGCTCATCGGCCTGCTCGAGGGCAGGAACTTCGGCAAGGTCGTCGTCCGCGTCGCAGATTGAAGCTGCTCGCGCCGAACCATCCCGCATGGGGCGCGATCGATGAGGTCTCCCCCGCCGCCAGGTCCATCGAGCGGCACCCCGCAGACACCGCGAAACCGGAGGACGCGCACATGACGAAGAACACGATCTGTCTCTGGTACGACAAGGACGCCGAGGCCGCGGCCCGCTTCTACGCCAAGACCTTCCCGGACAGCGCGGTCGGCCGGATCATCCGCGCGCCGAGCGACTCTCCGAGCGGCAAGAAGGGCGACGTGCTGGTGGTCGAGTTCACGGTCGCCGGGGTGCACTGCGTCGGCCTGAACGGCGGCCCCGCGTTCAAGCAGAGCGAGGCGTTCTCGTTCCAGATCTCGACCGAGGATCAGGCGGAGACCGATCGGTACTGGGACGCGATCGTCGGCAACGGCGGCCAGGAGAGCGCGTGCGGCTGGTGCAAGGACCGGTGGGGCGTGTCGTGGCAGATCACGCCGCGGGTGCTGATGGAGGCGCTCCAGGCCGGCGGTGAGGAAGCGCGGCGCGCGTTCGAGGCGATGATGCCGATGTCGAAGATCGACGTGGCCAAGATCGAGGCCGCGCGGCGCGGGTGACGTCGTCCCGGCCAGCGTTCGTGGTGGTGATGGAGGTCGAGCCATGCCCAAGATCGTCGTGAACGCGTTCCTGACCCTGGACGGCGTCATGCAGGCGCCCGGCGGTCCGGACGAGGACCGCGAGAGTGGCTTCGTGCACGGAGGCTGGCAGGCGCCCTACGACGACGAGCTCGGGGGGCGGCTGGTCACCGAGGGCATGGGCGACGCCGACGGGTTCCTGCTCGGGCGCAAGACCTACGACATCTTCGCGAGCTACTGGCCGAAGGTGACCGACCCCGCGAACCCCGTGGCGCCCCCGCTCAACGCGCGCCCGAAGTACGTGGTGTCGCGCACCCTCGAGCGCGTCACCTGGAACAACTCCCGCCTGATCAAGGGCGACGTGGTCGCCGAGCTCCGGAAGCTCCGCGAGCAGCCGGGCCGGACCGTCCACACCTGGGGCAGCACCGAGCTGCTCCAGACGCTCCAGCAGCACGACCTCGTGGACGAGTACCGGCTGTTCATCTTCCCGGTGGTGCTCGGCACCGGCAAGCGGCTCTTCGGCAGCGGCACGGTGCCGCTGGCGCTCCGCCCGCTGGAGTCGGTCACGACCACGAAGGGCGCGACGTACCTCCGCCTCGAGCGCGCCGGGAAGCCGGAGTACGGGCGGATGGGCGCGTAGATACGCCCCGAGTGCGGGTCCCCCTACGCGCGGCCTCCTCGAACGAAGATACTTCGCCGTCGAAACCCTCCCAGGAGAGCGCATGGACAGCAGCGCGGTCGCGAGGAAGGCATCGAGGACGCGGAAGGCGAAGGCCGCAGGAAGGAAGGCGGCAGTCACGAGGAAGCGGAGGGCGGCGGGCAGCAAGGCCGCCGTCACGCGCAAGCGACGAGCGGCCGCGCACAAAGCGGCCGCGACCAAGAGAGCGGGTGCCTCCGCGGCCCGGAAGCCGGTCCTGCTCTCCGGCGGCAACCCGCAGATCGCGAAGGCCGACGGCGACGCGCCCGTGCAGGCGTACCTGGCGGCGCTGCCGGGCTGGAAGCGCGAGGTCGGGCAGCGCCTCGACGCGCTCATCACCCGGACCGTGCCCGGGGTGCGGAAGGCGGTGAAGTGGAACTCCCCGTTCTACGGCGTCGAGGGCCAGGGCTGGTTCGTCGGGCTCCACGCGTTCAGCAAGGCCGTCAAGGTGACCTTCTTCAAGGGAACGTCGCTGCAGCCCGTTCCCCCCGGCGGCACGGGCAAGGACGGGCGCTGGATCGACGTCCACGAGGACGATCTCGACGAGGCGCAGCTGGCGGCGTGGGTGAAGCAGGCGGCTGCGATCCCGGGCTGGGGCAACGTCTGAGGACGCCATGGGCCTCCTGACCTTCGCGCTCAACGTCACGCTGGACGGGTGTTGCGACCACCGCGAGGGGATCCCCGACGACGAGATGCTCCGCTACTGGACCCGCCGGATGGACGCAGCGGGCGCGATGCTCTTCGGGCGGGTGACCTACGAGCTGATGGAGGACGCCTGGCCGCAGGTGGCGCGCGACCCGAAGGCGAAGCCGGCCGACCGGAGCTGGGCGAGGAAGCTCGAGGCCAAGCCCAAGTACGTGGTCTCGACGACGCGCCGCGACTTCCCGTGGCCCAACACGCATCTCCTCGAAGGGGACCTGACGCGGGCGGTGAAGGCGCTGAAGAAGGCCACGCCGCGCGGGATCCTGGTCGGTAGCCCCCAGCTCTCGGCCGCGCTCCAGCGGCTCGACCTCGTGGACGAGTATCGCTTCGTCGTGCACCCGGTGGTGGCCGGGCACGGTCCCTACCTGTTCCCGGGCTTGCAGCCGTCCGTGCACCTGAAGCTCGTGGCGACGCGGCGGCTGAAGTCGGGGATCGTGACGCTGCACTATCGCCGGCGGTAGGCGCCGAGCCCCTACCGTCCGGCCGGCTCGCGCTCGCGCAGCCAGTCGGCGAACCGGATCCTGCCCAGCGTCCGCCGACCCTGCGGCGTGTCGAGCGCCGCGCGGTAGCCCTCGAGCGTCGAGCGCGTCGACGGTCACCGGCCCCCCCGGCGGAATGACGGGGGTCCGCCGGCCGCGGCTCATGTGCGGAGGATGCTCTCCAGCTTCTTCCCCCTCGCGAGCTCGTCGATGAGCTTGTCGAGGTAGCGGATCTTCTGCATCACCGGGTCGGCGATCTCCTCGACGCGAACCCCGCACACGACGCCCGTGATGAGCCCGGCGTTCGGGTTCAGCCGAGGCGCCTTCGCGAAGAAGGTCTCGAGGTCAACCCCGGAGTCGATGGCGCGCCGGAGCTTCGCGCCGCTGTAGCCGGTGAGCCACGCGATGATCGCGTCCACCTCCTCCTTCGTCCGCCCCTTCTTCTCAGCCTTCTGCACGTAGAGCGGGTACACGCTCCCGAACGACATCGTGAAGACGCGCGGCTTCTCGTCCGTGCTCGCGCGGTCCTTGGCTCGTTGCGCTGGCATCCGTGATCCCTCGCCTGGTTGGCTCGAGGCGCTCGAGACCATGCAGCAGCTCGACGTGGCCGCGCAAGGTCGGGCGCTGCTCGCGGCGGGGGACGGCGGCCCCGGCGGGCGTCCGCGTTCCGCGTGCGTCGGGTGCGACGCGCAGCTATGGGGGAGCGGCCGCGCACCCCATCGCTCGGAGGACCACCATGGACGAGCTGCAAGCACTGATCGAGCGCCAGCGGATCGTGGACCTGATCACGGAACTGTTCGTCTCGACGGATCGCCGTGACTGGCCGGCGGTGATCGGCTGCTTCACGCCGAAGGTCCAGTTCGACATGAGCTCCCTCGGCGGCGCGCCGCCCGCCGAGGTCGCCGCGACCGAGATCGTGGCCGGCTGGGAGCGCGGGCTGGCACCGCTCGCCGCCGTGCATCACCAGGCCGGCAACTTCCAGGTGCGGCTGCGGGGGGACGAGGCCGACGTGCACTGTTACGCGATCGCCTCGCATTACCTGCCGAACCCGACGGGCCGGAACACGCGCGTCTTCGTGGGCAGCTACGACCTCGGCCTCCGAGCGGAGGCCGGGCGCTGGCGCATCCACGCCTTCCGCTTCAACGCGAAGTACGTCGAGGGGAACCTCGAGCTCGAGAAGGCGGCGGCGGGCTCGTGAGGCGGTGAACCCGCGGGCGCCGCGGGAAGACCAAGGATCGAGCTCAGCGCGGCGAAGGGTCTTGACACGAACCTACTAGTTGGTAGATTACCCGGGTCATGGACACCGAGCTTTCCCCCAAGGCTTCCGAGATCGTCGCGTGCGCGCGGTCGCTGCTCGCCTCCGGCGGCTACAACGGCTTCAGCTACGCCGACATCTCGGAGGCGGTGCACATCAGCAAGGCCAGCATTCACCACCACTTCCCGAGCAAGGCCGAGCTCGTGCACACGGTCGTGGTGCAGTACCGCGAGGACGCGCGCGCGGGCATGGCGATGATGGCAGAGCGGACCCCCGACCCGGTGGCGCAGCTTCAGGCATACACGGGCTTCTGGGCAGCGTGCATCCGTGACGGCAGTCTCCCCTTCTGCATCTGCGCCATGCTGGCTGCCGAGCTGCCCGCGATCCCGAGCGAGGTAGCGACCGAGGTCCGCGGTCACTTCTCGGATCTGGCCGGATGGCTCGCATCCGTCCTGGCCAGGGGCGCGGCAGAGGGCGTGATTTCCCTGCAGGCGAGCCCCGCGGCAGAGGCGATGACCTTCATGGCGGTGGTGCACGGAGCGATGCTGTCGGCGCGCGCCCACGGCGACCCGGAGCTGTTCGTCACGATCGTTCAGCCGCTCATGCGCAGGCTGACCTCCCGCTAGCCGACAAGGAAGGAGACAACCCCGCCCCCGTATTTCACTAGATGTGCATGTGCTTCTTTGCCTAATGGCTCTACCAACCAGTAGATAGGAGTTCTATCATGGCTCATCCCCTCTCGCATCTCGGCGTCGTCCACACCGTCATCAGCCTGCCCCCCGTCGTCGCGGGCCTCTACGCCTTCGCTCGCCATCGCACGATCGAGCCGGCGACGCGCTCCGGCAGGATCTACCTCGCCGGACTGGCGCTCTCGGTGTTCACGGCGTTCGGTCTGTCCAGCACGGGCGGCTTCAATCCCGGACACGCCCTCGGCATCCTGGCCCTCCTTGCGGCCTTCGGCAGCCTGCTCGTGCCGCGCTTCTCCTTCCTGGGAAGGCTGCGGCCGTACCTCGCGGCGTTCGGGCTCTCCTTCAGCTTCTTCCTGCTGCTGGTGCCGGGCATCAACGAGACCCTGACGCGCCTGCCGGCGGCGCATCCACTCGCCGACGGCCCGCAGTCTCCGCTGGTGCTCCGCACGCTGCTCGCGTGGCTCGTCACCTTCATCGTGGGCTTCGCGCTTCAGGTCTGGAGCATCCGGTCGCGGCGGCAGGACGCGACCGGTACCTAGGTGGCTCTCGGGCAGCGGCCGCTGGCGAGGTTCTGCCGGGCGTGACGGCGCGAACGACCGTGTTATAGTCCTTATGGGTCAGACACTTCTAGCCAGCGCGGGGCATCATGTACCCCGAACATGGCACCCCAGGCGCAGCCACACGAGGAGGCCTTCCAGGCAGTGACCGCGGCGTTCGCGTCGCTCGGGCGCGTGTGCCTGGCGCTCGACGCCGAGTACCGGATGCGGCACGTCTCTCCGCTGCTCGACGAGCTCCTCGGGCCGGGGGCTGCCGACCGCTACCGCGGCCGCCCCATCACGGAGCTGCTCGGGTGCGAGCTCTTCGGCGTGGAGGGGCCGTTCCGGGCGGCGCTCGCGGCGAACGAGCGTCGCGAGGGCTGGCGCGCGTGGCTCCCGGACGGCGAGGGTGGACGGCGGCCGACGTCCGTCACCGCAGCGCCGCTGCGCCACCTCGGCGGCGCCTGCGATCGAGAGGCCCGCTACCTCATCGTGCTCCGGCCGGCGGATCCGGAGATCGGCGAGCCCGTCGGCCCGGCTCGCTCCACGGGCTTCGTCGCGCGGTCTCCTGCCATGGAGCGCGTGCGCCGCCTCGTCGAGAGCCTCGATCACTCCGATGTCTCCGTGCTGGTCGGCGGGGAGAGCGGCGTGGGCAAGGGCGTCGTCGCCCAGGAGATCCACGCGCGCTCGCACCGGCGCGAGCGGCCGTTCGTGGCGGTCAACTGCGCCGCGCTCCCGGACGCGCTCCTCGAGTCCGAGCTGTTCGGGCACGTGCGCGGCGCGTTCACGGGCGCGCTGCGGGACCGGACCGGCCGCTTCGAGCTCGCCGACGGCGGCACGCTGTTCCTCGACGAGATCGGCGATCTCCCCCTGCACGTGCAGGCGAAGCTGCTCCGCGTGATCCAGGAGCGGGCGTTCGAGCGCGTCGGCGACAGCCGCACGATCACCGTGAACGTCCGGATCATCGCGGCGACGCACCGCGACCTCCGGCGCGAGGTCGAGGCGAGGCGCTTCCGCGAAGATCTGCTGTACCGGCTGCGGGTCTTCCCCCTCGACGTTCCACCGCTCCGCGAGCGCCGCGAGGACGTGGCGCCGCTGGCGCGTCACCTGCTCGCGCGCTCCGCGGCCCGCACCGGCCGCGAGCTGAGGCTGTCGCCGGAGGCGCTGCGCCTGCTCGAGGCGTACCGCTGGCCCGGCAACGTCCGGGAGCTGGAGAACGCGCTCGAGTACGCCGCCACGGTCGCGACCGGACACACGCTCCAGCCGGAGGACCTCCCGTCCGAGGTCACCGGTCCCGCCGCAGAGGCGCCGCGCGTGTCGCCCGACGTGCCGGAGGAGGACGAGGCGCGCGTCGCGTCGAGGCGGCGGGATCCGCCCAGCCGCGAGCGGCTGCTCGCCGCGCTGCAGGAGAACCGCTGGCACATCGGCGACACCTCGCGGGCGCTGTCGATCTCGCGGTCCACGCTCTGGCGCTGGATGCGTGAGCGCCGCGTCGCGCGCTCCTCCTAGCGACGTCGCGTTGCGACCCATTGTCGCGACAGCGCGGGCGTGTCGCCGGCGCCGGCGCCCGAACCTCGCGAAACGACGGGGCATACACCCCATGGCGTGCCCCTTGCTCAAGTGACTCTCAGGCGACGCGACCGCGATGCGGCACGGTTCGGAGCCCGGGCGCGTCGTGCGCGCGGGCTTCGCACCGAGCGGGGGACGTGTGCGCGCTCGCCGGCGTCTGCGCACGGTGCGCCGGCGCCAGCGATCACGAACGAACGTTGGGAGGATGCACATGACGAGACGCACCCTCGCCGTCCTCATCGCCTCCGCCGCCGCGCTGGCCTGCGGCGGCGCGACCGATGGCGGCATGGCCGAGACGACGCAGGCCGCGAGGAGCCCGGGCGGCACGCCGGGCTTCAAGATCCTGGCGAGCAACGACCTCGGGATGCACTGCGCGTGTCCGAGCTTCAGCACCTTCATGCTGCTGCCGCCGTACAACACGATCCGCGCCCAGGTCTTCCAGACCGGGAGCCTCGACCCAGTGCTGCTCGGCGCGAGCAGCCAGTACAAGGTGACCTACGACGTCGTCGAGAACACCGACGCGGGCCTGAAGGCGGACCCGTACTTCGCCAACTGGATCCAGAACGCCCCCAAGCTCTTCCCGGGCTTCGAGCCGGTGCGTGCCGACGGCCGCATCCAGGGGCTCACGGGCGCGACCTTGAGCGGCGACATGGACCTCAAGACCACGGCGGCGACGACCTACTTCGAGAAGGCCGGCATCCCGGCCTATCCCGTCGTGACGGGGACGCCGACGGACATCATGACGGACCCGCTCGGCGGGCCGCAGCGGACGCCGTACCTCACCGGACGGATCAAGGTCGTGGAGACCGCGACCGGCAACGTGATGGCGAGCGACGACGTGACGGTGCCGGTCGCCTTCGGCGGCTGCTGCAACTGCCACGTGAAGCTCGCGGGCGAGTACGGGAAGCCCGCGACGCCGGCGGGGTCGTTCGAGACCATGGGCATGCTGCACGCGCGCGACGCCGGGATCGACTTCTCCAAGCTCGATCCCGACGGCGACGGCGTGGGCGGCCCCATCCGCTGCTCGGTGTGCCACTGGGATCCCGCGATGGGCGAGAGCCAGGCGCCGGGGTTCGCGAGCGTGTACCCGAACTACCAGATCCTCGCGGGCGCCACGTTCACGAAGGCCGACGTGCGCGTCTCGCAGCACTCGTTCTCCGACGTGCTGCACCGGTTCCACGCGCAGAGCTCCGCCGTGCTCACGTCGTACGACGCGAACATCGCCAAGAACTGCTACGACTGCCACCCCGGCAACAACGTGAACTGCTACCGCGACACGCACACGCAGAAGACCAACGCGAGCGGTCAGCCGATCTGGTGCACGGACTGCCACGGGGACCTGAACCAGCGGATCGCGCAGAACCAGATGGCGCAGCCGTGGTCGGAGCAGACGCTGCCCACCTGCGGGCAGTGCCATGGACCGAAGTACGGCGAGCTGTCCTCGACCGACCCGAACTCGCTCAAGCTCGGCATCTTCGGCAAGTACCTGAACTCGAGCGGCCACAAGTTCGACAAGGTGCTCTGCTCGTCCTGCCACGGCTCGCCGCACGGGCTGAACCCGTCGACGCTCGCCAAGGACAACGTGCAGAACATCGCGCTGCAGAACGACGCGCGGGCGATCGGCGTGTGCAACACGTGCCACACCGGCAAGTCGGCGTCCTGGGGAGTGCCGCCGCACTAGCGGCGTGACGGGAGCCGGTCGCGGGGGGCGCGTGCCTCCCGCGACCCGCCTTTCCACGGTCTTTCTCGAAACACGGAGGCGGTTCCGATGACCCGACGGGGCGTGATGGTCTCGGTGGCTGTGGCGGTGGTGTGGGCGGGCTTGCTTGGCGTGCTGGTGCGGCTCGGTCCCCCGCGCCTGGGCAACCCGGCGCGAGGCGCGGCCGCCGGCGGCGCGCCCGACGGAGCGAAGACGCTCGGGTACCTCGAGCAGTGGGCGCGGCGCGATCGCTGGGACCGGTTCCCGGAGTCGCCGTCGTTCGCGTTCTACAACCTGTACGCGACGCGCGCGCTCGGCGGAGCGGTCTCGCCGGAGCTCCGCGCGCAGGTGGTCGAGTACCTTCGCTCCTGCCAGGCGCGCGACGGTGGCTTCACCGCCACGCCCGGGACGGGCGAGTCGCACGTCGTCGCAACGCTCTATGCGCTGCGCACGCTCGCGCTCCTCGGCGCGCTCGACGCGATCGACCGGCCGCGCGCCGTCGAGTTCCTCGCGTCGCTGAAGGCGCGGGACGGGGGCTTCCGCGGCCGCGCGGGCGAGGCGGGCGCATCGCTCGGCACCACGTACCACGCGCTCGCCGGGCTCGAGCTCCTCGGCGCGCTCGATCGCGCGGACCGCTCCGGCGCGGCCGCCTTCGTGGCCTCGCACCGGGCCGCCGACGGGGGCTTCGCGCTCCGGCGCGGCGCAACCTCGTCACCGGTCGCGACGTTCATGGCCGTGCGGTCGCTGAAGCTCGCGGGCGCCCTCGACGCGGCGACGTCCGCCGCCGTCGCGGCCTACCTCCAGGGCTCCCGGTACTCCGGGCGGCTCCGCGAGGGCAAGTTCACCTCGCCCCCCGAGCTGGAGGAGGAGGCGCACGTGCTGGCCGCCCTCGCGGACCTCGGGCGCCTGGATCTCGTCGACCGCGGAGAGGTGGAGCGGTTCGTCTCCAGCCTGTACGTCGCGGAGAACGGCGGTTACGGCCCGCGGCCGGGCCTCGGCACGACGCCGCCGAGCACCTACCACGCCGTCGCGTGCCTCGTCGCGCTCGGGAGGCTGCCCTCGCCCGCGGGCGGATAGGGCCGGCCGCGCCCTGGCGTCGTGCGTGACGGTCCTCGGCTACGCGATCATCGCGGTGCCGACCGGCATCGTGACCGTCGAGCTGGGGAAGGCGACGCCCCCGCACGGCCGCTCAGCCGGCCTCGCCGCGCTTCTGGGCGGCCCTTCGACCATAGGTGATGCCGAGCCGGTTCATCCGGTTCCGCAGCGTGCTCTCGTTCACGCCGAGGAGCTCGGCGGCGCCGCCGGGGCCGTGGATCTTCCCGCCCGTCGCGGCGAGGACGTCCTCGATGTGCGCCGCCATGGCGTCCGCCAGCGTTCGCGGGGGCGCGGGCTCGTGGCGCGACGGCGCGCTCCTCGCCGGCGGCCGCCCCAGCTCCTCGAACGTGAGCTCCCGGCCGCGCCCCGCGCTTCGGACGAGCTCACGCTCGACCACGTTCTCCAGCTCGCGGACGTTGCCCGGCCACGGGTAGGCCTGGAGCCGCGCGAGCGCCCCCGGCGAGATCGCCGGCGTCACACGGATCCCGAGCCCCCGGCGCTTCACCGCCACGAAGTGCCTGACCAGGGCCGGGATGTCCTCCGCCCGCAGCCGGAGCGGCGGGATGTTGATGGGCAGCACGTTCAGCCGGAAGAAGAGGTCTTCGCGGAACCGCCCCTCCGTCACCATCTGCTGGAGGTTCTGGTGGGTCGCGGCGATGACGCGGATGTCCACCTTCAGGGGGCGCGTCCCGCCCACCCGCTCGATCTCGCGGCTCTGCAGGACGCGCAGGAGCCGCACCTGCGCGCCCTTCGGCAGGTCGCCGATCTCGTCGAGGAAGATGGTCCCGCCGTCGGCGCGCTCGAAGCGGCCGCGATGCGCCGCGCGGGCGCCGGTGAACGCGCCCGCCTCGTGCCCGAACATCTCGCTGTCCACGAGCCCCTCGGGGATCGCGCCGCAGTTCACCTTGATGAACGGCCCCTCGCGGCGCGGAGACGCGTCGTGCAGGACGTTGGCGATGACGTCCTTCCCGACGCCGGTCTCGCCCAGCAGGAGCACCGTGCTGTTGAGCGGCGCGGCCTGCCGGACCAGCTCCATCACGCTCCGGAGCCCGGTGCTCCCGCCGATCACCTCGTCGGCGGTCGCGTGGAACAGCTCGCGGTTGAGGAACCGCTTGTCGTCGAGCAGCTCGTCGCGGACCTGGACGAGCTCCTGGTGGGCGAGCGCGTTCGCGAGCGCGACCGCGCACGGGTCCGCGACCGTCGCGAGGAGCTCCGCGTGCGCCGCGGTGTAGCGGCCCTTCCCCGCGGCGCGCAGCAGCAGGAACCCGAGCTGCGTGGACTCCACGCGCAGCGGCACCGCCAGATCCGAGTCGTGCTCCGCCTTCGTGAGGACGCGCATCATGCGCATGTCCTCGCCCGAGGCCTCGTCCATGAGGATGGGCCCGCGCATCGCGTCCGCCCACCGCCAGAGCCGTGCCGGGAGCGGGACGATCGCCGGCTTCACCTGCGTGATGCGCTCGCCGGCGCGCCCGTGGGCCGCGGTCGAGACGCGCGCGATCTGGCGAACCGCGCCCAGCTTCCGGTCGAGCACCTCCAGCCGGAGCTCGTCGAGCGGGACCCTGGCGCGGAGCACCGGGAAGACGCGCTCGATGGCCTTCTGGATGTCGAGCGTGCTGCAGATCCGCAGCGTCAGCTCGCGGAAGAACTGGTCGGTCGGCATGGTCGGATGGCAATCGCCGGATTCGGCGATTCTCGCCAGATCGCCGCATGCGGCGACCCGTGATCGCCTCATCCGGTGATTTCGCCCGACTATCGGCCGTAAGTGCTCGATCCGTCAAGCCCTGCGCGCTGGCGCGAGGATCGCATTGCCACGCCCCATCTGAAGGCAGTTCACCCAACGTATATGGGAGACGACGATGACGAGACGTGCGCTGACACTCGGGCTCGCTGCGATCTTCGCGGCCGCCTCCGTCGCCGGCTGCAGCGGTGACGACGGGGACCCCGGATCGCCTGGGCCGGCAGGGCCTCCCGGCGCCGAAGGGCCCGCCGGGCCGACCGGGCCGCAAGGGCCTGCGGGCGAGTCGCCCGTCGCGCCCGAAGCCACCCAGGCGCGGCTGTACGCCCGGATCACCGCGGTGAGCATCCCCAACGCCGCCACCACCGGCGGCGTCCCCACGGTCACCTACGTGCTCTACCGCGACGCCGCGATGACGAAGCCCGTCACCGCCTGCGCGGGCGGCGCGTCGAGCGGCTACGCGGAGTTCGCGCCGGCCTTCACGATCGCGAAGCTGGTGGACGATCCGGCGAACCCCGGGACGAAGGTCTGGAAGAGCTACCTCAACAAGCTGCTCGTGAACCCCGTGCACAAGGCCGACGTCCCGGTGGCCGCGGTCGAGGCGTCGAGCGCCACGGTCGGCTCCCTCGTCGACCATGGCGACGGCTCGTGCAGCTACACGTTCCAGGCCGACCTCTCGAAGCAGGTGGCGCCGAGCGCCACGGTCGCGGTGACCGAGGCCTACGATCCGGCCGCCGTCACGCGCTTCGCGATCCAGAACAACCTCGCGAACCCGGACGCCACGCGCCCGGTGTTCAACGGTTACGGCGACGTGGTCCCCGCGACCGGCGCGATGGCGACCGCCGACCCGAGGGCGCTCGTGTCCGACGCCGCCTGCGGCGCCTGCCACGTCCAGCTCGCCGTCCACGGCGCGCGGCGGCTCGAGGTCGCGTACTGCGGGACCTGCCACAACCCCAGCATGCTCGACCCGGGCACCCTGTCGACCAACAGCACCACGCTCGACCTCGCCGTCATGATCCACAAGATCCATCAGGGCTCGCGCCTGCCCAGCGTGAGCGGCAGGGACCTCGACGGCACGGCCATCCCCGGCGCCGTGCCGGGGCGCCTGATCATGAACAGCAAGCACGAGTACACCGGCGTGAAGTTCCCGCAGGACACCGGCAGCTGCACCGTGTGCCACGACGTCGCCTCGGGCGCCGGCTCCGACTACTGGAAGACCCAGGCGTCGGTCGCGTACTGCGGCTCGTGCCACGACCGGACGGACTTCGCGAACGCCACGCCGGCGGCGGGCTGGACGGCGCACAGCGCCGGGGTCGTCGCCGACGGGAGCTGCGCGGCGTGCCACGGCGCCGGCAAGTTCGCCGACGCCACGAAGTACCACAGCCTCGCGGCCCCGACCCTCGAGACCGAGGTGGCCTCGCTCCAGATCGTGAAGGTGGAGCAGACCGCGCCCGGCGAGTTCCCCGCCGTCACGTTCAGCGTGAGCAATCCCGCCGCCGCCGGCGCGGCGTTCGACCTCGCGACCGATCCGCTCTGGAAGCTCCCCACCGCCCGCCTCGGCGTCCACGTCGGCTGGTCCACGGTGGAGGGCGCCAACTGGAACAACGCGGGCGCCGGGGCCGCCAAGCCCGGCCAGCCGGTGAGCATCAACGTGCTCGGCGGCGGCGTGCTCCAGGCGGCCGCCGTGAGGAACGCGGACGGCACCTACACGGTCACGTCGCCGACGGCGATCCCCTCCGACGCGAAGGCGGGCGTGGCGGTGCTCGAAGGCTCGCCGAGCAAGGACTCGACGCGCGGCAACCTGAACTACCGGATCACCGCCGCCACGGCCACGTTCCCCATCGGCACCGCCGCCGTCGCCGCGCGCCGCCAGGAGGTGGACGCCGCGAAGTGCAACCGGTGCCACGGGCTCGTGGAGGGCCACGAGGGCAACCGCAGCGGCAACCTCGACTCGTGCGTCGTCTGCCACAACACCTCGGCGACCGACGTGCAGAGCCGCCCGGCCGTGACCATCGACGGCAAGACCGAGCAGTCGCTGCAGTTCGGCGTGATGGTCCACGCCATCCACTCCGGCGCGTCGCTGCCGTACACGCCCGGGATCGTGACGTACCACGGCCCCATCGCCTCCCCGGTCATCGCCGACTTCCGCCCGGGCGGCATGGCGTCGGGCACGTCGATCGGGCGGTGCGACCTCTGCCACGACGACGCGAGCCCGTTCCCGAGCGCCGACGACGTCGGCCTCACCGAGGGCTTCACCACCGGCGGTGACTTCACCAACGCGGACCAGGCGACCTACACCCGCACCAGCCCGATCGCCGGGGCCTGCGGCTCGTGCCACGCGAGCGCCGCCGCGCTGAGCCACATGGCCCAGAACGGCGCGGCCGGCCCGTACACCATCGGCGTCGGCCAGTTCAGCGCGGGGCTCACGCAGCTCGAGCTCGTCGCCGCCCAGACGTCCGGCGGCCCCGGCGCCGAGGCGTGCGCCGTCTGCCACGGCAGCGGGTCGGTCTTCGATCCGGCGCAGGATCACGGGAAGTAGACAGCGGACGGGCGACCACCGCTGAGCGTCGCGAGCGAGGGGGCGGGCCCACCGGGTCCGCCCTCTCCTCATTTCCGCCTCGCGCCAGGCTCACCGGGAGAACCGCTCGAAGCGCTCCATCTCGCGGGAGGGATCCCACTCGCGCCAGGGGCCGGCGAACGGCCACATCCCGAGACGCTTCTGCTCCTCCCGTGTCGACCGCCGTGAGCGCCGCCCGGGCGTCCTCCGCTCAGGCCGCCTCGAGCAGGTGCCAGCTCGGGTGCGCGTTCCGCAGCGGGAGCGGCAGCTTGGACTCGTCATCGGCCGTGGATCAGGCGCAAGCGTGGTAGTCAACCTGTCTGCCGAACCGGATCAGGCCCAGGTCCGACCGGCGATCACCTGACCCGCACCCTCCGAGAGAACGAATCGTACCTCACCGGCGGATGCGCGGGGCCCCGGGGGCTTCACGCGTCGCGTGAGTCCGGTACATCCCTGCAATGCGGATCCTGGGGAGCAGCAGCGTCTACACGCGGCGCGTCGGGCTGCAGATCGGGGTTCCGCTGTCCGCGCTCGACGAGTTCCTCGCGGGCTCGCGCCGCGGCGACGACGCTTCGATCACCCCTTCGCCGCCGCGCCTCGGAGCTCGAGGCCGAGCGCCCGGATGACCTTCATCACGGTGCCGAACTCGGGGTTCCCGCCCGGCGAGAGCGCCTTGTAGAGCCCTTCGCGGGACAGGCCCGTCTTCCGGGCGAGCTGGGACATCCCACGCGCACGAGCGATGTTCCCGAGCGCCGTCGTGATGAAGGCGGGATCGTCGCGGCCCTCCTCGAGGCAGGCATCCCAGTAACGGGCGATGTCCGCCTCCGTCCTGAGGTGCGCAGCCGAGTCCCACTTCTTGAGCTTGAGCTTGCCTGCCATCGGTTGCTCCTACACCTGTTTCGCCAGCTCCTTCGCCCGCTCGATGTCCTTCGCCTGCGTCGCTTTTCCGCCACCGACCAGCAGGATCACGACCTCGCTTCCTCGCTGCAGGAAGTACACGCGATACCCGGGGCCGTAGTCGATCCGCATCCCCGACACGCCCTCGCCCACCGGCTTGCAGTCGCCCAGGTTCCCGGACTCTGCACGGTCGATGCGCGCCTGGATGCGTGCGGCCGCCTTCCGGTCCCGGAGACGCTTCGAACCACCTGTCGAAGACGGGGGTGGTGAAGATCGCCGGCACCTCACCACGTTAACCATGGTTCACACTGGAGTCAACCATGGTTCACGGGCTCGCATCCGCATGAGGACCGCGCGTCGCACTCATCTCGTCCGGAATGATGCGCCTTGCGGGCGGAACTCGGGCGGCGCGCCCAACATCGTCATCCGGCTCGCTGATGCTCGGCGCCCCACCTCGCACGCGCGCCCGACGCTGCATGGTTCGTGAATTCGCGGTCAGCGGCGTGGCGTGCCCGTGGCGCGCGGACCGATCACGAACCGTAAACGACGAAGCCCCCGGGCCTCCAGTTTACGCTGGAGATCCAGGGGCTTCGAAAGTCGGGGAGACAGGATTTGAACCCGGCCGGCACTGTTCGGACAACTACGCGACGACCCACGCCTTTTCGTCGTTTTCCCTGTCCAGACGGCCGTTTCCGGGTTCAGTCCTGTGCCCCAGAGTGCCCCGTCTCGTCCCCGCGTTGCCCCAACATTTGGGAGACATTGAGGAGACGGTCCGTTGGTCACTCGTTGCGCGGCGGCGGCGCTCGCGCCCGTCCGGGCGACGCGTACGCATCGACGGTCAGCCGGCCTACCAGAGGTGGCGGTCCCAGAAACTTCTGTCGCGAAGATCCGGCTGCTCTCCCTTGTACTTCGACGCATACCATTCGAAGAACTGGGAGGACCGTTCGCTCGAATCGAGCCACTTTCGCAGGTCATAGATCACCCCTGCAGCCGCCTTCACCAGCGGCTTGTCATGGTTCGGACGGAGTCGATCCTCCTGGTTCGTGAGCTTCACCTCCTTGTAATCGAGAGCGCTCTTCACTTCGGCGTCCCACGACTCAGGGGAGTAGTCCTCCCCGATTTCCTCGGAGAACAGCGCCGCACGCGCAGTCGGAGAGAGCCGCTCGATGGCTGTGTTGGCGCTGGACACCAAAGACCTGAATGCATCCGCCTCTCCGAGGTCCGCGAACACGATGGCGTCCACTTCGGCTTTGTCTTTCGCGGCCTTCAACTTTGCAATGAGTGCTTCACGTGAAGCGATTTCGCTCTTCGCCGCCTTCAACGCGGCGACGTACTCCTTCAGCTCCGTTTCGACCTTGTCGAGCTGCTCGCGAGGGACCACGGGCGACTGACTGACCTGCTTTAGCGTCTCATCGAGGGAGCCCAGAAAATCGTCGCGGCGCTCGCACCAGCGCGGCGTGCCGTGCGGACTCTCGATGCTAAGTCGCTTGATCAACTCGTCCCGGAGCTCGTCGAGGTCCTTTTCGTTCTCGATTTTGAGTGCCTGCAACCCGTTGAGAACGGCCTTCATCCCGGAGTACGTAGCCGGTGGAACCAACACCGGGATGAAGTCCTTCGATGTCAGCCACGCTCCGCCCAGTTCGCACATACAGAACGCGCTGTTGTAGTAGTTGTCGGAAATCAGGGCGACAACCGTGTCGGCATCGTTCAGGTTGTTCTTGATCGAGTCCTTGAACTCGGCACCGGGCTTGATCCCCTGCCCCTTTTCGGAAGAGCAGAATATCTGCTTCGCGGGCACTCCGACGCCGCCCTCCAACAGCTTGCCAAATTCCTTGACGAGAGCCGCATCGGCAGCGGCATGACTTATAAAGAGCTTACCCATAATCGCGTTCGTTCCTAACGTTGGCGGTTGGCAGTCTGCACCAGAGTGACGCGCGGCCGATACAGCGTGTCTAACCAAACACGATGTGCTCCGTGAATGCCCTCGTCGAGTACTCGCGCACTCTGGCGACGGCGCCGCGCCGATTCAGTGCAGCGACGAGCCCCGGCCATGGGTGGTCATAAGAGTTCCTGCCGTAGGGCAGCACCCAGCTGATCCCATGAAGTTCCTGCTTTAGGAGATGTCCTGCGAAGTTGTGCTTTGAGCCGTGGTGTGGAACGACGAAAGCTCCGACATACCTGAAAACCTGCCCGAAGCACCGGGCAAAAGCCTCGACTCGCTTCTGCCTTATAAACACGCAGTCGCCGGTGCCGATCCACGCCGGCCGATCGTCGTCGTCGTCGTCCCACCAGTAGCCATCCTTCTTGAAGAACCTCGTGCTCCTCGCGCCTGCGCCCGACCACGCTGGACCAGAGTAGAGCGCCATCGAGGCGAGATTCTTGTCCTCGCGGATCATTTCGTACGCGTCGCCTAGCTCAGCTCGCCTCCGCTTATCGGAGAGCGCCTTCTTGAGCGCGGTGAAGAACCTCCGACTGTGCGGTTGGCGCAGAACCGGGACATTCAGGAGTACGGAGACGCGCTTCGCGAACTCGCTGAGCCGATCTCTCTCAGGATGCGTGTACGGCACGAGTTGCCAAATTACGAGATGCTTGAGGACGGCGTGGAGCGCGTCGCCGGCGCTCACGACCTGTGACTTCGTCGGCAGCCCAGGGTTTTCGGTGCAGTCGTCCTCAGTCGCCGTCCGCGCGCCATCCAGTCCGACTCGCCGCTCGCGTTTGCGGCGTTCGGGGGGAATGTTCTCAGGAACTCGCACTGGGGACGGTCCGTCTGGTCCCGCCGGCAAGACGAACACGACGTTACTCGTTCCCCGATCGGTGAACCACCGGGCCGGGTTCGCGAGCAAGGCGAAGTAGCTCTCGGTCAACGTACCGGCAGCGCACGCTTGCGCAACGAGCAGGAGCCGATCCCACGGATGCAGATACGGCACAACGACGGTCTCGGCGTCATGCGAGGCCAACAACTGCTCGACGCCGTTCACGTGGTCGTTGTCTAAGTGCGAAAGCGCGAGCACGTCGATGTTCTGTCCGCGACCCATCTCCTGTGAGTACGCGTCCACTTCGCGCGACAGTGCACGTAGTTGAACCGATCCGCAGTCGTACACATATCGGAACTCATCGCCATCGACCCTGATGCCGCACGTGTGGAAGCCGCCTTGGCCTACGGGTCGCTGCACACGCTCTACTTCGATCATCAAACCACCTCCTACTCTCTCGACGTGCTTGTCCTGGGGCGGCCGACACTGCGCGCACCAGCGAAGCACACCCGCACGGTTGTTCGCCAACATTTCTTGCGTAGTTCCGACGCGCCTTCGCCGAAGCCACGCGAATGCGGCGGATTCTTGTGGCCTCTGCGCCACACCGAGTGGGTCTCGCAGCGCTCGACGCGCAGCAGCTACCGGACCCGACACGTCCCGAAACGCCGGGGCCGGGAACGACCACATCGAGTTCCGAGCATTTGCACGGGCCTCGGTCGCAATCACTCACACGGCACGCGAGATCTACTTCGAGACGTCTTCCCACTGCTTCAGCAGTGCATCCAACCTCTTCTCATTAGGCACGATGATGAGTCGGTCCTTGACCGGGACTGCGGTACGGAGGAAGCGAATGCCGGCAGTCCCGTGAACCGACGAAATCTTGGCAAGTAGAATGTCGAGGTACTTCAGCACCAGCTCCCAGACGGGCGCGCCGACAACAAGGCTTCTCAAGTGAGTAACAATCACCCGGAGCGTCACCCCGCGGTCCGCCCCCTTGCGAAACAGCTCATCTGATGCAGCGGCATAGTCGGTCACAGGACGCATGCCGAGTACGAGAAAGTCGAGGAAGACGACCCGAATCGTGAGACGCCTATAGCCGAAGGTCAGCAGCAGCCGCATAGCATCCGCATACGCAGCGTCATCGATCAACCTTGCCTCATGATCCGCCATGAGCAGAGCATTCGTACTGAACGCCATGATGCCGTAGCGCTCCCGAGCAACCAGTCGCACTACTGCATCATCGCTGTAGAGCGCGACGCGCTCGGCTTCTCTTGACTCTGCGATGAGCATCGCGTCAACGCATGCGGGTCCGATCACATCCGCCATCTCGTTGCGCTCGAACGACGAATACGTCCTCGGCTCCCCGAGTCGCTGACAGTGCTGCTCGCAAAACGCGAGGAGTTTCCCCAGAAACTCGGACTGACTCGCGAGGACCTCGGGAGGAGTAGTTGTACCGATCAGCCGCCCCTCCTCGTAATGCATCGACTTGGCTCCGCCACGAGCGCGGGCCTCCTCGACCCTTTGTCTGCACTCATGCAGCTCGTCGTACGTGCGCTGTGGCACCAGAACGCGAGCGAAGCGCGCGCTGAGGCGGTCGTTCCAGTTGAGCGCTCCGAGGGTAAGCAACGTCAGGGTGTCGAGGACGACCGCGCCTGCCCGCTTCAGGTCAGCCGATTCCGCGGACGTCTCCTGAATCGTATTTTGGTTCGAGAAGATCGCAACCCCGGTCAGTGCCAGCGACCCCCAGGTCTCAAAAGCGTTTCTACCGAAGAGCCGGACCAACGTCCCGAAGGGAAGATCGCGAGTTTTTGCGAACTCGATCGCGCTCTCAGTCGTTTCCCGTGCTCGCCGGAGATGCTCCTTCAGCTCTGCCGCGTCCTCTCCGATCGTTAGTTTTGCGATGGGCGATGTTCCGGGGAACATCAGCGGCGCCGTCTCGATCGCGGTCTGGGCCGCATACACCTCGGGACGCGTGATCGCGAGCACCTTCGCAGTCACTTTCGAACCGCCCACAACGGTGCCCCATTCGATCATGTCGTCTACTCGCCGCCCGAGGACACGCCTGCCGCCCTCCGAGTCAGCCGAAAGTCGATCGAGGCCCAAGTCTTCGTCCGATTGCCCCACATAGAAGGAGCGCTCGTCGCCTGTCGAAAACGCCAGTTTCACAATGACGCCGTCTGTGACCTCATCGGCATTGAGCCAGGGCTTGTCACGTTCTGGAATCATGAAGAACAGCGACACGTACGCAAACAGTACGTCCGCAGACTTTCGCCCCTTCTTCCATGCGGCGAAGCCGGTCCGAATGGCGCGGTGAGGCTCCCCAACGCGCCTGTCCAGCTCGGCGGCCATGAGAAGCTCTCTAGGCTCCAGCGCCCGCCGGTCGAGCGCGTCGAGAACGCGGCGCGCCGTGACTATGCTGCCGAGCCGGTATTCGCATCGCGCGACAGCGAGCTGATAACGCCTGTCACCAGGCGCCCTAGTGGCCAACTCCTCCCAGTCGGTCTTCGCGCCCTCGACATCATGACGCAGCTCACGAATCACAGCCTCAGCATGGAGAAGCGGAACATCGATCCTTCCTTCGCGCCGCGCTTCCGATGCGAGTAGAAGGATCTTCTCCTCGTCGTCCGCCGAGCGCCGTTCGAGCAGCACGTTCAGGTACGGTCCAACGATGAAGGACGGAGTGGAGGACGTGATCGCTAGGAGCTCGAATGCACGGAGCGCGACGTTTAAGTCTCCGCACGAGTGCGCAAGTCGAGCGATCGTGAACACGTCGGGCGGTGTCGGAGCGAGCGATAGCGCTTCGCTGAGCAACTGCACAGCGCTCTGGAACTCATGCCTCGCAGCCAAGACGCGAGCCCGCACCAACAGCTTCTTCAGGTGCTCCCCTTGCCAGGTTGAGAGCAACTGCTCGACGTCTTCGAGCGAGTCAACCGCGATCGCTTTTTGAACAAGCACGTCGATGGTCAGGTACGAGGCACTGGATAGATCGGTGTACCGCCGCACGTACTCCGCCAACCCACCATAGCTGGCACTTCTATTGACCCCCGCGTACGCGGCAGCGACGATCGCCACAGCCTCATCGTCGTGCTGCGACGCGAGCTTCTCGGCGACGGTAAGTGCTAGTTCAGGGCGCCCACTGATCAGCGAGATGTTCGCGGTCGTGATCGCGACTTCTCGCGACTCAGCGTCGAGTCGAAACGCTTCGAACGCTTGCTCTCTCGCTTCATCGGACCGCTCCAGCGCCATCAGGGCACTCGCGCGGGACGTCATGTACTCCACCGCTTCTCGTGCCTTCCCTGCTTGTCTGGCGAGCGGGATGCAGCGCGCGTACGCTGACGCCGCGTGTTCGAGGTCCGACGTGACTTCCGCCGTGAACACGCCGGAGTGGATGCGATGCTCCGCGCGTGCAGCGTGCGCCAGGGCTTCAACCGCGAACGTTCCGAGGACTGGGTCTTCTTTCGCGAGATCGTCCGCAATCGCTACTGCATGATCGAATCGCTTCAGCCGAACGAGCGAAACGATCAGGGCTCGCCTTGCGTCCGGCGTCGCCGCCCGCGACGCGACTCTAGGCTCGACAAGGGCGACGACATCTTCGTCGCGTCCAGAGATGTGTAAGACGTGGGCTCTTGTCGTGGCGAAGAGTTCGTTCGAAGGTTCGCGGCGACACAGCGCCTCGCTAGCAGAGAGCGCACCTTCTACGTCGCCTTCTAGCGCGAGCCCCAGCGCGCGATTACGCTGCGCTCGCGGATGCGTTGGGTCTTGCTCGAATGCCCTCCGAAACAGGGCAGTCGCCTCGGCGATATACCCCAACTGGAGAGCCAACGATGCGCGCTCCAGAGTTACGTCCGCACGAGCACGCGACGTAAAACCGGGTCCGTGCGTGGACCCGTCGAACACGGACCAGGCAATCCGAGCTTCGGGTAGAGGGTCGTCCTTGTGTAGCTCTTTGAACCGTGAGACCTGCTCGTCCGCGGGTTCCGCGAGTCTGCTTACTATTTGCTCCAGCGTAGCGGTTATGTTGGCTTGCCCTGCCTCGCTGCGGGCCAAGTAGCCTTCTACCACCGCATATCGAGACTCGCTCTTGCGCTCATGGTGGGTGAGTGCAACGTCCGACTTGCCCGCCAGCAACTGTCGATCGAGTTCCTCGAGGAGGAAACGAAGAATTTCGGATGCGGCGGGTTCAGCGGGTTCTGCGGGGCTGACATACAGGTCCGTGATTCGCACGTAATCCGCTGCCAACGGCGACAGGTCCGGCGTCACCCGCGTCGCCGCTGTCGTGAGCGCTTCCTGCGTGGACTCGGCCCCGAGGAACGCGTTCAACTGGTTAGCGATGTTCGGAAAACGCGATTCGAAACGCCGAACCGTAGCGCGAACGGCGACTGTTATCGGTGAATCGGGGTCGCCAGCGAGCCACGACTTCACCGTCCCCGCCGAGCGGATCGCGCCGACGAACGTGCTCAGGTGCTTCAGTGCTGCGATCAGTTCGATGCTCATCGCCCCCCCTATTGGACACGGCGAGCGCACCGTTCCGTGGCGGCGCATTGTTGCATACACCTCTGACTCGCGGGTGCGTCGCAGCACAGGTTGGTAGACGCCACTGATGCCATGGGCGATCGTGTTCGGGCCGAGTGCCCCGACCGGGACCTGCGACATGGAGGACGAATGCCTCTCGCCCAAGTGACTTCGATCCAACTCACCGCGGTAAGGGCGCTGCTAATGCACTCGACTTCCGCGATCGGCGAAGGTGGCCCTGTCGGCGCTTCGGTTGCGATGCTTGTTGCCGACGTCGCGCTCGAGACCCTCTTAAAGCAAGTCCTTGTAGACCAAGGGATCAAGGTCCCGGACCGAGCCGACGTCCACGAGCTTACGAAGGCTCTGATCCAGTCGAAACCGCAGCTCGCGTCGGTACCAGAGCTTCAGATCGCGCGGCGCATGCGCTCGGCGCGTAACCCTGTGCAGCACGCCGGGTTCGCTCCGAACGAAGCGACCGCTTCAGCCCATCTCCGAGACGCGGAAGCTTTCGCCGACATGATCACGCGCGAGTTCTACGGGACGGAGCTTGCGCAGATTTCCGTTGCGGCTCTGATACAGGAGCCGAACTTGCGAGGAGCGCTCGAAGCAGCCGCGGCGTCGGCTCACGGCGGAGATCTCGACTCGGCATGCATTCAGTTGGCCGCGGCCTTCGGGCTGCTCTTCGCGCGTTGCGGCTACTGGGTCCGCCGCGTGATGGGGGTCACGGACGTCGAAGAACGCTTCACATCCGGGCGGGCACATCCGGCGGTGTTGAGCGTGTTCGGCGCAGAGGGCGTCACACCGAACACGGATGAACACCAGACGTGGCGCGAAATCACGCTCGTCTCGCTGGGCATCCCCCTCCCGGATCTTCTCTCACTGAAGGGCGTCGAGATGTATGCGGAGGAAGTACTCAGAGCACGTAAAGACGGCACGAGCGTGTCTGCTGAGCCCCCGTCGGTCGGCGCAATTCGGCATGCCATCGACGTGCTCGCGCGCCACGTATGGCGGCTCGAAACCGCTCAACCTGCACTCGTCGAGAGTAGTCAGCATCAACCAACAGGTTGAGGGGCGATCAGAGGCGTGTCGCGCCCTTCCCCAGGTTGCAGTCCGAACACGCCGTCCGCAAATTGTCCAGCTTCGTCAGCCCGCCCGATGAGAACGCCTCAACGTGGTCGATGTGCAGCACGACCTCGGGAGGCTTCCGCCCGCAATACGTGCAACGGAAGTCGTCGCGCCGGAGCACCTGAAATCGCAGTGTGAGCGGGACCGTCCGAGAGCCGCGCCCGGAGCGCGCGCCAGGTCGCGAACCAGGCGCCTCGCGCTCAGTCGAACTGAGCCACTGGCGCCGCGCTTCGTCGGTGTCGAGGACGAACCAGCTCTCGCCGCGGCTGCGTCCCTCCGGCAGGAAGGCTTCGTCAAGCCAGTGCTCGTCGCCGAGATAGACGGTAAGACCGAAGAACGCGGGAGGCAGCTTCGTCCAGTAGTCATTCAGTTCGTGGAGCTTGAACCCTACCGTGCTCGCACGAAGAAGCTCAGGCGTGCAGCGTTCGAACTGACGGACCCCCGTCACAGTCGCGACGGCGACGACAGGTCCACCGGACCACTTCATCCAAACCTTCTCGCCGGTTCCGATTCTCCCCCAAGGCACTGGCGGGCGCGCAGCGTGCGTTTGAGTGAAGATCCCGACTTCGGGCCGCGCGCGCGTGCCCGCGACGTAATCTTCGCGGCGGATGACGAGGTGTTCCCTGTCCATACTCGCCTCCGCACCTCCGGCCACCCCACGCTGACCGAGTTGCCGTTACTCAGCGCGCGTGATCTCGCGGTGCGCGCCATAGCGAAGAACGACACCGTGTTCTGCGAGAAGGTCCACAAGGTCCATACCGGCGACGAGCTGGATTCGCACGTCTCGGGCTGCCTCCTCGCGAGCCTGCGGCGTGAAGTCTGCGGTCGTGACGAGGAGCCCCTTCACGAAACGCCCAGTAGCTACGGTTCCGATCAGCTCCCGAACGACGCGAGGTCCCACCGGATGGCTGTATCTCTTCACCTGTACGGCTATCGGCTCGTTGTGCTGTCCGGGAGCAGGACGTTTCGCGGTGATGTCAATTCCGCCGTCCCCCGTCCCTCCCACGACGCGCACGTCTGTCCAGCCGAGCTTCCCGCACAGCGCCGCGACGAGTTCCTCAAATCGGCGCGGGTCCAGCTTCTCCAGCCACGCACGGAACTCCTGCTTCGCAAGCGCGTTGTGCCGTCGAACTCGCGCCTCGATTTCTCCGGCGAGGTCCGGGAGCACGGGGCCGTCCTTCGTCGGTGCCAGCGACTCCGTGATGTACTTGCGCCACTGGATGAGGGTCGCTGCGCGTCGGACCGCCGTCGAGTACGAAAGACCGGTGAGCGCCTGGAGCCTCTTCGCGATCTCGTCGTGCGGGAGTTCCTGCCCGAGGAAGAACGAGGCGAAAGGTTTCAGGGCGCGTGCGCCCCGCATCGCTTCAAGGAAGCATGCGCGTTCTTCGCGCGATCCCTCCGCCGTCCCTAGAAGTTCGCGCCCGAGATCCGTCAGCGAGAGCTCATTCTCAGAAACCCGCACGAGGCCGAGAATGGTTGCAGCTTGCCTGTAGTAGGCGAAGTGCCGGTCGTCAACGCCGAGCATTTCGAGAAGCGCGGCCGTGTCGCGAACGCCGTCGCGAACCGCTGCTGCGAGCTGGCGGACGTTCTCCAGCTTATTCGCCTGAGGCACGTCCGCGGTCCGGTGAAGGCGCTCGAGGTGTTCGGCGCGTCGAGATCGGGGGCGCTCGCTCATCCGGCGAATCCTCTCACGGTGCGGCGGAGGAGCAAGATCGGGCAGCGTTCCCGATATCACGCGATGTCGCATTGGGGTTCTGCGCGATTAGCGGCACCGCTCCCAGACTTGGGCTGGTGGGGCGGCGCTCCTCGACGCGCTCGGTCGCCGGCCGGTGGCTCCCGGTGCCGGACGCCGGCGTTCCTCGACGACGCCCCGGTCGCCGGCAGGCTGCGCGCGCCGGGACCGGCATTCCTCGACGGCGGCCGGGCCCGCGGGCTAGTGGCTCCCGGTGCTGACGCCGGCGTTCCTCAACGGCGCCCCAGTCTCCGACCGGCGGGTCCCGGTGCCGACGCCGGCGTTCCTGAACGGCGCCCCGATCTCCGACCGGCGGCCACGGTCCCGACGCCTGCTCGACGAGGCCTCGACGAGCAGCGGCGGCGTCGTTCTGGTGCGTGCTGCCGGCACAGCCTCCACCGAACTCGCGGCGCGTGCCGCGCGGGCCCCGAACGCCGGCGGAACGGGCGGAACGCCGTGGACCGCGTTCAGACGCCGCCTGAACTCCGGGCGCGCCCCACCGCCGGCCACGGCACCCCCGTGCGCCCGGGGGTGTCCCGGCGGCACGCCGGAACGAGGGACGTAGGCCCACGAATCCCTGTAGGCTAATGACCCCGTGAAGAAGGCACACGCCGCCACATGAGGTGCGAGGGGTCTATGCACATAGATTCGGCCGAACTGTCCCGCGCGTTCGACGCGCACCGAAAACTAGACGACCTGAGCGAGTTGCGCGCGACCTACGGGGAACTCAAGAAGCGACGCCGTCCACGTCGGGCGACGTACCCTTCTCCCAAGGCACACAGCGAACCGCTGGATCGTGTTTCAGCGGCTGCACCTTCAGGATCCCGGAGACGGAGTTGACCCCGGAGATCATCATCTACCTCAACCGGCTTTTCGCGACGACGCCTTCGTCCGCTCGGGAGACCGGAAACACGAGATCGTCGCACTCGTCGGTGCCCTTGAACGCCTGACCGAGAAGCGCCGGCGACATACGCGATCGTGTATGCGCCTAGCCGTGGGTCGGACTTGTCGACGATCGGCATGGGTTCCTCCCGGGTGGCTGAGGGTACACCACCGGTGGGAACCGTCGATCAGCGGCTTCGTGACACGTCCCTGCGTAGACAGAAGAGCCCTGTCACCGCGGGCGAAAGCGATTCACCTGACACCGCCGAGGACCGAGCGCGGCGCCACATTGAAGGAGGGCGCGGCAGATCAACTCGAAGACGGGCGGCATCTGTTACCCGCGATGTTACCCACACCGGGCAACGAAGAAGCCCCTGTTACCTCGAAGGAAATCGGTTCCGATTTCTTCGTGATAACAGGGGCTTGAGTCGGGGAGACAGGATTTGAACCTGCGACCCCTTGGTCCCGAACCAAGTGCTCTACCAGGCTGAGCCACTCCCCGATGCTGCAGGACGCCGGTGCTTCACCAGGGCCTCGGGAGGGCCTCGGTCCGACGTAAGGCCGCGTATCTACTGGACGGCCGAGAGGGTGTCAAGGGGCTTCTCCGCGGCGGAGGCAGAAAAGGCCGGGGGTGCTGAAACGGCTGCATGACAGGCGTTTCGGGCGCCCGAACCTGCGCCTCCGCTCACCCTTCGACGGGCTCAGGGTGAGCGGGGGGAGGACGGGCCGTCGCGTTCCGTCGCCCTTCGACGGGCTCGGGGGTGAGCGGGGTGAGGACGGGCCGGGCGCGTCCGCTCACCCTTCGACGGGGCTCAGGGTGAGCGGCGGGAGAGGCGACAGAGCGAGGGAGACGAACTGGCGGGACGGGGACGGCCAGGCCCTCCCCTACCTCACGCAGACCGCCTCCATCTCGGCGATCTCCTTCGGCACGGCCTCGGTCAGGTTCGCGTGGCCGTCCGGGGTGACGAGCACGTCGTCCTCGATGCGGATGCCGACGCCGCGGAGCGGGGCGGGGGCTTCCTGGTCGTCCTCTGCGACGTACAGGCCGGGCTCGATGGTCAGCACCATGCCGGGCACGAGGGGGCGCGACTTGCCGTCCACGTAGTAGTCGCCGACGTCGTGCACGTCCATGCCGAGCCAGTGGCTGGTGCGGTGCATGTAGTACCGGCGGTACGACTTGTCGGCGACGCGCTCGTCCACGCTCCCCTTCAGCAGGCCAAGGCCGATGAGGCCGTCGGTCAGCTCGCGGACGGTCTGGTCGTGGATGGCGTCGAGCGTGAGGCCGGGCTTCACCGACGCCACGGCGCGCTTCTGCACCTCGAGGCAGAGCGAGTACAGCTCGGCCTGCGCGGGGGAGAACTCGCCGGACACGGGGAACGTGCGGGTCACGTCGGCCGTGTACCACTGGTACTCGCCGCCGGCGTCCACCAGGCACACGTCGCCGTCCTTCAGCACGGCGTCGCCGGCGCGGTAGTGCAGGATGGTCGAGTTCACGCCGGCGGCGACGATGGTCCCGTAGCCGGGGCCGCTCCCGCCGCGGCGGCGGAACGCGTACTCGATCTCCGACTGCACCTGGTACTCGCGGCGGCCGGGCAGGCCGTCGCGCATCGCGGCCATGTGCGCCTCGGCGCTGATCTCGGCGGCGCGGCGGAGCTTCGCGATCTCGTCGGGCGTCTTCACGAGGCGCAGCTCGTGGACGATGCGGCCGGGATCGACCACCGCCTCGGGCGGCATCTTGCCGAGCCGGGCGGCGCCGCGCAGGTCGGTCAGGATGCGCGAGAGCCGCGCGTCCCACGCGGCGTCGAAGCCGATGCGGTACCAGAGCGTCCGCGCCCCCTCGACGAGCCGGGGCAGCTTCTCGTCCAGCTCGGAGACGACGTACGCCTCGTCGGCGCCGTACTGCTCCTTCGCGCCCTCCACGCCGGCGCGGCGCCCGGTCCAGATCTCCTTCTCGCGATCCCGCGGCCGCACGAACAGCACCAGCTTCCGCTCGCCGCCGCGCGCGAGCAGCACGGCGCAGCCGGTGGGCTCGTCGAGGCCGATCGCCCACGCGTAGTCGGAGTCCTGGCGGAACAGGTACTCGGAGTCGTGGTTGCGGACCTTCTCGTCGGCGGCGGGGAGCACCATCACGCCGCCGCCTCGCTTCTCCATCTCCTCGAAGACGCGGGCGCGGCGGGCGGCGTGGATGCTGGGGTCGTGGGCCATGGCGGACCCTTATAACCCAGCCCCCGCAGGCAGGCTCGGGCCGTGATCAGGGCACGGCCGGGGCGCGGCGCCCCGGCGGGCGGCGTTCATGACGGCGTCAGCGCGCCGGGAACGGTGCGCCGGCCCAGGCCTCGAACGCGGCCTTCTGCGCGGGCGACGGCGTCGCGGCGGGCTCGAGCCAGACGGTGTCCTCGGGCGCCTTCCCGAGCGTCACCGGCACCTCGACCAGCTCGTCGCGGCGGAACACGGTGAGCCTGAGCGCCCCGCCCTCCCCCACCTCGCAGAGCCGGTTCCACAGCGCGGCGCCGTCCACCCGGAACCCGTCCTCGGCGACGAGCTCGTCCTCGGCGTACAGCCCGGCGCGCCAGGCGGGGCTGCCCTCGCGCACGCTCCGCACGGCGAGCTTGGGCGAGGTCGCGAGGTCCGCGCCGAGCCAGCCGGCGGGGGGCCGGCCGTTCTCGGGGATCCCGGCGGTGCCGGGCTTCCCGGGCGTGCCGCCCTTGTCCTCGAAGCCGCTCGCGGCACGTCGCCGCACCGCGAGGCCGACGAGGTCGAGGTCGGCCTCGAGCGGCGCGGTCCCGCGGACGTACCGGTCGAAGAACGCGCGCGCGGGCGCCTCGCCGAGCAGCTCCGCGGCGACCCGCTCCACGCCGTCCTCGGGCACCCCGCCGTCGGCGAAGCGCGCGTACAGCGTCCGCAGGAGCGCGTCGAGCGAGTGCCCGGCGCGGCGCAGCGCGAGATCGAGCGCGAGCGCCACCAGCTCGCCCTTCAGGTAGTAGGAGATGGCGCTGTTGGGCGAGTTCTCGTCGGGCCGGTAGTGCTTCACCCAGGCGAGGAAGCTCGCCTCCTCCACGCTCATCTTCCCGGCGCCGGGCGTGCGCTCGAGGCTGGTGAGCGCCTGGCCCAGGTTCTCGAGCCACTTCCTCGGCGCGAGGATCCCGGCGCGCACGAGCGCGAGCTGCTCGTAGTAGCTGGTCGCGCCCTCGAACCACCACAGCAGCCGCGTGTACTGCTCCTGCCCGTAGTCGAACGGCGTGAACGCCGCGGGGCGGAGCCGCTTCACGTTCCACAGGTGGAAGTACTCGTGCGAGAAGAGCCCGAGCGTCTCGACGTACGCGTCGCGCGGGAAGAAGCCGCTCCGCGCCACGTTCAGCGTGGTGGAGCGCGCGTGCTCGAGCCCGCCGCGCCGCTTGTCCGTGACGTGCACGATGAAGAGGTAGCGGTCGTAGGGCAGCTCGCCGCCCATGAGCTTCCCGTGCGCCTCCACGATGCGCCGCGCGTCCTCGGCGAGCCGCTCCCCATCCACGTGGCCGCGCCCCCACAGCGCGATCTGGTGCGGCTTCCCGAGCGCCTCGAACCGGACCAGCCGGTGCGTGCCGATCTCCACCGGTGAGTCGGCCAGCTCGTCGTAGTCGCGCGCGGTGAACGTGGTGGGGCCGCCCTCGAGCGCGGTGGCGACCGACCAGCCGGCGGGCGGCGCGACCTCGAGGACGTGCGGCTCACGCTCGCGCCCGGGGACCCACGGGAACACGGCGGCGCCGTTCAGGTAGCCGTGCGTGCCGTCGAGGTGGCAGGTCCGCACCGTCAGCTCGTTCGCGTAGACGCGGTAGCGGAGCACGAGGTGCGTCGCCTCGCCGCAGGCCACGCGGACCCGGTGCTTGTCGAGCCGCTCGACGGCGAGCGCCCGCCCGCTCCCGTCCTCGGCGGCGAGCCCCTCCACGTGCCGCGCGTACTCGCGGACGAGGTAGCTGCCGGGCGTCCAGACCGGGAAGCGCAGCTCGGCGGTGGGGCCGGGCCGGTCGAGGTGGACCTCGACGTGGAACAGGTGGCCGTGCGGCTCGGGCATCGAGAGTCGGTAGTGCATGCGGCCGGCAAATGTAGCCCGGGATCAAGTCCGCCGCGGGGGCTTCTTGGTAGGTTGCCCCGGGGGGAGACGCGGCGATGGAAACCCAGGTCCATCGAGGCGGAGCCCGGCCCGGCGAGCCTGCATCGCCGCTGCTGCGGCTCTACCTGCTCGGACGGTTCGAGGTGGTCCGGGAGGACGCGCCCATCCCCGCGCACGCCTGGCGGCGCCGCCGCCCGGCCGACCTCCTCCGCCTCGTCGCGCTCACCCCGGGCCGCGCGCTCGGCCGCGACCAGACCATCGACGCGCTCTGGCCGGACAAGGACCCGGCCAGCGGCGCCAACAACCTGCACCGCGCCCTCTACGACCTGCGCCAGATCCTGGGTGGGCGCTGGGTGGACATCGAGCGCGGCCAGGTGCGGATGCGGCCGGACGTCTGGGTGGACGTGGACGCGTTCGAGCAGGCCATCGCCGACGGCGGGCGCGAGCGGCTCGCGGAGGCGGTCTCGCTCTACCGCGGCGACCTCTGCCCGGGCGACCGCGACGCGCCCTGGCTCTCGGCCCGCCGCGCGGTGCTGCGCGCGCGCTTCGTGGAGGCCGCCTACCCGCTCGCCCACGCGCACGCGGAGGCGGGCGCGCCCGCGCAGGCCATCCCGCTGCTCCGGCGGCTGCTCGAGGTGGACCCGGCCGCGGAGGACGCGCACCGCCAGCTCATGCGCCTGCTCGCCGAGACCGGGCGGCGCGCGGAGGCGCTGCGCCAGTACGACGCCTGCGAGGGGGCGCTCCGCACCGCGGGCGTGGCGGTGTCCGACGACACGCGGCTCCTGCGCCAGGCGATCCAGCGCGGCGAGGTGGGCCACCCGCAGGCGCGCCCGGCGCTCGACGGCGTGCGGCGCGCGGCGCGCCGCCTGCTCGGCACGGTGGACCCGCCGCCGGTGCGCGGGCGCGGCGCCATCTTGCTGCTGTTCGAGTCGCTGGTGGAGCGGGGCAGCGGCACGCTGGTGCTGCTGGGCGAGCGCGGCGTGGGGAAGACGCGGCTCGCGGTGGAGGGCGCGCGCATCGCGCAGTCCCGCGGCGCGGTGGTGCTCTCGGGCGTGGCCGGCGCGCAGGGCGCGGGCGTGCCGTACGGCCTGTTCGCGGACCTCTTCCGCGAGGAGTGCCGGCTCGCCCCGGCCGTCCCCGACCCGTTCGCCGACGCGAACTTCGACGGCCGGGCCTCGGCGGAGGCGGTGCGCCTGCGGGTGTTCGACGGGGTGATCCGCGGCCTGGCGGCGCTGGGCGAGGGCAGGCCGGTCTACCTCCTGCTCGACGAGCTCCACGACGCCGACGAGTCCTCGCTCAACCTGCTCCACCACCTCGCGCTCCGCGCCGCCGCCCAGCGGCTCATGATCGTCGGCACCTGCCGCGAGGACCGCATCCACGCGGGCACGCCCATCCAGATGGCGCTCTCGCACCTCGACGGCGGCCGGCTGGCGCGCGGCATCCGCGTGCCGCGGCTGGGCCTGGTCGCGACGCGCGAGCAGGTGGCCGACCTGGTGGGCGGGATCCCGCCGGACGCGCTGGTCGAGCAGGTGTACCGGGTCACCGACGGCTGCCCGTTCCTGGTGGAGGAGGCGGTGCGGGCGCAGCGCGAGACCGGGCACCAGGTCCCCGCGGAGCCGCGGGCGGGCCTCCGCGCGCGCGTGGCGCGGCTGGGGCCGCGGGTGGAGGTGCTGCTCGCGGCCGCCGCCGTGGCCGGGCAGCGGTTCGACTTCGAGCTGGTGCGCCCGGTCACCGGGCTCACCGCGCACGAGGCGGTGGGCGCGCTGGAGGCGTGCCTCGAGCACGGGCTGCTCGACGAGGACGGCAGCGGGTACCACTTCCACCACGGGCTGGTGCGCGACGCCATCCTGGACGGGCTGGAGCCGGCGCGGCGCGCGGCGTTGCACGGCGCGCTCGCCGACGCGCTGGAGGCGAGCGCCGGGCACGAGCCGCCCTCCGAGGCGCTGGCGCGCCACCGCCGCGAGGCCGGCCAGCCGAGCGGG
>NZ_BAZG01000003.1 GCF_000964525.1 Anaeromyxobacter sp. PSR-1
GGTGGCGGCGGCGCCGTGAGCGGCCGCGGCCTCACATCACCAGGCCGCCGTCCACGTCCACGGTGCGCCCGTCGAAGTAGTCGCACTCGATGACGAACCGGACGGCCTTCCAGATGTCCTCCGGCTCGCCGATGCGCCCCACCGGCACCGCCGCCACCAGCGCGTCGCGCGCCTTCTGGTTCATGCCCTTCGTCATGGGCGTCTCGATCATCCCGGGCGCCACCGCGCCCACCCGGACGCCGAGCGGCGCGAACTCGCGCGCCCAGGTGACCGTGTTCGCCGCGAGCGAGGCCTTCGCGGCGACGTAGTTCGACTGGCCGCGGTTGCCGTGCCGCGCCACCGAGGAGAGGTTCACCACCACGCCGGGCCGGGTGCCGGCCCGGGCCATCGCCGCCACCGCCTCGCGCACCATGCGCGTCGCGCCGGTGAGGTTCACCGCGATCACCGCGTCCCAGTCGGCCTCGGAGAGGGTCGTCACCTCGCCGCTCGCGCGATCGCGGCGCACGAGCAGGCCGTCGCGGATGATCCCGGCGTTGTTGACGAGCGCGTTCAGCCCGCCCATCGCGCCGGCCGCCCAGGCCACGAACGCCCGCGCGTCGTCCGGGCTGGTCACGTCGAGCCGGCGCCGGTGGACGCCCTCGGGCAGCGCGGCGAGGCCCGCCTCGTTCACGTCGCCGGCGGCCACCTTGGCGCCGGCCTCGGCGAGCCGCCGGGCGAAGTGCGCGCCCATCCCCTGGGCCGCGCCGGTCACGATCACCTTCAGGTCGCGAAGCTCCACGTTTCCCTCCTCCGGCGCAGGCCGTGAGCCGAGACGGTAGCCGTGCCGCGGCGCGGCGCGCTCGCTCCCTGATGGGCACCCGGCTTTACTTCGCCACCGCGGGCCGGACAAGCTCCGGGATGAAACATGAATCAACCTTCAACTTCACTGCCCGCCACCGCGCGCGGCCTGCGCACCCGCCGGAAGCTGGTCGAGGCGGCCGAGGTCGTGTTCGGCGAGAAGGGCTTCGAGGCGGCGTCCATCTCGGACATCACCCGCCAGGCCGGCGTGGCGCTGGGCACGTTCTACGTGTACTTCGCCGACAAGCGGGCGCTGTTCGTGGAGGTGGTGGACGGCCTGGGCGCGCGGCTCCGCGAGGCGCTCGCCGAGGGGATCGCGGCGGCGGGCACCGGCGACCGGCTGGCGGTCGAGCGCGCCGGGTTCGACGCCTTCTTCCGCTTCGTGAGCCGGCACCGGCTGCTCTACCGGGTGGTGCGGCAGGCCGAGTTCATCGACCAGGAGTGCTTCCGCCGCTACTACCGCAGCTTCGCCGAGCCCTACGCCCGGGCGCTGGAGCGCGCGCAGGCGGCCGGCGAGCTGCGCCGCCTGGACCCGGAGGCGCTCGCCTACGCGCTCATGGGCATGGCCGACTTCCTGGGCATGCGCTACGTGCTGTGGGGCCGCGGGCGCCAGGCCGAGGCCGCGCTCGAGGCGGCGGTGGACTTCATCCGCGGCGGCATGGCGGCCGTCCCGCCCGCCGCCCGCGCGCGGCGGAGCCGGTCCGGCCGCGCCGGGAGGAAGGCGTGAGGTCGGCCCGCATCCTCTCCACCGGGCGCTGCGTCCCGGCGCGCGTGGTCACGAACGCCGAGCTGGAGGCGCGCCTCGGCGAGCCGGTGGACGAGTGGCTCCGCGAGAACGTGGGCATCCGCGAGCGGCGGGTGATGGCGCCGGACCAGGTCACGAGCGACCTCGCCGCCGAGGCCGCCCGCCAGGCGCTCTCGCGCGCCGGGCTGTCCGCCGCCGACCTCGACCTCGTCATCGTGGCCACCGACACGCCCGACCAGCCCAGCCCGGCCACCGCCTCGGTGCTGCTGCACAAGCTCGGCGCGTCGCGCGCCGGCGGGTACGACCTCAACTGCGCCTGCGCCGGCTTCGTCACCGCGCTCGACGTCGCCGCGAAGACCCTCGCGGCCGACGAGGCGTACCGTCACGTGCTGGTGGTCGGCGCGTACGGGATGAGCCGCCACGTGGATCCGTCGGACAAGCGCACCTGCACGCTGTTCGCGGACGGGGCCGGCGCGGTGCTGCTCGGGGCCGGCGACGCGCCCGGCTTCCTGGGCGCGAAGCTCGACGCGGCCGGCGAGTACCACGACGCGCTCGGGATCTACCAGGGCGGCACGCTCCAGCCGGCCACGCCGGAGTGGGTCGCCGCGCACGGCCAGCCGTTCGTGCGCTTCGTCCGCAAGTTCCCGGCCACCTTCAACACCGACCGCTGGCCGCCACTGGTGGACGCGGTGCTGGCGCGCGCCCGCGTCCGCCGCGAGGACGTGGCGCTGTACGTGTTCACCCAGCTCAACCTCCGCACCATCGAGGCCACCATGGCCGCGCTGGGCCAGCCCATGTCGCGGACCCACTGCACCATGGAGCGCTGGGGCTACACCGGGTCGGCCTGCATCCCCATGACGCTCGACGACGCCGCCCAGGCCGGGAAGCTCCGGCCCGGCGACCTGGTGGCGCTGGTCGCCTCCGGCGGCGGGCTCGCCATGGCGGCGGCGCTCGTCCGATGGACCGCCGCGGCCGCCTCACCCTGAGGACCTCGCACGTGTACTTCGGCGACTGGACCGCGCGCGGAGCGCACTACTGGCCGGACCGGGTGGCGGTCGTGGACGTCGCGAAGGGGGCGGCGGGCCGCTTCACCTACCGCGACCTCGAGGCGCGCGCGTGCCGGCTCGCGCGCTGGCTCTCCGCCGCCGGGGTCCAGCCCGGGAACCGGGTGGGCCTGCTGGCGCTGAACGGCGTCGAGCCGCTCGACGCGCTGTTCGCCTGCGCCAAGCTCGGCTCCATCCTGGTCCCGTACAACTGGCGGCTCCACCGGGCCGAGCTGGCGGGCTGCGTGCGGCGCACCGAGCCGGAGGTGCTGCTCCACTCCGCCGAGCTCGCCCACCTCGTCGATCCCGCCGCGCTCGGGGGCGCGCGCCTGGTGCACCTGGAGGGCGACGGGCTCCCCGGCTCGACCCCGTACGCCGCGATCCAGGCCGGCGACGCGTCGCCGATCCCGGACCGGCCGTTCGACGAGCGCGAGGTGCTGGCGCTCCTCTTCACCGGCGGGACCACCGGCACGCCCAAGGCGGCGCGCATCACCTACCGCCAGGTGGCCTGGAACACCTTCACCACGCTGGTCCACGAGCTGCGGCCCGGCGACGTCACCCTCACGCACACCCCCATGTTCCACACCGGCGGGCTGTTCGTGTACACGCTGCCGCTCCTCACGGTGGGCGGCCGGGTGGTGGTGCTGCGCCGCTGGGACGCCGCCGAGGGCCTGCGGCTGCTCGCCGAGGAGCGGGCCACCTTCTTCTTCGCGGTGCCCACCCAGTACCAGCAGCTCCTCGAGGCGCCCGGCTTCGCGTCGGCCGACCTCTCCGGCCTGCGCTTCCTCACCAGCGGCGGCGCGGCGCTGCCCGTTCCGCTGCTGGAGGCCTGGCAGCGCGTGCACCGGGTGCCGTTCAAGCAGGGCTTCGGCATGACCGAGTTCGGCCCGGGCATCTTCTCGATGGAGCCGGCCGACGCGGCGCGGAAGGCGGGCTCGGTGGGCCGGCCCAACCAGTTCGTGGAGGCGCGCCTGGTGGACGAGGGCGGGCGCGAGGTCGCGCCCGGGGTGGTGGGCGAGCTGTGGCTGCGCGGCCCCGCCTGCTGCGACGGCTACTTCCGCGACCCGCAGGCCACCGCCGAGGCCATCGACCCGCAGGGCTGGCTCCACACCGGCGACCTCGCGCGGCGCGACGCGGAGGGCTTCCACTTCGTGGTCGGGCGGCGCAAGGACATGTTCATCTCCGGCGGCGAGAACGTCTACCCGCTGGAGATCGAGGCGGCGCTGCTCGAGCACCCCGAGGTCGCGCTCGCCGCGGTGGTGGGCGTGCCCGACGCGCGCTGGGGCGAGGTGGGCCACGCGTTCGTGGTGCTCGCGCCGGGCGGGAGCGCCGGGCCCGAGGCGCTGCTCGCGCACCTGCGCGAGCGGCTCGCCCGCTACAAGGTCCCGAAGCGGCTCACCCGGCTCGACGCCATGCCGCTCACCGCGGCCGGGAAGGTGCTGAAGACCGAGCTGCGCCGGCTGGCCGCCGAGGCCGCGCAGGCGGAGGGCTCGCCGTGAGCGCCGCCGCCGCGCAGCCCTGGTGGCGCGAGCCCACCCGCCCGCAGTGGATCTCCTTCCTGGCCGCCTGGCTGGGCTGGGTGCTGGACGGCTTCGACTTCACCGTGTTCCTGCTGGTGATGCCGGCCATCGCCCGGGAGTTCGGCGTCACCTACGCCGCGACCGCGTGGAGCATCACGCTCACGCTGCTGTTCCGGCTCGCAGGCGGGTACGGCGCCGGCTGGCTCGCGGATCGGGCGGGCCGGAAGCTCCCGCTCATGATCTCCATCGTGTGGTTCGCGGTCTGCGACGGGGCGGTGGCCTTCGCGCCGTCCTTCGGCTGGGTGCTCGTGTTCCGCACGCTGTTCGGGTTCGGGATGGGCGCCGAGTGGACCAGCGGCGCCACGCTCGCCATGGAGAACTGGCCGGAGCGCAGCCGCGGCATCGCCTCCGGGATCCTGCAGGGCAGCTGGGCCATCGGCTACATGCTCGCCGCGGTGGCCGCCGCGACGGTGGTCCCGGCGTTCGGCTGGCGCGCCCTGTTCCTGCTGGCCGCGCTCCCCGCGCTGCTGGTGCTGCCCATCCGCGCGTTCGTGCCGGAGAGCCCGGACTGGCGGAGGGCCCGGGACGCGGCGCCCCGGATCTCCGGGCGCGAGCTGCTCGCCGCGGGCGTGCTCGGCCGCATCGGCTGGGCGAGCGTGCTGTGGGGGGTCTGCTTCGCGATCTACTACGGCCTCACCGGCCTGTGGCCCACGCTGCTCCAGGCGGAGCTGGGGCTCGCGCCGGGCGCGGTGGCCTGGCTGGTGATCCTCTTCAACGGCGGGATGATGGCGGGCGCCATCGCCTGCGGCGCGATCGCGACCCGGTACGGCGTCCTCTGGGCCCTCGCGGCGCCGGTGGTGCTGCTGCTCCCGGTGCTGCCGCTGTACGTGGGCGCCGCGCCTTCGCTGCTGTGGCTGGGCGCGCTCGGCGCCGGGGCGCTCGGCGCCGGCATCTCCGGGGTCACGCCGGTGCTGCTCACGATCCTGTTCCCGCCGGCGGTGCGGGCGCGCAGCGTGGGCATCGTCTACCACGTGGGCGCGCTGCTCGCCGCCGCCACCCCGGCGCTGGTGGCGACGCTGGCCGCCGACGGGCGCATGCCGCTCTCCCGCGCGCTCGCCGGCACGGTGGCCGCCGCCGCGCTGCTCACGCTCGCGATCCTGTTCCTCCGCCCGAGGAACGTCCTCCCTCCGGAGGCGCTCGCCGCCGCACGCGGCGCCCCGAGACCGCCGGCCCGCCGGCCGGCCCCACCGCAGCCGCAGACGAACGAAAGGAGCACGCCATGACGAAGCGCATCGCCATCGCAGCCCTCGCCGCCCTCGCCCTCGCCGCCTGCGGAGGCTCCGACAGCGACCCGCCCTCCGGACCGACCCTCGACACCGCCACCGCCATCGGCACCTACCTCGACGGCAAGCGCTGGGTGATGACCGGCAATGACATCCCCACCTACCCGAACGGCTACAGCGAGGACGTGAACTACGGCGCCGCCACGCAGTGCTACAACCGCGTCACGCTGTCGATGGCGGCCTCCACCTGGACCACGGTGAGCGCGCTCGGCACGCTGACCGGCGCGCCCAATGCCGGCGACACGGGCGACTGCGATCGCACCACCGTGCTCGCCACGCTGCCGGCGTTCAACTCGAACGCGGTGCTGATCGAGAACGTCGCCGCGGGCGGCGCGTGCTTCGACATCACCGTGACGTACACCGGCTTCGCGCAGGAGGGCCGCGGCAAGTTCAGCGCCGACGGGCGCACCATGACGCTCGAGCTGTTCTTCTCCGGCCAGGCCACCGGCCACCGCTGCGCGAACGGCGCGGTGGGCGCGTCCTCCGTCACGCTCAACGGCGCCGCGTTCACCGGCAACGCGCAGCAGGTCTACCGGCTCCAGTAGCGCGGCGATCCGGGCCGGGCGCGCGGTGCGCCCGGCCTGCCCCGTCACGAAGCGCGCACCCGCTCTCCCGCCCGGAGGCCTCCACATGGCGTCGCCCTCCCGCACCCCGCCCGGCCATCTCGCCGCGCTCGCCGCCGGCCTGCTCGCGCTCCTGCCCTGCGCCGGCGCGGCCCAGTCGCCGGCGGTCCCCGGGCTCTACTTCCCGGACTGGTACGACCAGCACGCGCGCGAGCACGACGCGCCGCCGCAGCAGTTCCGGCTCATCAACTACTTCCTCACCCGCGCCACCTTCACGAACGCGCTCGGCGACCCCTCCGGCCTGAAGGGCGTCTCGCTCGGCCCCTACGGCCAGTTCGCCGGCAGCGCGGTGTACGCCGGCGCCACCGGCGCGGGCGCGTGGGTGGAGCAGCGCTGGATCCCGGTGGTCGAGTTCACGCCCAACTTCCTCGACGGCCGCGCCGCGTTCCGCGCGCAGATCGAGGTGGACTACGTGTGGGGCCGCGCCGCCAACACGGTGCAGCCGAACGAGGGCGGCGGCCTCAACGCCGACCAGGTGAACGTCCAGACCAAGAACGTGAACGTCGCGATCTACCCGTGGAAGGACCCCGACGTCCTCACCGTGCTCCTCGGCACGCAGCCGCTCTACGACACCCCGCTCGACCCCACCCGCACCGGCCTCGCCGACGTGGTGCGCACCGGCTACAAGCTCGCGTTCGCCGGCAGCGACGCCACCGGCATCCAGCTGTTCCAGGCGAAGCGCGGCCGCAGCCGCCTGTCCTGGTTCCCGCTCGACTCGGCCCAGCCGGACAAGGCGACCCGCGACGATCCCAGGCTCGCGTTCACCTGGATCGCCATGGCCGATCACCAGGTCGAGCTCGCGCCCGGCACCTGGCTCGGCGCCTCGCTCTGGTACCTCGACGACACCACCAAGGGCGACGCCTACGCGTACGAGGGGCTGGTGCGGGCCGGCCCCGGCTCGGGCGGCCTGTCGGCGTTCACCGGCACGCAGCCGTTCCAGATCGAGCGCGCCAACGGGCGCGTGGCCTGGGCCGGCGTGAACGCGCACCACAACATCGACTTCCGCGCCGGGCGCCTCGGCGCGTCCGGCTGGTTCATGTACAACGCCGGCCGCTACGAGTCGCAGCGGCCCGACACGGCGCTCAACCGGAGCGTGGACGTGCGCGGCTTCGCCGCCGACGCGGAGCTGCTCTGGAACCACGGCCGCACCGCCGGCGACCTCGCCACGCTCGAGGCGGTGGTGTCGAACGGCGACTCGAACCCGACCGACGGGAAGTACACCGGGCCGTTCACGCTCAACTACTACGGCCTGCCCGGCGCGGTCTGGTTCAACCACCGCATGCTGCTGCTGTTCCCGTTCACGAGCACGGTGAACAACTACAGCGGCGCGGTGACCGATCTCTCCAACCAGGGCTCGGGCATGCTGGCGCTGGTGGGCAGCGCCGCCTACGACGTGGTGCCCAACAAGCTGAACGTGAAGCTGGGCGCCGGGCACGGGCGCTCCTGGGCGACGCCGCCCGCGTTCGCCGGCAGCGCCACCGCGCGCGGCAAGACCATCGGCACCGAGGTGAACGCGGAGGTGAAGTACACGTTCCGCTACCTCATGACGGTCGGCCTGCACGGCGGGTACCTGTTCCGCGGCGACTGGTTCGACGGCGAGACCTCGCGCGTGAAGAAGGACCCGTACGCGCTCTACACCACCTTCACCTGGTACGCGTTCTAGCGGAGGCGCCCATGACCCTCGCACGACAGCTCGGCGCCGCCGCCCTGGCCGTGGCCCTCGCGGCCTGCGCCCCGCGCTACTCCGGCCGGCCGCCGCTCGAGTTCCAGGACCTCCCCTACGCCGGGCCGGACGGGAAGGCCTGGCCGGTCGCCACCCGCGAGCTGCCCGAGACGGCGCGCGCCTACGGGATGGCCCGGCCGCCGAAGGTGGCCTACGTGGAGCTGGGCAAGGGCGGGCCGAAGGGGACGCTGCTCTTCGTCCACGGGCTCGGCAGCTACCTCAAGTTCTGGTGGTTCCAGCTCGACGCGTTCGCCGCGGACGGCTGGCACGTCGTCGCGCTCGACCTGCCCGGCTACGGGCGGTCGGAGAAGCCGGCCTCGTTCCCGTACACCATGGAGGCGATGGCCGACGCTGCCCGCGAGCTCGCGCGCGGCCTCGGCGCGGAGCGGCCGGTGCTGGTCGGCCACTCGATGGGCGCGCAGGTGGCGCTCTCCTGGGCCATCCGCTACCCCGAGGACGTGCGCGCGCTGGTGCTCACCTCGCCCGCGGGGTTCGAGACGTTCAGCGCGCGCGAGCGGGCCTGGTTCGAGCAGGCCTACTCGACCGCGCTCGTGAAGAGCGTCCCCGAGTACGGGATCTGGGGCACGGTGGCGCAGGCGAACTTCGCCCGCTTCCGGCCCGAGCTGCGCTGGCTGGTGGAGGAGCGGGTGCGCCTGGCGCGCGCGGCGGCGTTCGACCAGTACGCGTACGCGCAGGTGCGGAGCGTGCAGGGGCTCGCGCGGAACGACTTCGTGCGGCAGAGCCTGGGCCGGGTGACCGCGCCGGCGCTCATCGTGTTCGGGGAGCAGGACCGGCTCATCCCGAACCCGTTCCTGCACGGCGGCTTCCCGCGCGAGGTGTTCGAGGTGGGCCACCGCGGCCTCGCCGGCTCGCGGCTGGTGGGCCTCGCCGGCTGCGGCCACTCGGTGCAGCTCGACTGCCCGCGCGAGTACGGCGAGGCGGTGAAGGGCTTCCTGGCGGGGGTGGGGCAGTAGAGGGCCCCTCGACTCCGCCCGCCTGCGGCGGGCTACGCTCGGGGTGAGCGTCCCTCGACTCCGCGCGGCCGAGGGGCCGCGCTACGCTCGGGATGAGCGAACGCTTCACTCCCCCAGGTACGCCTTCCGCACCTCGGGCGAGGCGAGCAGCTCGGCGCCGGTGCCCTGCATGACGATGTTGCCGGTCTCGAGCACGTAGGCGCGGTGGGCGAGCTGGAGCGCCTTGTGCGCGTTCTGCTCGACGAGCAGGAGCGCCACGCCCTCGCGGTTCACCTCGCGCAGCACGGTGAAGATCTTCTCCACCACCTGCGGCGCGAGCCCGAGCGACGGCTCGTCGAGCAGCATGAGGCGCGGCTTGCTCATGAGCGCGCGCGCCACCGCCAGCATCTGCTGCTCGCCGCCGGAGAGCGTGCCGCACACCTGCGTGCGCCGCTCCGCCAGGATGGGGAAGAGCGCATAGGCGCGCTCGGCGTCGCGCAGGATGCCGGCGCGGTCGCGGCGCAGGTAGGCGCCGAGCTCGAGGTTCTCGCGCACGGTCAGGTTGAGGAAGATGCCGCGCCCCTCGGGCGCGTGGGCCATGCCGCGCGCCACCAGCGCGTGCGAGGGCAGCCGGGTCACGTCCTCGCCGCGGAAGCGCACCGCGCCGCCGGAGGCGCGGATCATGCGGGAGACGGCGCGGAGCGTGGTGGTCTTGCCCGCGCCGTTCGCGCCGATGAGCGCCACCACCTGGCCGTCCGGGACCTCGAGCGAGAGGCCGCGCAGCGCCTCGATGGCGCCGTAGTGCACCCGCAGCCCGTCGACCTGCAGGATGGGCCCGCTCACGGGTGCGCCCCCGGCCCGGCCGGCCGCTCGATGTGCTTCTCCTCGAGGTACGCGTCGCCCAGGTACGCCTCGATCACCTTCGGGTCCTTCCGGATCGCCTCCGGCTTCCCCTCGGCGATGGTGACGCCGTGGTCGAGCACCAGCACGCGCTCGGAGACGCCCATCACGAGCCGCATGTCGTGCTCGATCACCAGGATGGCGAGGCCGAAGCGATCGCGGAGGTCGCGGATGAGCGCCATGAGCTCGAGCTTCTCGGCCGCGTTCATGCCCGCGGCGGGCTCGTCCAGGCACAGCACCTTGGGCCCGGTGGCGAGCGCGCGCGCGATCTCGAGCCGGCGCTGCTCGCCGTACGGGAGGTTGCGGGCGATCTCGCCGCGGCGGTGCGAGAGCCCCATCACCTCGAGGTAGCGCTCGGCGCGCTCCAGGATGCGGGCCTCCTCCTCGCGGTGGCGGCCGGTGAGCAGCAGCGCGTCGAAGAAGCCGGTGCGCGCGCCGGCGTGGCAGGCGATGCGCACGTTGTCGAGCGCCGACAGCTCCCGGAACAGGCGGATGTTCTGGAAGGTGCGGGCGATGCCGCGGGCGCAGATCTGGTGGGGCCGCTGCCCGTTCACCACCTCGCCGGCCACCACCACCTCGCCCTCGCTCGGCCGGTACACGCCGGTGATGGCGTTGAAGGCGGTGGTCTTGCCGGCGCCGTTCGGCCCGATGAGCCCGACCAGCTCGCCGGGCGCGAGCGAGAGGCTGAAGGACGAGAGCGCCTTCAGGCCGCCGAAGCGCATGGTGACCGACTTCACGTGGAGCGGGATCACGGCCGGCCCCCGTGGGTGGAGTCGTCGCGCACCGCGGTGGGCGAGGCGCCCTCCGGGCCGGTGGAGGCGCGCCCGCCGAACGGGCGCGGCCGCGGCAGCCGGCGGAACGGCGCCAGGTCCCACAGCTCGCGGGTGCCGAAGATGCCCTGCGGGCGGAGCAGCATGAGCACGATGAGCCCGGCCGCGTAGGCGACCATGCGGTACTGCTGGAACTCGCGGAGCCCCTCCAGCGCCACCGTGAGCACCACCGCCGCCACCACCGAGCCGGTGATGGAGCCGAGGCCGCCCAGCACCACCATCACCACCACCTCGATCGAGCGCACGAACGTGAACATGCGCGGGGTGGTGAGCAGGATGGCGTGCGCGATGAGCCCGCCGGCCAGGCCCGCGTACGCGGACGAGATCACGAACGCGCGCACCTTGTAGCCGGTGGTGTCCACGCCCATGGCCTCGGCCGCCACCTCGTCCTCGCGGATGGCGAACAGCGCGCGCCCCTGCGTCGAGACCGCGAGGCGCCGCGCCATCACCACCGTGGCGATGGCGGAGACGCCCACCCAGGCGATGTTGGTGTACGGCGGCAGGCCGGAGAGGCCGGTGGCCTGGCCCAGGAACTTCATGTTCTCGATGAGCGAGCGGATGATCTCGCCGAAGCCGAGGGTGACGATGGCGAGGTAGTCGCCGCGCAGGCGCAGGGACGGCATGCCCACCAGGAAGCCCGCCGCCGCCGCGGTGAGCATCGAGGCCCCGAGCGCGAGCGCGAACACGAGCTGGTCGGAGACGGCCTCGGGCAGGAAGGCGAGCTGCACGCCGGAGAAGGCGAGGGTGATCTTGGCCGCGGTGTACGCGCCCACCGCCATGAAGCCGGCGTGGCCCAGGCTGAACTGCCCGGTGAAGCCGTTCACCACGTTGAGCGAGACCGCCAGGATCACGTTCACGCCCACGTTCACGAGGATGAGCGTGTAGTCGGGCGGCGAGAGCGCCTGGACGGCGAGCAGGATGGGCAGGCCCACCAGGAACGGCAGGACGGAGCGGAGGACGGCCCGGGCGCGCGCCACTAGACCTTCTCCACCGTGGCGCGCCCGAACAGGCCCTCGGGCCGGACCAGCAGCACCAGGATGAGCACGGTGAACGCGATGGCGTCGCGGTACTGCGAGCTGGTGTAGCCCGCCACGTACTCCTCGGTGAGCCCGAGCACGAGCCCGCCCACCATCGCGCCGGGCACCGAGCCGATGCCGCCGAGCACCGCCGCCACGAACGCCTTCAGGCCGCTCATGAGGCCGAACAGCGGCTCGATCTTGGGCCGCGAGGAGGCGTTGATGATGCCGGCCGCGGCGGCGAGCGCGCTGCCCAGCACGAAGGTCCAGGAGATGATCCGGTTCACCGGGATGCCCATCAGGCCGGCGACCTGCGGGTCGAAGGAGGCGGCGCGCATGGCCATGCCGAAGCGGGTCCGGTAGACGATGAGCTGCAGCCCGGTCATGAGCACGAGCGCCACCGCCAGGCCGAGCAGGTCGATGCGCGGCACGGTGACGCCGAGGAACGTGAGCGGCTCGCCCAGCTCGAGGAGCGCCGGGAAGAAGCGCGGGCTCGGGCCGGGCGGGAACTCCACCGGCGAGCGGATCATGGGCGAGAGCTGGAAGCCGTACTCGAGCAGGAACGACACGCCGATGGCGGTGATGAGCGCGGTGAGCCGGGCGCGGTTGCGGAGCGGCCGGTAGGCGAAGCGCTCGATGAGGTAGCCGAGCGCGCCGCAGATCGCCATCGCACCCAGGGTGACGAGCGCCGCGCCCACCATCCCCGGCGCGCGGTCGGTGCCGGTGACGCTGCCGAGGTAGTACCCGGCGAACGCGCCCACCATGTACACGTCGCCGTGGGCGAAGTTGATGAGCTTCAGGACGCCGTAGACCATCGTGTAGCCCAGCGCGATGAGGGCGTAGATGGTCCCGAGCGACAGGCCGTTGACGAGGTGCTGCAGGAACTCGGTCACTAAGGATCGGTCTCCGCGGCCCGGCCGCTACTTCGCGGCCTGCGGCTGGTCCGGCTGCACGGTCGCGACGTAGTGGCCGGCGTTGCCCTTGATCTCCAGCACCACCGCGGGCTTCACCGCGTCGTGGTCGGCGTCGATGGAGATGACCCCGGTGACGCCGGGGTAGTCGCGCGTCGCGGCGAGCGCGTCGCGGATGGCCTCGCCGGAGAGGTCCTTCGCCCGGCCCATGGCGTCGGCGGCGATGCGGGCCGCGTCGTAGCCCTGGGCGGCGAGCGAGTCGGGCACCGCGCCGAACCGCTCCTTGTAGCGCTTCACGAAGTCCTGGATGCGCGGGGCGGGATCCTCGGGCGAGTAGTGGTTCGAGAAGTAGGAGCCCTCGAGCGCCTTGCCGCCGATCTCGTAGAGGCGGGCCGAGTCCCAGCCGTCGCCGCCCATGAGCGGCTGCTTCATGCCCAGCTCGCGCGACTGGCGCGCGATGAGCGCCACGTCGGTGTAGTAGCCGGGGACGTAGATGGCCTCGGGGTTCTTGCCCTTGATGTTGGTGAGCTGCGCCTTGAAGTCCTGGTCGCCGGCCTTGTAGCTCTGGTCGTCCACGATGGTGCCGCCGAGCTCCTTGAACTTCGCCAGGAAGAAGTCGGCGAGGCCCATCGAGTAGTCGTTGCCCACGTCGCGCAGCACCGCCACCCGCGAGATCTTCAGGTGGTCGCGCGCGAACTTCGCCATCACCGTGCCCTGGAACGGGTCGATGAAGCACACGCGGAACACGTAGGGGCGGACCTTCCCGTTCTCCTTGGTGACGCGCGGGTTGGTGGACGACGGCGTGATCATCGGGACGCGGTTCGCGTCGGCGATGGGCGCCATGGCGAGGGAGCGGGTGGAGGCGACCTCGCCGAGCAGCACCGCCACGCGGTCCTGGAGCACGAGGCGCGTCGCCGCGATGGCGGACTCCTCCGGCTTTCCCTGGTTGTCGTAGGTCTTGAGCGCGAGCGGCTTGCCCTTCACGCCGCCCTTCGCGTTGACCTCCTCGATGGCGAGCTGGATGCCCTTGTCCGTCGAGTCGCCGAAGGTGGCCTCGGAGCCGGTGAGCGAGCCGACGTGGCCGAGCAGGATCCGGTCGCCCGTCGCGACCGCGCCGGCCCCGGCGGGCGCGGGGGCGGCGGCGCCCTCCGGCTTCTTCTTCTCGCAGGCGAGGACGGCCAGGGCGGCGACGACGAGGGGCAGCGCGCGGGGGAAGCGCAGCATCAGGCCTCCGAAGTGGCAGAGAAAGCACGATTTTTTAGCACACGCCCGAGGCCTGGGCCACGTTTGCGCTCGCCGGACGGCGCACCGGTCGGGGCTGACCGGACGGTCGGTATACCTGGTGTGTCCCGTGTTCACATGACGCGGTCGTTGATCGGCGGCCTGACCCGCCGGTATGGTGCGCGACGCGATGCCGGCGCCGACGATCCTGCTGGTGGACGACAACCAGGAGCTGCTCACGCTCCTCGCCCGCCTGGTGGAGTCGGAGGGCTGGACCCCCGTGACCGTGAACCGGGGCCGCGCCGCCATCGACCGGCTGGCGCCGGTGAAGCCCGCCGCGGCGGTGGTGGACGTGCTGCTCCCCGACATGATGGGCTACGACGTCGCCCACGCGCTCCGGAACGCGAAGGTGCCGTTCGTGTTCATGACCGGCGTCTTCAAGGGCGGCCGGGCGGCCACCGAGGCGAGCGCCCAGCACGGCGCGTCCGGCTACTTCGAGAAGCCGTTCGACGCCCGCAAGCTCATGGACGCGCTCCGCGCCCTCCTGCCGCCGCCGAGCGACACGCCCACGCCGATGCCGATGCCGGCGCGGGCCGGCGCGACGCCGCCGCCCGTCCGGCGGGCGGCCGCCGCCCCCGAGCCCGACTTCGACGTGGAGGTGGCGGTCGAGTCGGACGAGCCGGTGGCCGCGATGGAGCTGACCGGCCGGGTGGTGGTGACCGAGGACGGGAAGGGCCCGGCGGTGCTGCGCGGCGAGGCGGTCACCGCGGGGCCGGTGGTGCCGCCGCCCCGCCCGCGCGCGCCGGTCCCCACGCCGCGCCCGTCGGCGACGCCGGTCCCGGACCTCTCCCGCACAGAGGGACGCCTCGAGGACAACCTCCCGCACCTCGTCACCGCCTTCCACCTGGCCCAGCAGACCGGCGCGCTCACGCTGCAGAAGGGCAAGGTGAAGAAGACCATCTTCTTCGACGCGGGCCGGCCCTGCTTCGCCATCTCCAACCTCGTCACCGACCGCTTCGGCGCGTTCCTGGTGCGGGTGGGGAAGCTCTCGTCCGCGCAGCTCGAGCAGGTGCGCGCCGAGGCCGAGCGCAGCCGCCGGCGCACCGGCGAGATCATGGTCGAGCTGGGGCTGCTGCAGGAGACCGAGCGGCTCTACTACCTCGCACAGCAGGTGAAATCGATCGCGTACTCGGTGTTCGCCTGGGAGGAGGGCGCGTACCGGCTGCACTTCACCGACCGCGCCGCGCAGGAGGCGGTGCGGATCGAGCTGCCACCCGCCAGCCTCATCAGCCGGGGCGTGAAGAAGCTGTACCGCCCCGAGCGGCTCTTCCGGCTGCTGGCCCCGGAGGACCGCCTCATCCCCTCGACGCAGCCCGCCTACGGGCTGCACGAGGTGGAGCTCGACCGCTGGGAGGCCGAGCTGCTGCCCAAGGTGGACGGCACGCGCACGCTCGCCGAGCTGGTGCACCTCGCGCACCGGCCCGCGCACGTGGTGTACGCGTTCCTGTACGGCCTGGTGGCGCTGCAGATCCTCGACCGGGCCTGACCCCGCGCCTGCCCGCCTGCCTTCGGACAGGCTCAGGCCCCTTCGACTCCGGCCGGGCTGGGCCCGGCCTACGCTCAGGGTGAACGGCCATTGGAGCGGCTCCCCGTCCGTGCGCGCAGGTCGCACCTTTGACGCGGAGCGAGACTTGCACGTCCTCGACGTCCTCTTCGGGCTGACCGCCGCCGGGCCGCGGTTCTTCGCGGACGGCTGGGGCGATCGGCGGCTGGTGAAGAGGCTCCAGCCGCTGCCCCTCGCCCGGCGGGCCCCGGCCCGGGTCGACGTCTCGCTGGGCCCGCCGCGGGCCGCGCACGGCGGCACGCTCCGCGACGGCTCCTTCCGCAGCCCCGAGTCGCGCCTCCCCGGCTGCGCCCGCGCCGCGCGCGTCCAGGTGCTCATGCCCGAGGTCCCGCTGCGCGGGGTGGCGGTGCACCTCGCCGCCTCGGGCGACCAGGGGTTCGCGATGCGGCTCCGCTTCGCCGCCCCGCTGCTCGCGCACGGGATCGGCGCGATCGTGCTCGAGAACGCGTTCTACGGCGCGCGCCGCCCGGAGCGGCAGGCGCGCCACGCGGTGCGCTCGGTCTCCGACCTCTACCTGATGGGCGCCGCCACCTTCCAGGAGGGCCGCGCGCTCCTCGCCTGGGCGCGCGAGGCGCTGGGCGCGCCGCGGGTGGGCGTCACCGGCTACAGCATGGGCGGGCAGCTCGCGGCCATGGTGGGCGCCTCGATGCCGTGGCCGGTCGCGACCGTGCCGCTCGCGCCCTCCTGCTCGCCGGACTCGGTGCTCCTCTCCGGCGTGCTGCGCGACGTGCCGGACTGGGCGGCGCTGGCGGGCGACGCGGCGGACCGCGAGGCGGCGCGGGTGGAGCTGTGCGCCGGCCTGTCGCGCTTCTCGGTGTGCGCCCTGCCGCCGCCGGTCGCGCCGGGCGCCGCCATCGTGGTGGGCACCGCCGCGGACGGCGTGGTGCCGCCGGCGGAGATGGCCCGCATCGCCGCGCACTGGGGCTGCGAGCTGCGCTGGCTGCCGGCGGGACACGTGTCGGCGGTGCTGCGCCACCAGGGCGCGATGCGCGAGGCGATCCTGGACGCGTTCCTGCGGCTCGAGGCGGCGGAGCGCGAGGTCAGCCCGGCCGCGCCGGGAAGCGCCGGTAGCGGCCGGCGTGCCAGCAGTCGAGCCAGGTCGCGGCGGGCCGGACCGAGAGGCCGGGCGCCGGGGCGGTTGCGGTAGGCGCGAAGCGGGCCGCGTCGTCCGGCGCGGCGCCAAGCTCGATGGCCCCCTCGCCGAGCCGCGCCCAGGCGTCGCCCTCGCAGCGCGGGCAGCGGAGCGTGAGCAGCGGCGCGTCGGGCAAGGCGAGCGTGCCGGCGTCGAGGATCTCGTCGGCGGTGAGCGGCGCGCGGCAGCTCGGGCAGGCGGCGGTGGGCGCGGGCACGCGAGGAACGAAATCTAGTCGAGGCGGGGACCGCCCCACAAGTTACCGTCAGGCGGTGGGGTCGCGGCCGATCTCCAGGGCCGGCACGTTCTCGACCAGCGCCAGGTGCTCCGGCGTCCGCAGCCGCTCGCGCACCCGGGCCGGGTCCGGCGGCGGACCCGCGTACGCGAGCAGCCGACCCACCCGGCCCCGGGCCTCGGCGACCCGCTCCTCGGGGATGCGACCCGCCTCCACCGCGGCCCGCACCAGGTCGATGGCCCGGTGCTGTACCGCGGGCGAGTGGCACACGAGCAGCGCGTCCACCCCGGCCGCCACCGCCCCCGGCGCCGACTCCTCCAGCGGGAAGTGCCCGGCCACCGCCTCCATCTCGAGGTCGTCGGAGATGGCGCAGCCGTCGAACCCGACCTCCTCGCGCAGGAGCCGCATCACCGCCGGCGAGAGCGTGGCCGGGCGGTCGCGGTCGAGCGCCTCGAACACCACGTGCGCGGTCATCACCGAGGCCACCCCGGCGCGCGCCAGCGCGCGGAACGGCGCCAGCTCCACCGCCCGGAGCCGCTCCAGCGCGTGCGGGAGGCGGGGCAGGTCGGTGTGCGAGTCCTGGCTCGTGTCGCCGTGGCCGGGGAAGTGCTTCGCGCAGGCGGCCACCCCGGCCGACTGGAGCCCGAGCGCGATGGCGGCGCCGAGCCGGCCGACCCTCTCCGGATCGCGGGAGAGGCTCCGGTCGCCGATGACCGGGTTGGCGGGGTTGGTGTCCACGTCCACCACCGGCGCGTAGTCCTGGTCGATCCCGACCGCCCGCAGCTCGCGGCCCAGCAGCGCGCCCACCTCGCGGGCCAGCCCGGCGTCGCCGACCTCGCCCACCGCGCGCATGGGCGGCAGCTCGGTGAAGCCGTGGCGCGCCCGCAGCCGCGCCACCCGCCCGCCCTCCTGGTCCACCGCGACGAGGAGCGGCCGCCCCGCCGCGCGCTTCAGCTCGGCGGTGAGCGCCGCCACCTGCTCGGCGCTCTCCACGTTCCGGGCGAACAGCACCACGCCGTGGACGCCGCGGCGGATGAGCTCCAGCACCTCGGGCGAGGCGGTCTTGCCGTCGAAGCCGACGCAGAACAGGCCGGCGACCTGGGCGTCGAGGGAGGTCGGGGTGGGCACGGGGCGGATCCTAGCCGAGGAACCGGCTCACGCCAGCAACAGCCCCTCCAGGAAGAACGCGGCCACCCCCAGCGCGAGCAGGATGGACCAGAGCGGGAGCTGCCGCTCGCCCGCGCCCCGCGCGTCGCCGTCCACCCGGGCGTGCGCGGCGCCGCCGAACCAGGCGGTCAGCTCCGAGGGCTCGAGCCGGCGGGTGTCCGACTCGCGGGGGTCGAACGCGACCGCGAACGCGAGCCGCGGCTCGACCCGCTGCTGCCCGCCGGCGGCGATCTTCACCTGCCACAGGCCCGGCTCCGCCGGCGACAGCTCCAGCACGCCCGGCTTCTCCTCGGTCAGCCCGTCGCGCTCCAGCTCGGCGCGGGACCGCTCGCGGCCGTCCGGCCCGACGAGCGACACGAGCGCCTCGCCCTGGCCGAGCCGGAGCTTCCGCCGCGCGCCCACCACGCTGGGCGGCTCGCGCCGCTCCTCCAGCGCGCCGGCGAGGTAGCCGGCGAAGCGCTGCATGGCGGGCAGGAAGCTGGTGCGGATGGGCCAGTCGGTCCAGTCGCGGTCGGCGCTGGAGGTGAAGAGCATCACGCGCCCGCGGCCGCGCCGCGCCTCGACGAGCGCCGGCGCGCCGTCGTCGAAGCTCATGAGCACCTGCGGGGCGGCGCCGCGGGCCCCGGGCTTCGCCAGCATGTAGCGGCCGGTCCGGACCCCGAGCAGCCCCTCGCGCGCGTCGCCGGTGAAGATCGAGAGCGCCGGGTGGTCCCAGGCGACCTCGGCGAAGCGGGCCGCCCGCAGCGCGCCGGCCGGATCGCCGCGCGCGCCGGCGGTCTTCTCCACGTGGAGCGGCATGGGGAGGAGCGGTCCCAGCTCGCGGCCGTACAGCTCCGGATCCACCTGGTCGCCGAGCGACACGAACAGCCCGCCGCCCGCCTCGACGAAGCGGGCCAGCTCCGCGGCCTTGCCCCCGAGCGTGCGGACGTTGAGCAGGAACACCACGTCGAACTTCGACAGGTCGGTGCGCGGGAACGCCTCCGCGTCCACCAGCGTGGGGCGCACCGGCGAGGCGGGCGAGGCGAGCGCCGACTCCACGAAGTACGCCTCGTCGCGGTACTTCACCGGCGAGGGCGCGCCGTCCACCACCAGCGCCCGCACCTCGCGCGGCACCACCAGCGTGAGCGCGCGGGCGTCGTCGTCGGGCAGCCCGTCCTCGGGCAGGCTCACCTGCACCACCGCCGGCCCGCCCTCCGCGAACGCGTGCAGCAGCGACTTGCGGGTGGCGCCGCCCGCCGGCACCTCGGTGAAGGCGCGGATGGGCGTCTTCGCGGCGGGGCCGGTGCCGACGGTGAGCAGGAGCGGCGCGTCCTTCAGCGGCGCGGCGGCGTGGTTCGCGAGGAGCGCGGTGACGCGGTAGCCGCGCGGGCCGGCAGCGGGATCCGGCTCGGCCTCGAGCCCCACCACCGCGTGGTTGGGGAGCCCCTCGCCACGGGCGGCGTCGAGCACGCTCACCTCCGGGCGCACCGCGCCCTGCGGCCCCTCGACCGCCGGCGCCGGCCCGTCGAGCCGCCAGGCCGAGGCGGCGAGGTCGGTCGCGACCACCACGCGCTTCGGCAGGCCCTCCTGCGCCTTCGCCGAGACGAGCGCGCGGAGCGCCGCGCCCACGCAGGCGCTCAGGTCGGAGTAGGCCGCGCTCGGCTGCGCGCGCTCCAGCACGCGGCGCACCGCGGCGCGGTCGAACGAGGGCGCCTCGGCCTGCGGCGCGCCGGCCCCGCACACCACCGCGGTGGCCGGCTCCTCCGGCGCGAGCGCCGCGAGCGCGCCGAGCGCGTCGGCGCGGGCGCGGTCGAACAGCGGGCGGTTGCCGAGCCGGTAGCGCATCGACCCGGAGGCGTCGAGCACGATGGCGGTGGCGCGCGGGCCGCGGGCGACCGCCTGGGCCGGGTCGCCGGGCTGCTCGGCGCGCGGGCGCGCGATGGCGGCGGCGATGGCGGCGAGGAGCAGCGTGCGCGCGGTGAAGAGCAGCACCTTCTTCAGGCGCAGCCGGCGCTGCGTCTCGCGGCGCGCGCGGAGCACGAAGTCGATGGCGGGGAAGGGCGTCGGCCGCGGGCGCCGGCGGAAGAACAGGTGCACGACGAGCGGGATGGCCGCGGCGAGCAGCCCCCAGAGCAGCGCCGGGTTCCCGAAGCCGAGGTTCACGCCGCCGACCTCTCGCGCCGCGCCAGGAACGGGAGCAGCACCTCCTCGAGCGGCCGGTCGGTGCGGCAGAGCGCGTAGTCCACGTCGGCCTCGGCGGCGGTGCGCTTCACCTCCTCGAGCCAGCGCCCCAGCACGTCGAGGTAGCCCTTCCGCACGTCGCGCCCGTGCGCCTCCACCTGCCGCGTGTCCTCCATGGAGAGGAACAGCGTCGGGTCGTCGAACGGGAACTCCAGCTCGGCGCGGTCGAGCACGTGGAACAGCGTCACCTCGTGCTTGCGCCGTCCGAGCTGGGCGAGCTGCCGGAGCACCTGGGCGTCGGGGTCGAACAGGTCGGAGAACACCAGCACCGACGAGCGGCGCGGCGCGTGCTCGATCACCCAGTCCACCGCGGCCGCGAGCCGCGTCGTCCCCTCGGCCTTCGCGGACTCGAGCGCGTCCAGCACCGGCACGAGGTGCCCGGCCGAGGCGCGCGGCGGGATGGCGCCCGCCACCTGCCCCTGCACCAGCACCAGCCCGGCCGCGTCCTGCTGGCGCACCAGCAGGTACGCGAGCGAGGCCGCCAGCGCGCTCGCGTACTCGAGCTTGGTCATGCCGGCGGGGTCGGAGCGGTAGCCCATCGAGCCGGACGCGTCCACCACCAGGTACGCGCGGAGGTTCGTCTCCTGCTCGAAGCGCTTCACGTAGTACTTGTCGAACTTCCCGTACGCCTTCCAGTCGATGTGCCGGATCTCGTCGCCCGGCGCGTACTCCTTGTGCTCCGCGAACTCGACCGACTGCCCGTGGTGCGGCGACTTGTGGAGCCCGGTGAGCACGCCCTCGGTGATGGCGCGCACCCGCAGCTTCAGCGTCCCGAGCCGGGCGAGGACCGCGGGGTCGAGGAGCGGGGGCTTGCGGGGGTCGGTCATCGGGGAGGGCCTTCGCCGTTGGAGGGGCCGCGATCCGGCCGGTCGCGTCCGAGCCCCAGCCGGCGGATCTCGCCCCAGTCGTCGCGGATGAGCGCCTCCTTCTTGGCCCGGCCCCAGCGCTTCACCTGGCGCTCGCGCAGGAACGCCTGGTCCCGGCTCGCGAACTCGGCGCTCCAGACCAGCACGACGGGGCGGCGGGTGGCGGTGTATCCGCCGAACGCGCCGTCCTGGTGCTGGGCCACGCGCGTGTCCAGGTCGTCGGTGTGGCCGACGTAGTAGCTGCCGTCGCTGCAACGAAGCATGTACACGAAGAAGTGGATCCCGCGCTGGTGAGCCATCTGACGCTCCGCTCATGGTGAGCCTGTCGAACCATGAGCGGGGTGCAACTGCCTTGCCTGCTCCGCGTCCCCCGCTCACCCTTCGACAAGCTCAGGGTGAGCGGGCTGGAATCCGCTCGGGGTGACCCTTCGACTCCGGCGGGCCTTCGGCCCGCCTACGCTCAGGGTGAGCGGATCATTTGAACCCCCGCTCATCCCGAGCGTAGGCCGCGCCGTCAGGCGCGGCCGGAGTCGAGGGACGAACCATGAGCGGGGTGCAACTGCCCTGCCTACCCCCTTCGCTCACTTCCCCTCCAGCAGCCGCTCCACGATCTGGGCGCTGGTGACGCCCTCGGACTCGGCGCGGAAGTTCGTGATCACGCGGTGCACGAGCACGTACTTCGCGAGCGCCTTCACGTCCTCCTCGCTCGCGGCCATGCGGCCGTCGAGGATGGCGCGGCTCTTGGCGCCGAGGATGAGGTACTGGCTGGCGCGCGGGCCGGCGCCCCAGGAGACGTTCTCCTTCACGAACTGCGGCGCGCCGGGCTCGTTCGGGCGGGTGCGGCGCACCAGCTCGACGGCGTACTGGATGACGTGGTCGGCGGCGGGGACGCGGAGGACGAGGTCCTGCAGCTCGCGGATCTTGGAGGGCGAGAGGATGCGCCGGAGCGCCGGGCGCTTCGCGACGGTGGTGGAGCGGACGATCTCCAGCTCCTCGGTCGCGCTCGGGTAGCCGACCGGCACGTAGAACATGAAGCGGTCGAGCTGCGCCTCGGGCAAGGGGTACGTGCCCTCCTGCTCGATGGGGTTCTGCGTCGCGAACACCAGGAACGGCAGGTCGAGCGGGTAGGTCTCGCCGCCGGCGGTGACCCGGTACTCCTGCATGGCCTGCAGGAGCGCCGCCTGCGTCTTCGGCGGCGTGCGGTTGATCTCGTCGGCGAGCAAGAGGTTCGCGAAGATCGGCCCCTGCACGAACCGGAAGGCGCGGCGCCCGGTGGTGTGGTCCTCCTCCAGCACGTCGGTGCCGGTGATGTCGGAGGGCATCAGGTCGGGCGTGAACTGGATGCGGTTGAAGGAGAGGTCGAGCACCTCGGCCACGGTGGAGATGAGCAGGGTCTTCGCGAGACCGGGCACGCCCACGAACAGGCAGTGCCCGCGCGCGAACAGCGCCACGAGCAGCGCGTCCACCACCTCGCGCTGGCCCACGATGCGCTTCTCGATCTCGCCGAGCAGCATGCGCCGCGCCTCGTGCAGCTCCTGCACGGCGCGCAGGTCGGACTCGGGGGCGGGGAGGGGCGGCGGGGCGTTCGGGACGTCGGTCATGGGTGCTCCTCCGGGCGTGCGCCCTCTGCGTCTCGGCCGCCCAGTATCCGCTCGAACCGCGCCTCGCGCGACGCGCCGCCGGGGTCGCCGAGCGCGGTGAGCACGCGGGCCAGGCCGGCGTGGATCTCCGGGTCGAAGGGGTCCTGCCGGTTCGCGACCAGCAGCCGGTCGCGCGCGGCGGCGAGCTCCTTGCGCTCGTACAGGAGCCGCGCCAGCTGGACGTTCAGGGCCGGGTAGTCGGGGTTCCAGTCGAGCGCGCCGCGGAGCACCTGCTCGGCCTCCTCGCCCTCGCCGGACATGGTCGCGGCGAGCGCGAGCTGACCCGAGAGGATGGGGAACCGTGCGCCCACGCGCGCATGCGCCTTGCCGTACTCGATGCGCGCCGCCGCCCAGCGCCCGCGCGCGCGGTAGATCTCGCCGAGCCGCGCGAAGCCGCGCGCCTCCGGGTCCGGGATCTCGGCCCACTCGGCCCAGGCGCCGCCGTGCTTCGGGTCGTCCTTGAAGCGGAGCTTCTTCAGCTCGTGCTCGCCGCCGCGCGGGAGCGGGCGCGCCGCCATGTACTTCCGCCACTCGCCCAGGAACCGCTCGAACGGCATCCCGGTGGCCCGCGCCACCGCCTCGTCGGCCTCGACGCCCTCGCCCACCAGGCCGGTGACGCGCGCGAGCACCTCCGGCCCGGAGCGCTTCACCAGGTACTCCACCGCCAGCACCACCTGCGCGTAGGCGAGCGCGGCCCGCTCCTGCGACGGGAGCTTCGCGAGCGAGGGGTGCATCTCCTGGAAGGTGACGAGCGTGTTCTTCGCGATCGCGTCCTTCACCAGCGCCGCCGAGATCGGGCTCAGCGGATCGACCCGCCCGCGCCAGGCGGACTCGAACCACTTCGCGAGCCCCTCCTGCAGCCAGATGGGCGCGCGGTTGCCGGTGCGGGCGGTGACGACGTCGTGCGTGTACTCGTGCGCGGCGGTGTCGAGCCAGTCGTAGCCCTTGAGCAGCGCCTTCGGCGACAGCAGCATGAGCTTGCCGAACTTCGCCACCGCCACCGTGCCGCTGGTGCGGATCTCCGCCTCGGTGAGCGTCGAGACCTTCGCCAGCTCCTTCACGTCGTTCACGATCTCGACGGTGAGCCGGCGCGCCGGCGGCTCGCCGAGCGCCTTCGAGAGCGCGGCGCGCTGCCGCTCCAGCGCGTCCACCAGGTACGGCACCAGCACCTCGTCCTTGCCCTTCGGGTAGGACACGACGAAGTGCTCGCTCTCGGAGCGGGCGTGGTCCTTCGTGACCTCGCGCGCCGCCCGCGCCAGCTCCAGGTAGCCGCCCGCCTTGCCCGCGCCGGAGGCGGTGATGAGCGCGATGGCGTCGTCGTAGCGCTGGTCGAAGAAGCGCAGCACGCCGCCGGCGAGCTTCACCGCGTCCGGCGCGTCCTCGAACGGCTCGAGCGGCTCGAGCAGCGCCCGAGCCGCAGGCAGGTCCTCCTGCGCGAGGAGCTTCAGGGCCTTGAAGGCGGTGCGGTCCACCTCTGTCCGCTCACCCTGAGCGTAGGCGCGGCCGCCAGGCCGCGCCGGAGTCGAAGGGGCGGCCTGAGCCGAGGCCGGCACCATCACGACGAGCGCCAGCGCCGCGAGGAGCCCTGCAGCGATCCTGCGCTTCCGCTCGCGGTTCGACGGGCTCACCGCGAGCGAACCTCCCGAACACCGCTCGTCCTGAGCCTGTCGAAGGACGGGCGGCGACGGCTCGCATCGGGCGATGGCGGCCCTCACTTGACCAGCTCCTCGTAGTAGCGCTGCACCTCGCCGCGGTACCGCTCCGGCGCGCCCTGCTTCATGGCGTCGAGCAGGTCCTTGCGGAACTCCTCGGGCACGCGGTGCGCCTCGGCGCCCGGGATCTTCACCTTCTCGCGCGAGGCCTCGCGGCCGTCGCCCTCCTGCTCGCTGCCCGACTCCGCGAACGGGAACGGGAAGCCCTGGCCCCCGCCCGACCCGCCGCCCTTCTTCGCCGCCTCCTCGAGCCCCTTCTGCAGGCGCGAGAGCGCGTCCATGGCCAGCTCCTGCTGCCCGTGGCCGCGCTGCGGGTTGCGGGCGCCCAGCTCGGCGGCCGCCTCGCCCATGTGGCCGCGCGACTCGGACAGCTCCTGCTGCGCCGAGGGCGGGAACACCGGCGCCTTCTGCGAGAGGTCGTAGAGCTGCGACTGGAGCCGCCCCGCCTTGCGCTCGAGCTGGTCCTGCTTCTGCGCGAGCTCGCCCAGCTTCCGCTGCTCCTCCTGGCCCAGCACCTGGCGCGGGTCCGGGAACATGCGCTGCAGCTTCTCGCGGATCTCGCGCACCTTCGGCACCGCGTCCATGGCGTGCTTGCGCGCGTCGGCCACTTGCTCCGGCTCGCGGCCGGTGAGCGGCGCGCCGCGGTCGCCGAGCGCCGCGTCCTCGTCGAGCTCCATCGCGAGCCGCTCCACCGACGGCTGCGCCCGCATCACCGCCTCGGCCGCGCCCTCCAGCTCGCGCATCCCCAGCGCCCGCTCCAGGTCCTTCAGCGCCTCGCGCGACAGCTCGTACTCCGGCTCGGCGCGCATGGTGACGCCGGGCTCGGCGCGGTCGAGGTCCTGCCGCGCCTTGCCGGCCAGCTCGGCGAGCCGCTTCAGGTCGCCCTCGGCGCCCTTCATGCGGTCGGCGATCTTCTGCCGGTAGCGCCGGCGCACCTGGTCCGTCTCCTCGGCGGTGCGCCGCTGCTCCGACTGCACCTGCTCGAGCTGGTCCTTGAACGCGAGCATCTCCTTCATGAGCTGCTGCGCCTTCTCGTCCGGGCGGCCGGCGGTGCGCTCCAGGCCGGCCAGCATCTGGTCCATCGCGCCCGCCAGCTGGTCGAGCGCCTTCATGGCGCCCTCGACGTCGCCCGCCGCGAGCTTCTTCTCGACGTCGTCGAGCCCGCCCACGAGGTCCTGCGACCTCGCCAGCTCCGCGAGCGCCTCCTCGTTCATGTGCTCGTCGTTGAAGCCCTTCGACAGCTCGGCCATGCGCGCGAGCAGGTCCTTCACCCGGTCCTTCATGCGCGAGATCTGGGCGAGGACCTCCTTCTTCGCGGCCTCGGTGGGCGAGGCCCGGTACTTCTCGAGCAGGCCGGCGAGGTCGCGGCGCCGCTGGGCCAGGTCCTTGGCGAGGCGCACCAGGTCCTGGGCGCGCTGCTTGTCGAGGAGCTGCTCGAGGTACAGGACGCCCTTCTCCATGGTGGCGTCGAGCGCCGCGTCGGCCGAGGTCATGTTCCGCACCAGCGAGGCGTCCGGCCTCACCCGCACGCGGATCGCCTGCCCGATGGCGGCGCGGAGGGCGGCGACGCGCTGCTCGGCCACCCGCACGTTCCCGGACACGTTCTGCAGCGCGGCCGCGACCTCGCGGGCGCCGGCGGGATCGCGGCGCAGCTCGCGGGCGGCGTCGCGCAGCATGTCGGTGAGCCGGCGCGTGCGCGCGTCGAGCTGCTGCGCCACCGGCAGCCGCTCCGCGGTCGCGACCGGACCGTCCGAGAGCGTCTCGAGCCGGTCGCCGAGCAGCGCCACCAGCTCCTCGAACGCCTGGCGCGCGCGCTCCAGCACCGCGCGGCGGTGCTCGGCCTCGGAGTAGACCTTCACGAGCTGGTGCTCGGAGGCGGCGGTCTTCGGGCCCGAGACCGTGTCGCCGTCCACCGCCTCGATCCAGTACTCGAGCGCCTCGCCCTCGGCGAGCCGCTCCGGCGCGAGCGCGAGCTGCTGCGTGCCGCCGTCGCGGCGCAGCCCGTCGCCCTTGCGCAGGACGCGGCGCTGCGGCTCGCCCGCCGGCGGCTTCACCACGAGCGCCACCTCGGACAGGCCCACGTCGTCCTCGGCCTGCCACTCGATCGCCACCACCGCGTTCGCGTCCACCTCCAGCTGGCGCTCCGGCGCGGTGATGCGCGCCTGCGGGGGCAGGTCCACCTCGACGGCGATGGGGATGGGCGGCCCCTCGGCCACCACCCGGCCCTTCGCGTCCAGGTAGCGGAAGCGATAGCTCCCGCCCTGATCGACCACGAAGCGGCCGGAGAGGTCCCGGCCGCCGGCGACGGCGAGGGCGCGGCGCTTCAGGACGGGGGAGTCCGCTCGCCCCTCGACAGGCTCGGGGTGAGCGGACTTCGATTCATCCGCTCGTCCTGAGCTTGTCGAAGGACGGCCCCTCGACTCCGGCCGGGCTGGCGCCCGGCCTACGCTCGGGGTGAGCGGATCTGGTTCGCCCCCGGCCCCGGTCCCCTGCGCCGCTCCCCCCTCGACAGGCTCGGGGTGAGCGGAGTTCGAGTCATCCGCTCGCCCTGAGCCCGTCGAAGGGCGAGCGGGAGCGGGCACCAGCCCCTCCTGCTCGATCACGAGCTCCGCCGCGACCACCGGCCGGTCGGCGCGGGTCTTCAGCTCGACCTCGGTGCCGCGGGGCGCGCGCACCTCGCCGCCGGTGCCCGACAGCGTGCGCGGGTCGCGCTTCATGTAGGCCGGGTAGCGGTAGGTCAGCTCGATGTCGCCGGTGATCGGGTCCGCCTGCACCGCCGGCGCGCCGGGAGGATCGCCCCCGAGGACGCGGCCGTAGGCGGCGCGGAACCCCTGCCCCAGGCCGGCGAGCCCGAGCAGGTGGAGGCCCAGCACCGCGGCGAGCGCCCACCCCGCCCGGCGGGCCCCGTGGTCCGGGATGGCGCGGGCGAGGTCGAGCCCGCGGGCCCGCTCGGCGGTGAGGTCGAGGTGCGCGTCCAGCAGCTCGACCGAAAGCTCGCCGGACGCGGCGAGGAGCGGGCGGGCGCGGGCCAGCTCCACGGAGGAGAGGAGCGCGGAGCGGAGGGCCGGCTCGCCGGAGGCCACGGCGCGGGCGGCCGCCTCGTCGTCGCGCGCCCCGCGGAGGAGCGCCCGGACGGCGGCGATGGCGGCCCCGAGCACGGCCAGGCCGGCGCCGGCGAGCGCCACCAGGCGGAAGCCGGTCCGGGCGCCCGCGGAGAGGGCGATCGCGCCGGCGAGCAGGCAGAGCAGGGCCGCGGCGCCGCCCCCGGCCGCCGCCGTGAGGAGGACGACCCGGACCTGCCGCCTGCGCGCCCCCTGGAGGACGCGGGCGATATCTGCGTAGGCGCCGGCCATGTGCCCCTGTCGAACCGTGGTAGCCACCGCACATTCCGGCGGTTCCCGGAAGGATAACGCGGGGGAACGCGCGGGGTGAGCCGATCCGCTCCGCCCGGGCGGCGGATCGCCGCGGCGCGATCGGCGTGGAGACCCTCCCCCGGCGGCGCCCGTGCTAGCCTGCCGCACCGTCCCGTGAATTTCCCACCCGGACGCCCCGTCCCTCCGATGGAAGCCGACGACCACGCGCTGGTCACGAGAGCCAAGGCCGGTGACGCCAACGCGTTCCGCGCGCTCGTCGTCCGCTACCAGAGGAAGGTCTACGCCGTGGCGCTGGGCATCGTGAAAGATCCGGACCTGGCCTGGGATGTCGCCCAGGAGGCGTTCGTCCGCGTCCACGGCCACCTCGGCGACTTCAAGGGCGATTCGGCCTTCTCGACCTGGGTGTTCCGCATCACCACCCACCTCTCCATCGACGCGGTGAGGCGGGAGCGGCACTCGCAGCGGCAGGACATGGACGACGTGCAGGAGGCGGAGCTGGAGGAGGGCGGCGAGGGCATCCTCTCGACCGCGCTCGGCAACGACCCGCGGCAGAACGCGCTCCGGCGCGAGCTGGCCGGCAAGATCCAGGAGGCGCTGGCGACCCTCCCGGAGAAGCACCGCACGATCCTGGTACTGCGCGAGGTCGAGGGGTTGTCGTACGAAGAGCTGGCGGAGCGGCTCGAGATCCACAAGGGCACGGTGATGAGCCGGCTGTTCCACGCGCGGAAGAAGATGCAGGCCGCGCTCCGCGAGTACGCGGGGCTCGCCGCGGCGGACGGGCCGGAGGGCGGAGAGGACGGGCAGGGCGATGGTTAGGGCCAAGAGCGACTGCGTCCGGTACGCGCCGATGATCGGCGCCCGCGAGGGCGAGCTCTCCACCGAGGAGGCGCGCGCGCTCGCGGCGCACCTCGAGGCCTGCGACGCCTGCGGGGCCCGCGCGCTCGACCTGGCCGCCACCGAGGGGCTCGTCTCCGAGGCCCTGCTCGCCCGCGCCGCCGAGCGCGACTTCGCGCCGTTCGTGGACCAGGTGATGGCGCGCATCGGGCACGAGGCGCCCGCCCCCCGCGGCGTCCTGTCCTGGCTGCGCCGCCACTGGCGCGGCACCGCCGCGGCGCTGACCCCGGCGGTGGCGGCGGTGGCCGTGTTCCTGTACGTTCGCTGGGAAGGCAGCCAGCCGGGCGAGATGGCGCTCCTCGAGTTCTCCAGCGAGGGCAACGTCTCGACCGTCATCCAGACGTCCGACGGGCCGGTGGTGCTGCTCGACGACGACGACGAGGGATCCGGCTCCTGAGCCGCCCGGAGAGGTCATGACCCGCCGCTCGTTCCTCCTCGCCCTGCTCGCCCTGGTCACCCTCGCCCCCGCCGTCTCCCGGGCCGACGTGCCCGTGCACGTCCGGCTCATCAAGGGCTCGCGCAAGGGCCCGCCGCACATCGACCCGCGCCTCGCCAACCTCAAGCGGCAGCTCTCGCCGCTCGCGTACGTGCGCTGGGAGCAGACCTCCGAGCAGGAGGTCTCGCTCACCCGCGGCAAGACCGAGTTCGTGAGCCTGCCCGACGGCGATCACGTGGGCGTGACGCTGCAGGAGCAGCGCGGCAACACCGTGACCCTCGAGGTCGCGCTCGCCTCGCGCAACACCCAGTCCCGGCTCACCGTCGAGCGCGGCCAGCGCATCGTGCACCAGGTGACCGGCGAGAAGAGCGGCGCCGCGTTCTTCCTGACGGTGATCGCGGGGCCGTAGGCCCCCTCGACTCCGCGCCGCTTCGCGGCGCTACGCTCGGGGTGAGCGGGATGACCTCCGCTCACCATGAGCGGCTTCCGAGAACCGCTCACCCTGAGCCTGTCGAAGGGTGAGCGGCGGTCGAGGGACCCTACTTGTACGAATACTGGTAGTGATACGCGCTGCGCCGGCCCAGGCCGCGGTCGAGGCGCACGTCGTTCATCACGATCCCGTGGATGCGGGCGCCGCTGCGGGTGAGCGCGCGCAGGCCGGCCTGGATCTCGCGGATCGGGTGCTTGCCGGCCTTCACCACGAACAGGTTCACGCCCGCCTGGCGCGCGATGAGCGCGGCGTCGGCGACCGCCAGGATGGGCGGGGTGTCCACCACCACCACGTCCCACTGCGCCGACAGCTCCTCGAGCAGGCGCTGGAAGCGCTCCGAGCCGAGCAGCTCGGCCGGGTTGGGCGGGATGGTGCCGGTGGTGAGCAGGCCGATCTTCTCGTGCGTGGTCTCGCGCAGCGCGCTCGCGAGCGTGTGCTGCCCGCTCAGCACGTCGCTCACGCCCGGCGCGCGCTCGCCGCCCAGGAAGCGGTGCAGGTGGCCGCGCCGGAGGTCGGCGTCCACCACCGCGACGCGCTTCCCGGCCTCGGCGAGCAGGTACGCGAGGTTCGCGGTGACGAAGGACTTGCCGATGCCCGGGGCCGGGCCGCCCACCGTGACCACGTTGGACGAGGCCTCGAGGAGCGCGAACTGCACGCTGGTGCGCAGGCTGCGGAGCGCCTCGACCGCGAGGTCGTTCGGATCGCTCCGGGCGAGCACCGGGTACGCCCCGCCCCGGCCCGCGGCGCGGTTGGCCGCGACCTCGACGGTGCTGTGCGGCACCGACGCGTGCACGCCCACCCCGGTGGCCCGCTCCAGCGCGTCCGGATCCTCGACGCCCTGGTCGAGCGCCCGGCGCACGAACGCGAGCGCCACCCCGCCGGCGAGGCCGAGCAGGAGCGCCAGCGCGACCACCGCGCCGCGCTTCGGCGCGACCGGCTTCAGCGGCACGAGCGCGGCGTCGAGGATGCGCACGTTGCCGACCGTGCCCTCCTTCACGACCTTCAGCTCCTGCGCCTTGTTGAGGAGCGTGAGGTACAGCTCGTTCGCGACCTTCACGTCGCGCAGGCGCCGGGCCGACTCCAGCTCCGCCTCCGGCAGCTTGCGCATGCGCGCCTCGAGGTTCCGCCGCTCCTCCTCCAGCCGGCCCATCTTCTGGCGGGCGGCGATGAGGAGCGGGTGGTCCTCGGTGAAGCGCTGGCGCAGGGAGGCGATCTCGAGCTGCAGCTCGGAGGCGGCCTTCTCGATGTCCACCGCGCGGGTGAGCGCGGCCTGCGTCTCCATGGAGACGTCCACGCTGCCCTTCGCCGACCGGTAGGTCTCGAGGTCGCGCTCGGCCACGTCGAGCTTGCCGCGCAGCTCGGGGAGCTGCGTCTCCAGGAACTCGAGCGTCTTCTCGGCCTCGGCGCTCTTCCGCTCCACGTTCTGGCGCAGGTAGGCGCTGGAGAGCGCGTCGAGGATGGCGGCGGCGCGGGCCGGGTCCTCGTCCTCGAGCGCGAGCTGGAGGACGCCGGTCTTCTTGCCCTTCTCCGAGATGCGCAGGTCCTCCTGCAGCGCGGCGATGGCCGCGTCGCGCGGCTGGTGCGACACCCGGAACTGCGTGCCCGGGCGCGCCACCAGCTCCGCCACGAACACCTCGGTGCGCCGGCCCGAGGCGGCCGCGCCCACCGCGCCCTCCACGAGCGGCTCGCCGTCCGGATCGAGCAGCGCGAAGCGCCCGCCCTCGCGGGCCTCCAGCGTGAGCGGCTCGCCCTCGAGGTCCTCCGGCACCGAGAGCCGGCCGATGGTGAGCTTCTCGCCGCCCCAGCCGAAGCGCCCGAAGCCGGGCAGGGCCGAGGCCGGCGCGCCGTCCTTGTGGCGGCGCGCCAGGAACCGGCCGACCACCGGGAACCGCCGCGGCTCGGCGGTGATCTCGAGCTTGAGCGTATCCACCACCGACCCGACCAGCGAGCGCGAGCGGAGGATCTCCATCTCGGTCTCGGCCGGCGAGGCCTCGCTGAACAGCGCCGAGAGATCCCCCAGCGCCCCGGTGCCGCCCTTCTTGTCCTCCACCTGCACGAGCGCGTCGGAGCGGTACACCGGCGTGGCGAGCAGCGCGTAGGAGACGCCGAGCACCAGCGCCACCGCGGCCGCGCCGGCGATGAGCCAGCGCCCCTGCACCAGCACGTCGAGGTACTCGGAGAGGCTCACCTCGTCGCCGTCGCCGCCGTCGTAGGCCGGCTCGGGCGACGGCGCGCCGCGCCGCTCCGCGACCATCTCCAGGGCGGGGCCTCCGGGCTTCGGGGTCATCAGTACACTCCCGTCCGGTTGCCGACGTCCACCGTCTGCCAGATGCCCTGCACGGTGGGGAGGATCTGCGTCATGACGCGGTTCCAGTCGGTGAGCTTGTACTGCGAGACGAACACCACGTCGTACGGCTCGAGCTGGAACTGCACCGCCAGCAGGAGCGCGTCGGCGCTGGAGGCGTCGAGCTTGAAGACGCGCGGCGCCTCGTAGCGGCCGCGGAGCACGTAGACCTCGCCCGGGTTCGAGGTGAGCGGGTCGAAGCCCTCCGAGTCGCCGATGGCCTCGGCGAGGCTCATGCGCCCCTTCGCCATCAGCTTCGACGAGGGCTTCCGCACCTCGCCCAGCACGAAGACCTTGTTCTGCTCGCGGCTCGGGACGTTGAGGATGTCGCCGTCCTGGAGCAGCCAGTTCTGCGAGACGTCGCCCTCCTCGTAGAGCGCCTGGAGGTCGAGCGCGTAGGTCTTGCCGGCGCGGGTGAGCGTGACGGTGCGGGTCCAGGCGTTCGCGGTGAGCCCCTTCGCCGAGGCGATGGCGTCCTGCACGCGCACCGGCACGTCGGTGACCGGGAGCGTGGAGGGCTGCACCACCTCGCCGGTGACCTGGAAGCGCTTGCCGCGGAACGCGGCCACGCGCACGTCGAGCTGCGGGTTCGCCACGTACTTGCGGAGCCGCTCGGTGAGGAGCGCGCGGATCTCCGGCAGCGTCTTCCCCGCCACCTCGACCACCCCGACGTGCGGGTAGAACATGGTGCCGTCGGCGTTGACCGGGTTGCCGGTCTGCTCCGGCGGGCGGTACTCGCCGGCCGGGATGGTCAGCTCCGGGTGATCCCACACGATGATGGAGAGGACGTCGTAGGGCGCCACCCGGTACTGGTAGCCGGCGAGCGTCTCGGCGAGCGGATCCGCGGCGCGGGCGCCGGCCGCGCGGGCGCGGGCCCCCGCCTGCTCCACCAGCAGCGCCGGCGTGATGGGCAGGACCTTCACGTCCTTGCCGTCCTCGCCGCGCCCCTCGAGCGCGGACTCCTTCATGTGCAGGCCCGGGGAGATCGTGGAGCAGCCGGACAGCGCGAGGGCGATCAGGAGGACGCTGCGTCTCACGAGACCTTCCACACCTTCTCCTCGAAGTCGTCGAGCCCGCGCTCGATGAGCGCGAGCGCGCGCTCGAACGCCGGGCGGCCCTGGCGGTAGGGGTCCGGGACGTCGAACCCGCCGAACCGGCCCAGGCGCTGCACGCGGCCGCGCGCGCCCGGGGCGATGGCCTCCACCTCGCGCCGGTGGCCTTCCTCCATCACCAGCACCAGATCGAAGCCGGTGATGAGCGCCGGGGTGAGCTGCCGCGCCCGGTGCGCCGACAGGTCGATGCCGCGCGCCGCCAGCAGCTCGCGGGCGCTCTCGTCGGCCGGGCGGCCCACCAGCGCCGCCACGCCCGCGGACTCCACGCGCGCGCCGGCCCGTCCCTCGAACCGCGCCCGCAGAAGGGCCTCGGCCATCGGGCTGCGGCAGATGTTGCCGACGCAAACCATGAGTACGCGGTCGAGCATCGTAGGGGGGCGGAAAGAGCCGCGTTTTACCCCACGCTGCGCGTCAAGTCGAGCCGCCGCCGGCGTGAGAGCGTCGTCCTACACCAACCGTCCACCAAAGGCGGCACGCCGGCGTGCTCCGGACGGTGAGTGCGGCTCACGCGGAGCGCTGGTTCCGCCCGCCCTGCCGCGCGCTGCCAATCATGTTCCGCAGCCGCACCCGGCTCCGGATGCGCACCAGCACGGGCTCCACCTCGCGGCACAGCAGCTCGACCGCGATCTCCGTGTCCCGATCGACCTTGCTCCGGCCGTCGGCCCAGCCGAGCAGCAGTTCGTCCCCGGCCGAGCGCTCGCCCCCGATGCCGAAGGTCGCGCACGCCAGCCCGCTGTCGGCGGTCTCCACGCCGCTCGTGTAGAGCCGCCGCGGGCCGCCGTGAACGCCGAGGCGGAGCTGGATGTCGCGGGCCTTCAGCGCCCGCGCGGCCGGCTCGATCGCGCGCCACAGCTCATCGAAGCTCTCCGCCGCCTCCAGCGCCGGCCGGGCCTGAACGACCGCCTGGCGCATGGCGGCGTTCCGCTTGCGTGCCTCGAGTACCTCGAGCGCGTTCTCCACCCGGAAGAAGCCGAGGCGATACAGGCCGAGGGCCGACGCCGTCGCGAGCAGGAGCAGCCCGCCGAACGCCTGCGCCGGGGTGGCACGCGCCAGCGCGATCGCGGTGCAGCCCAGCATCACGGAGGCGCCGTGGAGCACGAGCACGGTCTGGCGGTGCGTCAGGCCGAGATCGAGCAGGCGATGGTGGATGTGGCCCCGGTCCGCCGAGAACATCGGCACGCCGCGCGCGGCGCGACGGCTCATGGCGAGCAGCGTGTCGGCGATGGGGAGGCCGAGCGCGATGATGGGGAGCAGCAGCGAGACCGCGGTGGTGGACTTCTGGTGCGTGCCGATCGACAGCGTGGCGAGCACGAATCCCAGGAACATCGACCCCGAGTCGCCCATGAAGATCGACGCGGGGTTCAGGTTGTAGCGGAGGAAGCCGAGCACTGCGCCCGCGAGGACCGCGGCGAAGAAGATCATGCCCGTGCGCCCGTGCAGTACGCCCACCACGACGGTGGTCGCGAGGGCGACGACCGCCACCCCGCCGGCGAGCCCGTCGAGCCCGTCGATGAGGTTGAGCGCGTTGATGATGCCCGCGATCCAGAGCATCGTGAACGGAAACGCGAGCCAGCCGAGCTCGATGGGCGGCCCGAAGGGATTCGCGAGCGTCTCGATCCGGAAGCCGAGCGCGTACATCGTCGCCGCCACGCCGAACTGGACCGCGAACTTGGTCCTGGCGTTCGCGCCGCGGAGGTCATCGTAGATGCCCAGCGCGGCGATCACCGCGCCCCCGGCCAGGAAGGCGGCGGTCATGACCGGCGACAGGTTGATCATGGACCCGGCGGCCGGACCCATGAGCAGGCCGAGACCCACCGCCACGTAGAAGGCGACGACGATGGCAATGCCCCCGAGCCGTGGGACAGCTCGGCCATGAACCTTCCGCGAGCTGTGCGCCACGTCGAGCGCACCGCGCCGCCGCGCTGCCTCGCGAATGAGCGGCGTCGTGGCCAAGCTGATGGCTGCGGCGACCGAAAAACCCAGGAGCGCGGCGTTCAACGGCGCCCTCCCACCCCTGCGCCGTCGGCGCCCGGGCCCACCCCAGTGCACGTCATGTTTCGGGTATTCCTCGGTTGCGGCCGCCGCGTCCCCTGGCGGTCCTAGTTCTCTACGTCAAACCTGGCCCGATGACCAGTCCAGCTGAACCCCGTGCAGTGCAAACGTGACACCACGAGCGAAGAACTCAACGGAGAGCACGGCTCCCGTACTCAAGCACTCTGATGAACGGGTCGGCAGGTACGCGCCTGTCACGACACTCAGCGGAAGCGCAGCCGTACGCTTCGTCCGCATCCCAAATCCGGCACATTCCGGAGCGCGGCCCCTCCTCTTGACGGCCTGCGCGCTTCCCTCTACGTTGCGCCGTATTGTCCGCCGAGAATGGGCGGCGGCGCACACGGCCGCCTGCATAGAGCGGCGAGCGCCCACAAAGTGATGGCCATTCTCCCCAGGTTGCGAAATGGCATTCGCACCGCGACGTCCGTCGGCGTTCTGGCTCTTAGCAGTGATACGGGCGCTCTCATCCTTGCAAATCTCGGCGCGACTATACTCGGGCTCGTCACGGGCATAGTCACAGCTCGGACCCTCGGCCCAGACGGTCGAGGGGATCTCGCGGTAGTGCTGTTTTGGCCCGCGCTTCTAACTAGCCTGCTGGACGCCGGCATTTCGGAAGCGCTCACCCTTAGGTCGGCATCCAGCCATGCAAACGCACGATCGCTGATCGGCCCTGGCCTCGCGCTCTCGAGCGCGTTTAGCGCACTCGCCCTCGCAATCGGGTATCTCGCTCTTCCTCTGCTCCTTACACAAGAGCAGCAACGCATCCTGCCGCTTGCGAACGTCGGTCTGCTGTTTATTCCACTCTCGTTGCTCGCCAACGTGCCTCTGGGCCTCCTGCTTGGACGCCAGCGGTTTCGCGCCGTCGCACTCATCCGCATTCTTAACGTCCTCCTGTATCTGTTACTCTTGGCAGTACTGATAGGCACACGCCACGCGAGCGTGACGCCAATCGCCGTCAGCACGATCGCCATTCGCGCGTTTCCACTCATCGTCGGCATTCCGCTTGTGCTCATGGGGGGGCGCGGGCCCCTGCGGAGCACACTGCTAGCGCCAGGCCTCGCGTCCGATGCCGTTCGGCTTCAGCTCCCACGGGTAGCGTCAGTACTAGCGTCTTCGCAAGACCGCGCTCTCGCCAACTGGACGCTGACGCAGGCCGGGATTGGGCTTTGGCAGGTAGTTTCCACCCTAACTGTCATCATGCCTCTCGGAGCCCAGGCGATTTCACAGCGTCTGCTTTCCCGACTGGCAGCGAAGGTGGAGGATCCCGAGGCACTCACACGGGCCGCCTATAGCCAAGGGCAGCTCGTGACGCTGGGAATGGCGGCGCTGGCCCTCCCGATGCTACCGGTTGCGATTCCCCTGCTCTTCGGCGCCTCTTTTTCGCCCGCGGTTGCGCCCGCAGCCATCACGATTATCGGCTCACTTGCTGCTGCATCCACAGTCGTCCTGCAGTCCGCGGCCCGGTCGCAGCAGCGCATCGGTCCCTGCATCTGCTCTGAATTCGTCGGGATGGGAGCGATGGCGGGCGTCGCCTACGCCCTCGTCCCTCGTAGTGGCCTTGCCGGCCTTGCCGCGGCTTTCTCCCTAGGTCGGGTGTCCGCCTTTGCGGTGATGGCGTACGACCGGCGAACGCACACGGGCGAAAGCATCACGTCTCTGTTGCCTTCTTCGCGGGCATACTGGGCGAGCCTTCGCCATCATTTACGCACAGCCCTAACTCATCCTCGCGACCAGCGACGCACATCCACGGGGCCTTCGACGCACTCATGAGCCTCCTCTTCCTCGCGTTCGCCCTGACGCTATCAACGATTGCGATGATCTGGCGCTTTGGTGCCGGTCGCAGACTCTCGGTTGTGACGGTCACCTTCTGGACGCTATTCGCATTACACGGGGCTTCCGCCATCCCCTATGCTTTGGATCTACTTCACCGAGCAGAGTTTGCGCACACTCCCGTTCCGGAATCCTTTCCGCTCGTTATCGGGCTCTCATTTCTCTGTTATACCGCGGGAGCCCTTGCTGTCCCCGCCGTCCTTCGGCTCTCCGTCACGCGCGCCCAGAGCCAGTTCTTCGCCACGCCCACCGGTGCTGGTCGCTTGCGATTTGCGCTCTTCGCGATTCTCTCTGTTGCCGCAGTGCTCGTCGCGCTCCTCTATCTCTTCGGCGCCGGCGCGACGGGCCTGACACTGCTTCGCCCAGGGGCCGACGCCACACTCCTCCGCGAGCACCGAGCTGGTTTTAGCGAAGCCAACCCGTACACCTACGTCGCCGCCCTGGCAATGAACGCGGTTCTTCCCGTACTGATGCTCACCGCTCTAAACCGCGCGGCCGCAGTCACCTCCTGGAAGTGGAGATGGGTCGGCATCTCACTGTTTGTCGTCTTGTTGGCAATGTCCGCAGCGGGCCTGCACAAGGCCCCTATAGTCGTCGCCTTCCTCTACGTTGTCATCAACTCGTACTACAGCGGCCATTTCCGCCGCGTATCACTACCCAAGACCGCTCTCGCTGGCGCGATCCTGGTCGTGGGCTTGGGGTCATTGGGATACTGCCTGACTTACGACATCGGCCCCATCGAGGCGCTTTCTTGGACTTTGCACCGTATCGCCGTTGCACCTCAGAACAGCCTAGAAGCCTTTCTGCAGGTGTACCCCAAGCGTGCGGAGTTCAATTACGGAACCGGAATTGGCCTCGTAGCCAGGCTCCTTGGCGATAACACGTACGTCAGTCCGCCCTTGCTCGTGGGTTCGCTTGTCACTGGGCGTTCAGACGTAAGCTTGAACGCCTTCTGGGCATCAGAGGCTTGGGCCGCCGCGGGTTACGTTGGCGTTATCGGCGCCTCATTCTGCGTTGGGGCAGGTCTTGCGCTCGCAGATCGTGCGTGTCTGCGCTCCGCAAAGTCCGATACGTGCGTAGCTTTGTACGCGGTTTGGACTGTTTCGTCCGTTTCCATCGCGAGCGTGTCGATCCTGACAGTTCTTCTGAGCGGCGGCTTTGTGCTAGCCGCAGTCGTGGCGTCGCTACTCGGCTGGACTGCACGCCACCGGCGACGTCGCATGCCGCTCCCTTCCGGATTCGGAGCAAAAGCGTGCCAGCTGTAACCCCGGCGCCCCGACGCCGCCTTCCTGATCTTGATGCTGTTCGCGGCTTTGCTGCGCTCAGCGTATTGTTCTACCACCTCTTCGCATGGGGCACGCGACCGGCTCAGTCCACTGGCCCTGCTCGCATGTTGGCGTCCCTTTTTCGTTGGGGATGGCTCGGGGTCGATGTCTTTTTTGTGCTCTCCGGTTTCCTGATCACGGGCCTGCTGCTTGAGGCCCGACAGCGCCCCGACTACTACAGCGATTTCTATGCGAAGCGGGCCTTCCGCATCCTGCCTCTTTATTATGCGTCAGTAGGCGTCGCGTGCCTGACCGTTGTGGCGCTGAACGCTCCTGTCGACTGGCGGGGTGTTTTCTTCTCCATCGGCTTTCTCGCCAACACCGGTTCCCTTCTATCCTTCACGTTGACCGAACCGTTTGGCGTGTATTGGTCACTCGCCGTTGAAGAGCATTTCTACCTCCTGTGGCCACTGCTGGTTCGCTCTCTTCCCGTCCGCTGGCTCTGGTTCGCCTGCGCAGGCCTTATCGTTGCCAGTCCCGCCTTGCGTTTTTGGTCTGCTCACAGCGGGGCGCCTTTCGATATTTACGGCTTCACCGCATTTCGGTTGGACGGCCTTGCTTTGGGCGCGATCTTCGCCTTGATGAAGCATGAGCGCGTTTCGCGACGGATAACCGTTGGCGCAGTTGCCGCGCTGGCTGCAGCAGGGCTCACGTTGGGCGCGCTACTCTGGCGCGTCGGGGCCCTGAGCCGCACATCGGAATTGGGCGCTGCGCTTCAGTTCAGCAGCACCACCCTCTTCATCGGCGCCCTCTTCTTAGCCATTCGGTCTGTCGGTTCGCGCGCGCCCACGAACGTTGTTCGCGTATTGGGGTTTTTCGGAGATATCAGCTTTTTCGTGTATCTCAATCACCTAACCGCCATTCTTGCGTTCGATTACTTTTGGGCCCGCATGGGTTTGTCGCGAGGCTCGCTGGGCGCCGAGCTGGTTCGCGCCTTCACTGTAGTCGGCGTCGTCGTTGTGGCCGGGGTGCTTTCGCGGCGCTATTTTGAACTGCCGGTGCAGCGCCTTCGCCGCAATCTTGGCGCGCGTCTATTTGCGAAGTGTTCTCTGGAATAGAAGATGCGAGTCACACATGTCACGTGGTTGATGTCTCACCGAGGTGGCGGCATCCCGCCCGTCGTTCGCGCGTTCGTTCGCGAGCAGCGCCAGACAGGCGTGCACGCGCTTGTTGTCAGTGCGCGCGATCCGACTGTTAACAGCTCCGGTGCGACTGGGAGCGCAAGCATCGAATTGCCAGCGTACGGCCCATTGGCATTCGGGTTCGCACCCGGAGTAATCGCCAAGCTGAAAGACGCGGATCTCGTACATTTGCACGGTCTCTTCACATGGCCGTCATTTGCCGTCGATGCCGCGCTTCGCCGCGGCGAGGCTCGGTTTCTCATCTCGCCACATGGGATGCTCGAGCCCTGGGCTCTGGCTAGGTCTCAATGGAAGAAGGCACTCTTCCGTGGTCTCGTGGAGAACCGAAACCTTCGGCGCGCGGACGTGGTGCACGCTCTTTGCGAAGCCGAGGCGCGCAACATTCGGCGGCTTGGGCTCGCGCGCTCCGTTGCTGTTATCCCGAATGGAGTCGATGTTCCGGCTGTCGCCGACGAATCCGCCCGGGCTGGCTCGAGGCGAGCACTCGAGATTGACGGACGTGTGCTGCTCTTTCTCGGGCGCATTCACCCGAAGAAGGGCCTGATTCCACTCATTCGCGCCTGGTCCAAGGTCGCGCCCCGCCGCCGCGACTGGACACTGGTCGTCGCTGGTCCAGACCAGCTTGGGCATCGGGCCGAGGTCGAGGCGCTTGCATTCAGCCTTGGTGTTGCGAACCGCGTTCGGTTCCCTGGCCCGCTATACGGTGAGGCCAAGCAGGCGGCATTGAACGCGGCTGAGGCCTTCATCTTGCCGTCGTTCAGTGAGGGTTTTTCTATGGCCGTGCTTGAGGCGATGGCCGCTCGCTTGCCAGTGGTACTTACTCCTGAATGCAACTTCAATGTCGAAGCCTTTGGCGCTGGCTGGGTCACGACCCCTGAACCGGATTCATTGGCTTCGACCTTGGACGCGATGATGGGTGCTTCGGCCTACGAGCTCCAGACTATCGGCGAGCGGGGCAGGCGTGAGGTTGTGGCCAACTACAGCTGGGCACACGTGTCTGCGAAGATGGTGGAGCTTTATCGATGGATTGCTGGCGGGGGAACGCCGCCGGATTCCATTCTCTTCCGAGCCGGAGTGTAGATGTGGACGATACGAGGCGTCCGATGAGGTCGTCAGGACGAGTCGTTTTGGTTCAGCCTGCGGTCCCCACATACAGAACGGCCATGTTTGTCGCCCTCACTGGCTTGCTACGGGGGCGCCTGCGTCTCATTGCATCCGGCGAGCCCTTGCTCCCTGAAAGCCAGGGTAACTCTCTCCCACTCGCTAGGGTTCGCACGTATCGACTTCCGGGCGGCTTGCTTTGGCAGGCCAAGATTATTTCGGCTGTCTGCAGTTCCGCGACCCGCACCGTGGTTCTTCCTTGGAACACCCGTTATCTCAGTCATTGGATAGCGCTGCTGTTGGCGCGTGCTTTGGGGAAGGCGGCCCTTGTGTGGGGGCACGGCTACTCCAAGAGTGAGAGCGCGTTTCGCCACAGTTTGCGGTCCTGGATGGCACGGCTTGCGAGCGGTGTCGTGTTCTACGATGACTGTACGGCTCAGCAGTGGCGTGCGCGGCACAGGGGACTAGCAGTGTTCGTATGTCGTAACGGCCTCGACCAGGTATCTATCGCTGCCGCACGCGCGGCGGCTTCCGTACCTTCCTCCAGAGAGCGGAAGCTCGTGTTGTTCTGCTCGCGGTTGTTTGCTGAGAACAGAACCGAGGAGGTGATCGATGCGTTGTGTGCATTGCCTGACGACGTGCGCCTCGGCATTATCGGCGATGGTCCTCATCGTGGGGCTTTGATGGAATACGCCAGGCGCGCTAACGTCGCTGACAGAGTTGAGTGGCACGGACCCGTCTACGACGAGGCGTGTCTTGCAGGCTTGTTCGGGGCCGCCCTCTGCACGGTCTATCCCGCCAATGGCGGTCTCTCGATCGTGCACGCGATGTCCTATGGGTGCCCTCCGCTCATCGGTGATGACCTTGGGAGGCATGGCCCAGAGGCCCGATTTGTTCGCGACGGGATCAACGGCTTGCTCTATCGGAGCCGCTCAGTTCCTCAACTCGCTGAGCTTATACGACATCTTTTGAAAGACCGTGAGCTGTGGGCCCGTCTGTCGCACGCTGCCCTCGCCACCGCGTCTGACCTCGACACTCGAAAGATGGCAGACAGCATGCTGGGCGCGATCTGCGCGGTCGAGGAGTAGGAGCGTGATGGATAACCGGCGATCATCAGTACGACTCGCGACGTTTGACAACGCTTGGTACTCGACCGGGCGCAGCCTGCCCATTCGCGTTCTGTGGCTCCTGTTTAGCCGGTGGTTCTTTTTGACTTGGTTCCCTTGGCCGTCACGACTGAAGGTATCGCTCTTGCGCGCGTTTGGCGCGCAGGTCGGGGAGCGCGTGGTGATAAAGCCAAGAGTGAATATCAAGTACCCCTGGCTTCTCGCGATAGGGAACGACGTTTGGATCGGCGAGGCGGCCTGGCTTGATTCCCTTGCAAAGGTCACCATTCTGAGCAACGCCTGTCTCTCGCAGGGCTGCATGATTGAGACCGGGAATCACAACTGGTCGCGCTCGACGTTTGACCTCGTTGTGCGTGAAGTCGTCATCGAGGAAGGCGCTTGGGCTGCGGTGAATTCTCTCCTGCTGCCGGGAAGTCGGCTCGCATCCCATGCCATCCTAGGGGCCGGTTCCGTGCTGTCCGGAGATACCGTTCCCTACGGCATCTACGTCGGCGTTCCAGCGAGAAAGGTGAAGGAGCGTCGTATCGAGGTTGCGGAATGAAGGTCCTACTTTTGAATCAGTTCTTTCACCCGGATCTTTCAGCTACCTCGCAGATCGCGACCGACCTTGCTGAGGATCTCGTTACCGCTGGAATGAACGTAACGGCGCTCGCTGGACGCGGCAGCTACCTTGGCGGCCAACAACTCGCACAGCGATCCGTGCATCGTGGGGTGGAGATCGTACGTGCGTCCGCTACGTCGTTTGGCAAGCGCACGCTGTTCCATCGTGCCGCTGATTACGCGAGCTTCTATCTCGCGGCGACCGCGGCGCTCGCACGGCTTCCTCGGCACGACGTTGTTGTCGCGATGACGACGCCGCCGCTTATCGCTGCCACTGCCCTCGCTCTGAAGGGCGTTAAGCGAGCGCGCCTTGTGTATTGGGTGCAGGATCTTTACCCAGACGTTGCGGTCGCATTCGGAGCGCTGAAGCCTCGGGCGCTCGTGGCACGCCTCATGGCAGCCACGTCCCACGCAGTAATGGCGCGCGCTGACCGGATCGTGGTTCTCGGCGAGGCCATGGGCGCGCGCTGTATTGCTGGCGGTGCGCGCCCCACAGCCGTGTCTGTTATACCCAACTGGTCCGATGGCGATTCAGTTCGGCCTATTGAGCACTCAGGAAATCGACTGCGTAGCGAGCTCGCCCGCGGAGCGCGCACGCTCGTCATGTACTCAGGCAATATCGGCCAGGCCCACGACATTGTCACATTGCTCGATGCAGCGCGCAGATTGCACGGCCGTTCCGATATTGCGTTCATATTTGTTGGCGAGGGCGTTCAGCGCGCGCTTGTAGAGGCTGCCGCGCGAGAACTCCCGAATGTTCGGCTCGCGCCGTACCAGCCCAGGGAGCAACTTGCCGAATCGCTTTCGGCGGGTGACTTGCACCTCATCGGGCTTTCGCAAGAGGTGGAGGGCCTTATTGAGCCCTCCAAGCTCTACGGCATTATGGCTGTAGGTCGTCCCGCGCTATACGTTGGGCCCAAAGGTAGCGAGGTGGCCCGGACGATTCTTCGGCACGATTGCGGCCGCATCTTCGCGAACGGGGATTCGGAAGGCCTCGCGCTGGCGATCGGTGCCCTAGCAGACGCACCGGAAGAGCGACTCGCGCTCGGGCGGCGCGCTCGCGCTGCTCTCACTCAGCACTACACTCGCAGCGTTGCTACTGGAACGTTTAGGCAACTGCTAGAGACGTTGTGCGCGGACTCACCCAGGGTCGCTTAGCGGTATCGCGCATCCAATTCCTGCTCGACGGGGACGTCGCTGAGCGGGATTCAGATTTGATCGCCCCGCAGGCCCGCGCCAAGGCACCCCGGCCCGTCCGTTGCGGTATGCCTATGCCTTCACCACCCTCGGCCCGCCGTTCCCCTGCACGAGCGCGGGGAGCAGGTTGCGCGTGTCCACCACCAGGCGCACGCCGTGGAAGAGCTTCGCGTCCTTGAATAGCTCGTGCGCGGTCGCGACCACCACGGCGTCGTAGGACGCGAACGTGGCGGCGTCGAGGGGGACGGACGAGAGGCCGAGGTCGTGCTTGCGGGTCCGGTGCGCCTTCGGGAAGTACGGGTCGCAGTAGTCCACCACCGCGCCGCCCTCGCGGAGCAGCTCGATGATCTCGTACGAGGGCGACTCGCGGTCGTCGTCGATGTTCGCCTTGTAGGCGAGCCCGAGCACCAGCACCCGCGAGCCCTTCACCGACTTGTGGTCGCCGTTCAGCGCGTCGGCGACCTTCTGCACCACGTACCGCGGCATCCGCGTGTTGATCTCGCCGGCGAGCTCGATGAAGCGCGCCCACTCACCGTGCTCGGCGGCCTTCCACGAGAGGTAGAACGGGTCGAGCGGGATGCAGTGTCCGCCGAGCCCAGGGCCGGGGTAGAACGGCATGAAGCCGAACGGCTTGGTGGACGCGGCGCGGATCACCTCCCACACGTCGATGTCCATCCGGTCGAAGATCATCTTCAGCTCGTTCACGAGCGCGATGTTCACCGACCGGAACACGTTCTCGAGCAGCTTGCACGACTCGGCCACGCGAGCGCTCGACACCGGCACCACGTTCTCGAGCGCGGCGCCGTAGAGCGCGGCCGCGGCGCGGGTGGACGCCTCGTCCACGCCGCCGACCACCTTCGGAATGGTCTTGGTGCTGAAGTCCTTGCGGCCGGGGTCCTCGCGCTCTGGCGAGAACGCGAGCAGGAAGTCGTCGCCGAAGCGGAGCCCGCTCTTCTCGAGGATGGGCTTCACCTCCTCGTCGGTGGTCCCGGGGTACGTCGTGGACTCGAGCACGACGAGCTGACCGGGGCGGAGCTGCTTCGCGATCTTCTCGGCGGTCGAGTGGATGTACGAGTTGTCGGGCTCGCGGTGCGGCCCGAGCGGCGTGGGGACGCAGATGAGGATGGCGTCGCACTCGCGCAGCCGCTCGAAGTCGGTGGTGGCGGAGTACTGCCCGCTCTCCACCGCCGCCTTCACGCGGTCGGGGCCGATGTGCTTGATGTACGACTCGCCCCGCCCGATGGCCGCGATCTTGGCGGGATCGACGTCCAGCCCGAGCACCGGGAAGCCGGCCTCGCGGAACACCAGCGCCAGCGGCAGCCCCACGTACCCCTGGCCGATGACACCCACGCGCGCGGTGCGCGCCTTAATGCTGTCGAGAAGTGCGCTCTTCAACGTAGCTCCGGAATGAATGTCGCTGTCGCGGCGCGCTGCCGAACACAGCTTCAATGCACTAGCCCGGTTGCGCGATTCGCAGCGCGCAATATACAGACCGACTCACGTTGAGTCGAGACGGGCGCGGTCGAGCGGCTTCGCGCTAGCGTGGGTCCGTCACCTTGGACGTGTGCGTCACGAGTCCATCACGCTCCCGACCTGAACGAGCGGACGGTTGCCGGGTAGGCTCCGTGGCTCCAAAGCTGAACGCCCACGTCGCCCAACGTGACGCCCGCCCCCACAATTGACGTCCGCCGCCCCGCCCCCTACTCTGCGCCCCCATGGATTTCGACTGGCGTTCCGAGCGCATCGTCGTCACGGGCGGCGCGGGGTTCCTCGGCGGCTTCGTCCAGGAAGAGCTGCGGCGGCGCGGCGCGACCGAGGTGTTCGTGCCCCGCTCGAAGGACTACGACCTCGTCCAGATGGAGGGGGTCCGGGCGCTCTACCGCGACGCGCGGCCGACGATGGTCCTGCACCTCGCCGCGCGCGTGGGCGGCATCGGCGCGAACCGCGAGAACCCGGGCAAGTTCTTCTACGACAACCTCATGATGGGCGTTCAGCTCATCGAGGTGGGCCGCCAGGTCGGGCTGAAGAAGCTGGTCGCGCTCGGCACCATCTGCGCGTACCCGAAGTTCTGCCCGGTGCCGTTCAGGGAAGAGGACCTCTGGAACGGCTACCCGGAGGAGACGAACGCGCCCTACGGCCTCGCCAAGAAGATGCTGCTCGTCCAGAGCGAGGCCTACCGGCAGCAGTACGGGTTCCACTCGGTGGTGCTGTTCCCGGTGAACCTGTACGGCCCGCGCGACAACTTCGACCTGCGCACCTCGCACGTCATCCCGGCGCTCGTCCGCAAGTGCGTCGAGGCGCGCGAGCGCAGCGACCGGCAGATCGTGGTGTGGGGCGACGGCTCCGCCTCGCGCGAGTTCCTCCACGCGCGCGACGCGGCCGAGGGCATCCTCGACGCGGCCGAGCGCTACGACAAGTCCGAGGCGGTGAACCTGGGCGCGGGGTTCGAGATCAAGATCCGCGACCTCGTGCCGCTCGTCGCCCGGCTGTGCCGCTTCGAGGGCGAGATCGTCTGGGACACCACCAAGCCGAACGGCCAGCCGCGGCGCATGCTCGACACCTCCAAGGCCCTGCGCGAGTTCGGCTGGAAGGCGCGCATCGGCTTCGAGGACGGGCTGCGCGAGACGGTGGAGTGGTTCGAGGCCAACCGAGGGAGCATCCCGTGAAGAAGGCGTTCATCACCGGCATCACCGGCCAGGACGGCAGCTACCTCGCGGAGCTGCTGCTCGAGAAGGGCTACGAGGTCCACGGCATGGTCCGCCGCTCCTCGTCCTTCAACACGCAGCGGATCGACCACATCTACCAGGACCCGCACACCCCGGGCTGCCGGCTGTTCCTGCACTACGGCGACCTCAACGACAGCTCGTCGCTCAACCTGCTGCTGAAGAAGCTCCGGCCGGACGAGATCTACAACCTGGGCGCGCAGAGCCACGTGCGCGTGTCCTTCGACGTCCCGGAGTACACCGGCGAGGTCACCGGCCTCGGCGCCACGCGCCTGCTCGAGGCGGTCCGCGAGCTGAACCTCGCCGACACCCGCATCTACCAGGCGTCGTCCTCGGAGATGTTCGGCGCCTCGCCGCCGCCGCAGAACGAGGCCACGCCGTTCTACCCCCGCAGCCCCTACGGCTGCGCCAAGGTCTACGCCTACTGGATCGGCGTGAACTACCGCGAGGCCTACGGCCTCCACGTCTCGAACGGCATCCTCTTCAACCACGAGTCGCCGCGGCGGGGCGAGACGTTCGTCACGCGCAAGGTCACCCGCGCCGCCTCGCGCATCAAGGTCGGGCTCCAGCAGAAGCTCTACCTCGGCAACCTCGAGGCGAAGCGCGACTGGGGCTACGCGAAGGACTACGTCGAGGCGATGTGGCTGATGCTCCAGCAGCCGAAGGGCGACGACTACGTGGTCGCCACCGGCGAGGCGCACTCGGTCCGCGAGCTGTGCGAGGCGGCCTTCGGCCACGCCGGCCTCGACTACCGCCAGTACGTCGAGATCGACCCGCGCTACTACCGCCCGACCGAGGTGGACTACCTCCTCGGCGACCCCTCCAAGGCGACGCGCCAGCTCGGCTGGAAGCCGCGCACCAGCTTCGCCGAGCTGGTCCGGCTCATGATGGAGTCCGACCTGGAGCTGGCCGAGCGCGAGCTGCGCGCGGGCGCGGGGCCGGCGGTGTCGCGGCACGGATAGCCGCGCCGGCGGCTACCCCCGCCCGTACTGCTTCTCGTAGTACTTCAGGTACTCGCCGGAGATGATCCGCTCCCACCACGGGCGGTGCTCGCGGTACCAGCGCACGGTGTCGGCGAGCGCCTCCTCGAACCGGTGGCGCGGCGCCCAGCCCAGCCTGGTGCGCGCCTTGGTGGCGTCGATGGCGTAGCGGCGGTCGTGGCCGAGGCGGTCCTTCACGTAGGTGATGAGCGTCTCCGGCTTGCCCACGTGCCGGAGCACCTGCTTCACGATGTCGATGTTGTGACGCTCGCTCGAGGCGCCGAAGTTGTAGACCTCGCCGTCGTGGCCGTGCTCGAGCGCGGCGAGCAGGCCGCGGCAGTGGTCCTCGACGTGGATCCAGTCGCGCACGTTCATGCCGTCGCCGTACACCGGCAGCGGGATGTCGCGGAGCGCGTTCGCGATCATGAGCGGGATGAGCTTCTCGGGGAACTGGTAGGGCCCGTAGTTGTTCGAGCAGCGGGTCACCACCACGGGCAGCTTGAACGTGTGCGCGTAGGCGAGCGCGAGCAGGTCGCTCGAGGCCTTCGAGGCCGAGTAGGGCGACGACGGGTCGAGCGGCGTCGTCTCGGTGAAGTAGCCGGTGGGGCCGAGCGAGCCGTACACCTCGTCGGTGGAGACGTGCAGGAACCGCTTCACCCCGTGCTCGCGGGCGGCCTCGAGCAGCACCTGCGTGCCGCGCACGTTGGTGTCGATGAACACCGCCGGCGCCAGGATCGACCGGTCCACGTGGCTCTCGGCGGCGAGGTGCATCACCGCGTCGATCCGCTCGGTCCGGAAGACGTCGGCCACCAGCTCGCCGTTGCCGATGTCGCCGCGGACGAACCGGTACTGCGAGCTGCCGTGCACGTCGGCCAGGTTCTCGGCGTTGCCGGCGTAGGTGAGCTTGTCGAGGTTGACGACCCGCCAGCCGGGCCGCTCGGCGAGGAGCAGCCGGACCAGGTTCGAGCCGATGAAGCCGCAGCCGCCGGTGACGAGGACGTTCATCGATGGTGCTCCGGGCCCTCGAACACGGCGGCCTCGCGGAACGGCCGCCCGGCGGCATCCTTGGCCGACACGATCGGCGGTGCGCCGCCGGTGGGCCAGTCGATGCCGAGGGCCGGGTCGTCCCAGCGGATGCAGTGCTCGTGCTCGGGGTGCCAGTAGTCGGTGATCTTGTAGAGGAACTCGGCCTCGTCGGAGAGCACGAGGAACCCGTGCGCGAAGCCCTCGGGGATCCAGAGCTGGCGCCGGTTCCCGGCGGAGAGGAGCTCGCCGGCCCAGCGCCCGAAGGTGGGCGAGCCGCGCCGGAGGTCCACCGCCACGTCGAACACCTCGCCGCGCGTGACCCGCACGAGCTTCGCCTGCGGGTTGGGGAGCTGGTAGTGCAGGCCGCGGAGCACGTTGCGCGTGGAGAGGCTGTGGTTGTCCTGCACGAACTCCACGTGGCGCCCCACCGCCGCGTCGAACGCCTTCTGCTTGAAGCTCTCGTAGAAGAAGCCGCGCGCGTCGCCGAACACCTTCGGCTCGAGCACCAGCACGTCGGGGATGACGGTGCCTCGGGCCTGCATCAGAAGACCCGGGTCGCGAGCAGGCTGCGCACGTACTGGCCGTAGGTCGACTTGCCGAGCGCGGCGGCGCGCGCCTCGAGCTGGGCGTCGTCGATCCAGCCCTGCCGCCAGGCGACCTCCTCCGGGCACGCGATCTTGAGCCCCTGCCGCTTCTCGATGGTGGCGATGAACTGCCCGGCGTCGAGCAGCGAGTCGTGCGTGCCGGTGTCGAGCCAGGCGTAGCCGCGGCCCATGATCTCGACCGAGAGCTGGCCGCGCTCGAGGTAGAGCCGGTTGAGGTCGGTGATCTCGAGCTCGCCGCGGGCGGACGGCCGGATGGTGGAGGCGAGCTCGACCACGTTGCGGTCGTAGAAGTACAGCCCGGTGACGGCGTAGCGCGACTTCGGCTTCGCGGGCTTCTCCTCGATGCTCACCGCGCGGCGCTCGGCGTCGAACTCCACCACGCCGTAGCGCTCGGGGTCGGTGACGGCGTACGCGAACACGGTGGCGCCGTCGGTGCGCGCGTCCGCGGCCCTGAGGATGTTCTGCAGCTCGTGGCCGTAGAAGATGTTGTCCCCGAGCACGAGCGCCGAGGGCCCGCCGCGCACGAAGTCGGCGCCAAGGACGAACGCCTGCGCCAGGCCCTCCGGCCTGGGCTGGACCTTGTACTGGAGGTTGAGCCCCCAGTGCCGCCCGTCCCCGAGCAGCTCCTCGAAGCGCGGCGTGTCCTGCGGCGTGGAGATGACGAGGATGTCCCGGATCCCGGCCAGCATCAGGGCCGTGAGCGGGTAGTAGACCATCGGCTTGTCGTAGACGGGCAGCAGCTGCTTCGAGATCGCGAGCGTGGCCGGATAGAGCCGCGTACCGGCTCCGCCCGCGAGGATGATTCCCTTGCGACTGATCATGCGGTGGTCTTCCCCCGAGTGCGGCCGCGCGCCGCCCTGGGGGCGCCACGGACGACCCACCCTAGCACCGGGACCCACGGCTTTCATGCCCGGGAGGCATGGTGCCCGCGCCGGGTCGCACGGCGCTCGTTTGCCGCAGCGCGGTTCGGCGGTAGGCTCGCCGCGTGCGCATCGCGATCACCGGGGCGAACGGGCTGCTGGGGGGGGCCGCGGTCGGGCTGGCCGTCTCGGCCGGCCACGAGGTGCTGGGGATCGGCCGCGGCCCGTGCCGGCTCGCGCCGGGCGGGTTCGCCTGGGCCGACGCCGATCTCTCGGACGGGCACTCGGTCGAGCGGGCCCTGCTCGAGTTCCGCGCCGGGGCGGTCCTCCACGCCGGCGCGATGACCGACGTGGACGGCTGCGAGCGCGAGCCGGAGCTGGCCTGGCGCGCCAACGTGGGCGGCACCGAGCAGGTGGCGCGCGCCTGCCGGGCGCTCGGGGCGCGCCTGGTGGCGGTCTCCACCGACTACGTCTTCGACGGCACGCGCGGCGGCTACCGCGAGGACGACGTGCCGGACCCGCGGGGCGCCTACGCTCGCACCAAGCGCTGCGGCGAGGAGGCGGCGCTCGTGATCGCGCCGGACGCCGCCGTGGCGCGGGTGGCGGTGGTGTACAGCGGCCGCAGGGGCGCGAAGCCGACCTTCGCCACCCAGGTGGTGGAGAAGCTCTCCCGAGGCGAGCCGGTGAAGGCGTTCTCGGACCAGGTGGTCTCGCCCACGCTCGCCGAGAGCGCGGCGGAGATGACGCTCGAGCTGCTCCTGGACCACGACTACCGGGGCGTGCTGCACACCGCGGGCGCGACCGCGCTCGACCGGGTGGACTTCGCCCGGCGCGTGGCGGCGCGCTTCGGCCTCTCCGGCGAGATCGTCCCGGTGAAGACCGCCGAGGTGAAGCTGCTCGCGCCGCGACCGCTCCGGAGCGGCCTCGACGTCGGCCGCGCGGCCGCGCTGCTGCGGTCGAAGCCGCTCCCCATCGACACCGCGCTGGACCGCTTCCACGCGCAGTGGCTGGCGCGCGGGTAGCGGCCCCGCCCGCGGCTACGCCTTCACCACCCGCGGCCCGCCGTTCCCCTGCATGAGCGCGGGGAGCAGGTTCCGCGTGTCCACCACCAGGCGCACGCCGCGGTAGAGCTTCGCGTCCTTGAACAGCTCGTGCGCGGTCGCGACCACCACCGCGTCGTAGGACGCGAACGTGGCCGCGTCGAGCGGCACCGACGAGAGGCCGAGGTCGTGCTTGCGCGTCCGGTGGGCCTTCGGGAAGTAGGGGTCGCAGTAGTCCACCACCGCGCCGCCCTCGCGGAGCAGCTCGATGATCTCGTACGAGGGCGACTCGCGGTCGTCGTCGATGTTCGCCTTGTAGGCGAGCCCGAGCACCAGCACCCGCGAGCCCTTCACCGACTTGTGGTCGCCGTTCAGCGCGTCGGCCACCTTCTGCACCACGTAGCGCGGCATCCGCGTGTTGATCTCGCCGGCGAGCTCGATGAAGCGCGCCCACTCACCGTGCTCGGCCGCCTTCCACGACAGGTAGAACGGGTCGAGCGGGATGCAGTGCCCGCCGAGGCCGGGGCCCGGGTAGAACGGCATGAAGCCGAACGGCTTGGTGGACGCGGCGCGGATCACCTCCCACACGTCGATGTCCATCCGGTCGAAGATCACCTTCAGCTCGTTCACGAGCGCGATGTTCACCGACCGGAACACGTTCTCGAGCAGCTTGCACGACTCCGCCACCCGCGCGCTCGACACCGGCACGACGTGCTCGAGCGCGGCGCCGTACAGCGCGGCGGCGGCCCGGGTGGACGCCTCGTCCACGCCGCCGACCACCTTCGGGATGGTCCGGGTGCTGAAGTCCTTGCGGCCGGGGTCCTCGCGCTCGGGCGAGAACGCGAGCAGGAAGTCGTCGCCGAAGCGGAGCCCGCTCTTCTCGAGCAGCGGCTTCACCTCCTCGTCGGTGGTCCCGGGGTACGTGGTGGACTCGAGCACCACCAGCTGCCCGGGGCGGAGCTGCTTCGCGATCTTCTCCGCGGTCGAGTGGATGTACGAGTTGTCCGGCTCGCGGTGCGGCCCGAGCGGCGTGGGGACGCAGATGAGGATCGCGTCGCACTCGCGCAGCCGCTCGAAGTCGGTGGTGGCGGAGTACTGCCCGCTCTCCACCGCCGCCTTCACGCGGTCGGGGCCGATGTGCTTGATGTACGACTCGCCCCGCGAGATGGCCTCGATCTTGGCCGGGTCCACGTCGAGCCCCAGCACCGGGAACCCTGCCTCCCGGAACACCAGCGCCAGCGGCAGCCCCACGTAGCCCTGGCCGATCACCCCCACGCGCGCGGTGCGCGCGGCGATCCGCGCCTCGAGTTCCCTGATCACGATGTCCCCCCACGACCGGCCCTGCCGGCCGCCCTGCGTCTCGTCCCCCGCGCCGCCTACCGTCCGGTGGGGCGCCAGGGACGGCCGAACCTACCACCGGGGGCGGGGGCTTTCATGCCGGGGAGCCATGGTGCCCGTCCTGGGTCGGGACGGCGCCGGTTTGCCGCAGCAGGCGCGGGAGGGGCTCCCGGAGGCCGCCCGCCCGCTCCCCGCCCGCGAGTACCCGCACCCGGCCGCGTCTGCTAGAACCCCTGCGCGATGACCTCCCTCTCCGTCCTGGTCCCCGTCTACAACGAGCAGCACCTCGTCTCGACCTCCCTCGGCCGGCTCGAGATCCTGGAAGGCTCGCCGCACCTCGAGCGCGTGCAGGTGGTGGTGGTGGACGACTGCTCGCGCGACGCGACCGGCGAGGTCCTGCGCGCTTTCGCCGCCGCCCGCGGCGTCCAGTGGCTGGAGAACGGGCCCATCGAGAACGGCGTGGAGCTGTGCGGCCACGGCCGGCAGGGCAAGTTCCAGTGGGTGTTCCTCCGCCACGTGATGAACGGCGGGAAGGGCCGCGCCATCCGCACCGCGCTCGCCGAGGCGGACGGCGAGCTGTCGGTGATCCACGACGCGGACCTCGAGTACCACCCGCGCGACCTCGCCCGCATCGTGAAGGTGTTCGTGGAGGAGGAGGCGGACGCGGTGTTCGGCTCGCGCTTCGCGGGCGGCGAGGCCCGGCGCGCGCTGCTGTTCCGACACGAGCTCGGCAACCGGCTGCTCACGTTCCTCACCAACTGGGTGACCAACGTGAACCTGACCGACATGGAGACCTGCTACAAGGCGGTCCGCACCGACCTCCTGAAGTCGATCCCCATCGTCTCGAACGACTTCCGGCTCGAGCCCGAGCTGACCATCAAGCTCGCGAAGCGCGAGGCCCGCATCTTCGAGATCCCCATCAGCTACTCGGGGCGGACCTACCAGGAGGGCAAGAAGATCAACTGGCGGGACGGCGTGAAGGCGCTGTGGGCCATCACCCGCTTCTGGCTCTCCGACCACGTCTACCAGGAGGACGCGTACGGCTCGCAGATCCTGGGCCGGCTCGCCCGCGCGCCGCGCTTCAACGCCTGGATGGCCGACGTGATCCGGCCGTTCTGCGGGCAGCGCGTGCTCGAGATCGGCAGCGGCACCGGAAACCTGACCCGGCGCCTGGTCCCGCGCAACACCTACGTCGCCTCCGACGTCAACCCGCTCTACCTCCAGACGCTGCGCGGCCTCACCCTCGATCGCCCGTACCTCGACGTCACGCTCACCGACGTCACGAAGGGCGAGTCGTTCCCCGCGGTGGAGGGCGGGTTCGACACGGTGGTGTGCCTCAACATCATCGAGCACGTGGACGACGACCTCGGCGCGCTCCGGAACGTCCGCGCGGCGCTCGCCGAGACCGGCCGCGCCATCGTGCTCGTGCCGCGCGGCCCGGACCTGTTCGGCACGCTCGACGAGGTGCTGGGGCACAAGCGGCGCTACACCGAGAACACGCTGGTGGAGCTCGCCGGCAAGGCCGGCTTCGAGGTCCAGGAGCTCCTGCACTTCAACCGCGTGGGCACGCCGGCCTGGTGGCTGAACGGGAAGCTCCTGAAGCGCCGCTCCTTCGGCCTCCTCCAGATCAAGGCGCTCAACCTGCTCACGCCGCTGTTCCGGCTGATCGACCGCGCGCTGCCGTTCCCGCCGCTCTCGCTCATCGCGGTGCTGCGGCCGACGTCGGCGAGCGCCGCGCCGTCCGGGTCCGGCCCCGACGCGGGCGCCGCGCCGGAGGGCGCCGCGCCGCCGGACGTCAGCGCGTCGGCATGACCGGCAGCGCCACCTGCACCACGAGCCGCAGGTTGGGCTCGTTCCGCGGCAGGAACGCCCGCGACCAGCGGTAGGACGCGCTCGCGTCCCACGAGACCTCGAACGGCCCCGCGAACAGGAGCTGCCGCGCGCCGGCGGTCACCTCGACGTCCTGGGTGAGCGCGTCGTCGCGGAGCGGCTCGATGGCGCTCCAGTAGTAGGCGTTGTCGCGGCGGACGCGCTCCAGGTAGCCGCCGATCCGGCCGCGCGGGCCGAACACGTCCACCGCCACGGTCTGGCTGTCGGAGCCGGGGCCGATCGACGCGCCGAGGAGCTGGCCCTCGTTCGTCCAGGAGAGGTCGCGGCCGTGCGTGTACCAGGTCGGCATGCCGCGCAGGCTGTCGGGGGGGCGCACCGCCTGGAGCGCGGTCGCCTCGAGCTGGAGCCGCACCGTGCGCGCGCCGCCGCCGAACAGCTTCTGGAGGCCGAGCAGGTACGCGCCGGTGTGGTCGGTCTCGCGGACGTACTGGTACAGCGAGCCCTCGTGGTCCTCGCGGCCGAACTCGCCGTAGATCTCGAGCCGCGCCTCCGGGAACACCCAGCGCGCGAACAGCGACGCGAGCTGGTTGTCGTTGGGGTTGTTGCCGGTGGGATCGTCGTACCAGCCCTTGAGGTCGTTCTTGCGCGGGCTCTGGAACACCGCCAGCCAGTCGCCCACCCGCAGGCCGTCCCAGACCTGCACGAAGTGGCGCGAGAGCCCGACGGTCAGCCCGGGAACCCAGCGCGGCGTGTAGTCGAGCACGAGCCCGCTCACCATCGGGTGGGTGGGGTGCTCGACGTAGGTCGAGCGCGAGAGGCGGCCCCAGTACACCAGCACCTCGGCGGTGCCGATGCCGATGTCCGCGGGGCGCGAGGTGCCGACGAACGCGTGCGGGAAGCCGGGCGCGGCGTTCGTCATGGTGAGCGCGTTCCGGATCCCGGGGCCGATCCAGAGGTTCTCGGTGGAGATCCCGACGGCCACGTTCCACGCGTCGGCGCGCAGGTAGCTCTGGCCGAGGCTCCAGTCCGCGAACGGGCCGGCGCCGAAGCGCTGCGGGTAGTCGATGCCGTCGCCGTAGAACGGGCTCCGGAACGCGAGGTCGCCGGACTGGCCGTTCTGGCGCGTGGTGAACCAGCGGTTCTGCGACCAGGACACGGCCGGCGCGAGCGCGCCGGAGAGCGCGCCCCAGCGGAACGACGCGCCGCCGGAGAGCATCGACGAGGTGCCGCGGCCGGTCCAGAGCAGGCCGTCGTTCCCGCCGGACGGGTAGTGCGAGTTCCAGGCGGCGTCGAGCCGGAGCGGCACGAGCCGGACGCCGTCCGCGCCGGCGCCGGCCTCGAGGCCGGCGGTGTCCCAGGGCAGCGCGGCCTCGGCGCAGCGCGTCTCCACCCGCGCCCCGGCGCGGCGGAGCACGCGGGGGGAGAGGGGGACCGCGCCGGACAGCTCGCCCAGGCGGAGCAGCTCGTCGGACGGGGTGCCGATCCCGTCCACCGCCATCGGGACCGGGGTGCAACCCCGCTCGCCCCTCGACAGGCTCGGGGTGAGCGGGGCTTCCCGGGGCGCAGCCCCTGCGTCCGCTCGTGGTGAGCCTGCTGCCTCCGCTCCTTGCGAGCCTGCTGCGTCCGCTCGTGGTGAGCCCGTCGAACCACGAGCGGTGGTCGCATCCTCCATCTCCGCTCGTGGTGAGCCCGCTATCTCCGCTCGTGGTGAGCCTGTCGAACCACGAGCGGGCTGCGCGGTCAGGACGGCGACGGCGACGACGAGGACGGACGCGCGGGCGGTTCGCATCGGGACGCGCAGTGTAACCGCCCCGGCGCCGCGCCGCGAGCGGGCCGGTCAGACCGCGCCGCGCACGCCTTCGCGGATCGTCGCCGCCACGTACGAGCGCATGGCCTCGGTCAGCCCGGGATACACGCCGACCCACAGCGAGCGGTTCATGATCGCGTCGGTGTTGGCGAGGTCGCCCACCACGCGGAACGGCGGCGGCCGGCCCTCGTCGCGCGCGTCCTGCACGAGCTGGGTGAGCGCGGGCTGCCGCACCAGGTTGCCGGCGAACAGCATGCGCGTCTGGATCTTCCGGCCCTCGAGGTGCCGGACCAGCGCGTCGCGCGTGACGCCGGCGCCCTCCCGCACCGTCATCATGAAGCCGAACCAGGACGGCTCCGAGCCGGGCGTGGGCTCGGGCAGCACCAGCGCGTCGGACAGGTCGTCGAGCGCCTCGCGGTAGAACGCCCAGTTCCGGCGCCGCGCCTCCACGAACCCGGCCAGCCGCTCGAGCTGCGCCAGGCCCACCGCGGCCTGCATGTCCGTGACCTTCAGGTTGAAGCCGAGGTGGCCGTACACGTACTTGTGATCGTAGCCGCGCGGCAGCTCGCCGAGCTGCCACTCGAAGCGCCGGCGGCAGGTGTTGTCCACCCCGGGGTTGCACCAGCAGTCGCGGCCCCAGTCGCGCAGCGACTCGACCGCGCGCTTGAGCGTGTCGTCGGAGGTCAGCACCGCGCCGCCCTCGCCCATGGTCATGTGGTGCGGCGGGTAGAACGAGAGCGTGGCGAGGTCGCCGAACGTGCCGGTCTTGCGCCCCTGGTAGAGCGAGCCGGCCGCGTCGCAGTTGTCCTCCACCAGCCAGAGCCGGTGCCGCTCGCAGAACGCCTTCACCGCGGCGAGGTCGAAGGGGTTGCCGAGCGTGTGCGCCACCATCACCGCGCGCGTCCGCGGCGAGCGCGCCGCCTCGAGCTGCGACACGTCGAGGTTGTAGCCGGGCAGCGACACGTCCACGAACACCGGCACCAGCCCGAGCTGGAGCGCCGGCGCCACGGTGGTGGGGAACCCGGCCGCGACCGTGATGATCTCGTCCCCGTCGCGGAGCCGGCGCTCGCCGAGCAGGTGCGAGCGGAGCGCCGCGACCGCGAGCAGGTTCGCCGACGAGCCGGAGTTCACGAGCCGCGCGTGCTCGACCCCGTACCACTCGGCGAGCCGCTCCTCGAGGCGCCGGTGCCAGCGGCCGGCGGTGAGCCAGAACTCGATGCCGCTCTCCACCAGGTTCGTCAGCTCCGGCGCGCCGTACACGCGCCCGGCGTAGCGCACCGCCGACTTGCCCGGCACGAACGCCGGCTCGGCGCCCTCGCGCAGCCGCGCGATCTCGCGCACGCGCTCCAGGATCTCGGCGGTGAGCTGCCGCTCCCGCTCCTTCGGATCGATCGACACTCAGCGCTCCAGGTATGCGCGGATCTGCGCGCGGCACAGCTCGGCGAGCGCCGGCGCGCCCGCGCCGGCGGCGTGCGCCCGGTACCACTCCACCGTCCGGCGCAGCCCTTCCTCGAAGCTCCAGCGCGGCGCCCAGCCCAGCCGCGCCCACGCCTTCTCCACCGACAGGCGCAGCACCCCCGCCTCGTGCGGCGCGGCCGGGTCGCTCCGGTCCTCCCAGGCGCCGCCGCCCCAGGCGGCCACGAGCGTCTCCACCACCTCGCGGACCGTGCGCGCGTCCTCGTGGCGCGGGCCGAAGTTGAAGGCCTCGCAGTGCGCGGCGCGGGCCGGCGCGCCCGGGGCGAGCCGCGCCCCGAGCAGGAGGTACCCGCCGAGCGGCTCGAGCACGTGCTGCCAGGGGCGGACGCCGCGCGGGTTGCGCACCGGGATGGGCCGGCCGGCGGCGAGCGCGCGGATCGCGTCCGGCACGATCCGGTCCTCGGCCCAGTCGCCGCCGCCCACCACGTTGCCGGCCCGCGCGCTGGCGAGCGCCACGCCGTGCGAGGCGAGGCGGGCCGGCGGGAAGAAGCTCCGGCGCCAGCTCGACACCACCAGCTCGGTCGCGCCCTTGGACATGGAGTAGGGGTCGAACCCGCCCATGGGCTCGTCCTCGCGGTAGCCCCAGGCCCATTCGCGGTTTTCGTAGCACTTGTCGCTCGTCACCACGACCACGCCGCACGGCGCGCCGGCGGCGCGCACCGCCTCGAGCAGGTGGGCGGTGCCGAGCACGTTCGTCTCGAGCGTCTCCACCGGCGCCTGGTACGACGCGCGCACCAGCGGCTGCGCCGCCAGGTGGAACACCAGCTCCGGCCGCGCCTCGCGCACCACCGCGGCGAGGTTCGCCGCGTCGCGCACGTCGGCGAGCACGCTCGTGCAGGCGGCGTCCACCCCGGCGGCCACGTACAGCGAGGGCGAGCCGGCGGGCGCGAGCGCGTAGCCGGTCACCTCCGCGCCCAGGCTGTCGAGCCAGAGCGTGAGCCAGCTCCCCTTGAAGCCGGTGTGGCCGGTGACGAGCACGCGGCGGCCGGCGTAGGCGCGGGAGAGCTCCGCGGCGGTGGGCGCGAGGCCGCTCATGGCCAGGTCTTCCAGGGCGCGACCCCGCGCGCCCACAGGTCGTTCAGCAGGCCGTACTCGCGGGCGGTGTCCATGGGCTGCCAGAAGCCGGTGTGCGGGAACGCCACCAGCTCGCCGTCGCGCGCCAGCTTCCGCAGCGGCTCCTGCTCCAGCACGGTCCGCGCGTCGTCGCCGATGTAGGGCCAGATCCGGCGCGCGTCGAGGACGAAGAAGCCGCCGTTGATGAAGCCCTCGCTGGCGTTCGGCTTCTCGTTGAACTCGGTGACCCGGGCGCCGTCGATCCGCATCTCGCCGAAGCGGCCGGGCGGGCGCACGGCCGCCACCGTGGCCACCTTGCCGTGGCGCCGGTGCGCCTCGATCGACGCGGCCACGTCGAGGTCCGAGACGCCGTCGCCGTAGGTCAGGCAGAACAGGTCGTCGCCCTCGACGTAGCGCCGGACCGCGGCCACGCGGCCGCCGGTCATGGTCGCCTCGCCGGTCTCGGCGAGCGTGACCTTCCAGTCCTCCTCGCCGTGCTGGCCGTGGAACTCGATCCGGTCGTGGCGGCCGAGCGTGACGGTCACGTCGGTGGTCATGGCGCGGTAGTTCAGGAAGAACTCGCGGATGACCGAGCCCTTGTAGCCGAGGCACAGCACGAACTCGCGCACGCCGTGCTGCGCGTAGCCCTTCATGATGTGCCAGAGGATGGGCCGGTTGCCGATGGGCAGCATCGGCTTCGGCAGCACCTCGCTCGCGTCTCGGATGCGGGTTCCCTGCCCGCCGCAGAGGATGACGGCCTTCATGTCCGCGGGACGATAGGCGAAGCCTCGCCCGCCGTCGAGGGCCGGACGCGCCGGGCCGCCCGATCAGCGGGGGAGCCGCTCGAGCCACTCCAGCGTGCGGTCGAGCCCCGCCTCGACCCCGACCTCCGGGGCGAACCCGAACTCGGCCGCCGCCCGGCGCCCGTCGGCCACGAACACGCGCTGGTCGCTCTGCCGCGCCGGCAGCCGCTCGTACCGCAGCGGCTGCCCGACCTTGCGCTCCAGCACCGAGAACAGCTCCAGCAGCGACAGGCTGTTCTCCGGGCCGCCGCCGATGTTGTAGGCGCGCCCGGCGATCCGGTCCGCCGCGGCCGCGGCCAGCCGGTAGCAGCGCACCAGGTCGGCGGCGAAGAGGAGGTCGCGCACCTGCTTGCCGTCGCCGCTGATGGTGAACGGCTCGGGCGTCCGCCCCGCGCGCGCCTCGGCGCGCTGGCGCAGCGCCTGCTGGCAGAACCAGCCCACCCAGCCCTGGTCGTAGGTCGCGTACTGGCGCCCGCCGTACATGGAGCTGTGCCGGAACACCACCGTCCGCAGGCCGAAGATGCGGTGGTAGTCGAGGAAGTACTGGTCGGCCGCGCCCTTCGAGCAGCCGTAGGGGCTGTGGAAGTCGAGCGGCACCGACTCGTCGAGGCCGTGCGGGTGGTCGGGCAGGAGCCAGCGGGTGGCCCCCTCCTCGTGCCGCACGCCCAGGAGGTCGCCGTACACCTTGTTGGTGGAGGAGAACAGCGTCGCCGCCGACGGCGCGTGGGCGCGCACGGCCTCGAGCACGTTGAACGCGCCGAGGACGTTCACCTCGAAGTCGTAGCGCGGCCGCTCGATGCTGGTGGTCATGGCCACCTGGCCGGCGAGGTGCGCCACCGCGATCGCGCCGTCGCCGAAGCGCGCGAACGCGTGCTCGACGTCGGTGCGCGAGCGCGTGTCGCAGGCGAGGTGCACGAGCCGCCCCGCGCCGGGGCGCGCCGCGCGCTCGCGCAGCCACGCCAGGTTGTCCGACGACCCGGTCCGCACCAGCGTGTCGAGCACCACCACCTCGACGCCGTCGTCGAGCAGCGACGCCGCCAGGTTCGAGCCCACGAACCCGCAGCCGCCGGTCACGATCCACCTGCCGCTCATCCCGTCTCCTCCGCGGCGGCGAGCGCCGCCAGCCCGTCGGCGAGCGCGACGCGCGGCGCCCAGCCGCCCAGCGCCGCCCCCGCGCGCGACACGTCCATCACCAGCCGGTGCACCTCGCCCTCGCGGTAGGGCCGCGCGCCGGCGAGCACCCGCGCCGGATCCGCGCCGGCGGCGCGGTAGACCGCGCGGACGAGGTCGAGCAGCCGCACGCCCTCGCCGGTGCCGACGTTCACGATGTCCACGACGTCCGCGGCGCCCGCGCCGTCGCCGCCTTGCTCCACCGCGCGCGCCACCGCGTCCACCGCGTCGTCGCGGTGCAGCCACTCGCGCACCTGCTCGCCCGCGGTCATCTCGTAGGGCGAGCCGGCGCGCGCGGCGCGGAGCGCGCCGGGCACGAGCTTCCCCGGATCGTCGCCGGGGCCGTACATCGAGGCGAGGCGGAGCCAGCGGAGCGGGAGGCCGCGCGCCCGGGCCCGCGCCCGCAGCACCACGCCGCCCGCCGCCTTGGTGGCGCCGTAGCCGTCGGCGCTCTCGAGCGGCGCGTCCTCGCCGCAGGTGGGCGCGCCCGCGGCCGGCGCCCCGGGCAGCCGCCCGTGGCCGCGGTACTCGAGGCAGGTGCCCGCCGCCACCACCCGGCCCACCCCGGCGGCGGCCGCCGCGTCGAGCAGCGCGAGCGGCGCGGCCACGTTCGCCTCGACCATGCGCGCCCAGTCGCGATCGCGGCTCTGCACGCCGAGCGCGGCGAGGTGCAGGAGCGCGTCCGCGCCGGCGACGAGCGCGCCGGCCGCCGCGGCGTCGCCGAGCATGCCGGGCACGGGCACGAGCCTGGCGGCAGGGGGCAGCGCCGCCTCGCGCCCGGGCCGGACGAGCGCCCGCACCTCGTGGCCGCGCGCGACGAGCGCGGCCGCGACCGCGCGGCCGAGGAAGCCGGTGGCGCCGGTCAGCGCGACGCGCACGCTTCCCGCCTCTCGGGGTTGGGGATCGACGAGACGCGCACCGGGTCAGCCCTTCGGCGGCGCCTTGGCGGCGTCGGGGCGGTGCGTGCCGCCGGTGTCCGGCATGCGGCGCAGCGCGCGGCTGAGCCGGCGGAGCGGCCGCGCCACCGGCCGGAACCAGGCCCGCACGCGGCGACCCGGGAGCTGTGACTCCACCGCCTCGTAGACGGACCAGTCCTCGCGCACCGCCGCCGGCAGCACCTTCTCCTGGATGCGCGCCCGCTCCTCGCGCAGCCGCGGGGTGCGGGCGGGGTCGTTGGACACGCCCTCGCCGTTGTGGATGGCGACGAGGTGCGGGACGTGCCGGGTGGTGGCGCGCGCCTCGACGAGCGCGCGGAGCAGCAGGTCGTAGTCGGCGGCGATGCGGAAGGAGAGGTCGTAGCCGCCGAGGCGGAGGAACAGCGCGCGGCGGAACGCGGTGGCCTGGTGCGGGAGCATGCTGCGCATCAGGTGCAGGACGCTCGGGTGGTCCGGCGCCCGCCACGGCCGGAGGCGGCCGCCGCGCTCCATCCAGACGTCGCCGTACACGACGTCCTCGACCGGGCGCGGCGTCATGAGCCGCTCCAGCGCGTCCGGCGCGGCGAGCCGGTCGCCGGCGTTGAGGAAGAGCAGCCACTCGCCCTGGGCCAGCGCGGCGCCCTTGCCCTGGCCCTCGTAGATGCCGCCGTCCGGCTCGGAGACCCAGCGCGCGATCCGGGCCTCCCGGGCGCGGATGGCGTCCACGCTGCCGTCGGTGGAGCCCCCGTCCACCACCACCAGCTCGAGGTCGCGGTAGGTCTGGCCGAGCACGCTGTCGAGGGTGGCCTCGAGCCCGGCGCGATCGTTGAGGCAGATGGTGACGACGGAGAGGCTGGGGGGCATGCGGGTGGTATTCTACGCTGCCTCCCACCCCCCGCCGAGCCCGTCTTGTCCGATCCCAAGGTCTCCGTCCTCGTCCCCTGCTTCCGCTCCGAGCGCTTCCTCGCGACGGCGCTCGACTCGGTGCGCGCGCAGACGCTCGCGTCGTGGGAGTGCGTCGTGGTGGACAACGCCAGCCCCGACGGTACGTTCGCGCTCGCCGAGCGCTACGCCGCCGAGGACCCGCGCTTCCGCGCCCACCGCAACGCCGAGAACCTCGGGCCGGTCCGCAACTGGCGGCGCTGCGCCGAGCTCGCCGGCGGCGCGCAGTACGCGGCGCTGCTGTTCTCCGACGACTGGTACGAGCCGGCGTTCCTGGAGCGCGCGGTGGCGCTCCTCGACGCGGATCCGGGCGTCGGGATCGTGTACTCCGCCGTGCGCCTCGCCCCCGCGCCCGACGCGCCGAAGGCGGTCGGGCCGGCGCGCGTGATGTACGCGCTGGACGGGCCGGCGGTCCGGCCGTCGGCGGACTACCTCGCGATCGCGTACGACTCCCGCGGGCGGCAGGTGCCGCGCTCGCCGTGCTGCGCGGTGGCGCGGCGCGCGGATCTCGCCCGCTGGCTGTCGCTGGCGCTCCCGGACGAGGAGCGGCTCGGGTACCTGCGCCACGGCGCCGGGCCGGACCAGGCGGTCTACCTCCAGGCCGCGCTCGAGTACCCGCGCCTCGGCCACCTCGCGGAGCCGCTCGTGTGCTTCTCGGCGCACGGCGGCAACCTCACCTGGCGGCCGGACGTCGAGCTGGGCTACGCGTCGGTGCTGGCGCACTTCTACGAGGCGCACGCCGCGCAGATGCCGTTCGGCCGCGCCCGCGTGCCCGCCAAGCTCGCCTCGCGGCTGATCGAGCTCGGCGCCGTGGACGAGGGGCGGCGCCTGCGCAACCGGCTCGGGCCGCTCGGCTGGGCGCTGTACGCCAAGGAGGCGCGGAACCGCCGCCGCCGCGCTCGCCGGCGCGTCACGCCGTGATCGGCCCGACCAGCGCGTCCGCGATGCGCTGGCTGGAGCGCCCGTCGCCGTAGACGTCCACCTTGCGCGCCATGGCCCGGTAGGCGGCCTCGTCCTTCAGCAGCCGCTCCGACCACTCCAGGATCGCGCCGCGGTCGGTCCCGACCAGGCGCGACACGCCGGCCTCCACGCTCTCGCGCCGCTCGGTCACCTCGCGCATCACCAGCACCGGCCGGCCCAGCGCCGCCGCCTCCTCCTGGATGCCGCCGGAGTCGGTGAGGATGAAGCGGCTCCGCCGCGCCAGCCACACCAGCGTCGGGTACGCGACCGGCTCGACGAGGCGCACCCCGGGCACCCCGTCCAGCAGCTCGAACACCGGCCCGCGGACGTTCGGGTTGAGGTGCACCGGGTAGACGACCTGCACCGCGTTCCGCGCGGCCAGCTCGCGGATGGCGAGGCAGAGATCGCGGAACGGTGCGCCGAAGCTCTCCCTGCGGTGGCCGGTGACGAGCACGAGCGGCCGCGCCGGGTCGAGCCACTCGTGGCCGCGCGCCACCTCCCGCTCCACCGCCGGGTCGTCCAGCTTCGCGACCGCGAGGTGCAGCGCGTCCACCACGGTGTTGCCCACCACCTGGATCGCCCCCGGCGCGTACCCCTCGGCGACCAGGTTGTCGCGCGCCGCCGCGGTCGGGCAGAAGTGCAGGTCGGTGACCGCGGCCGTCATCACGCGGTTCACCTCCTCGGGGTAGGGCTTGAAGCGATCGCGGCTGCGGAGGCCCGCCTCGACGTGCGCCACCTTCACGCGCCGGTGGAACGAGGCGAGCGCCGCCGCGAACGCGGTGGTGGTGTCGCCCTGCACCACGGTCCAGTCCGGCGCGAACGCCTCCAGCACCCGGTCCACGCCGCCGAGCGCGCGCGCGGCGACGCCGTTCAGCGTCTGCCCCGGACGCATGATGGCGAGGTCCTCGTCCACCCTCACGCCGAAGAAGGCCAGCACCGCGTCCACCATCTCGCGGTGCTGGCCGGTGAGGCAGACGCGCACCTCGGCGCCGGGCCGGGCGCGCAGCGCCTCGATCACCGGGGCGAGCTTGATGGCCTCGGGGCGGGTCCCGAACACGACCAGGATGCGGGCAGGCGGGCCGGCGCTCATCGGGCGAACGTTGGGGCACGCCGGCCCGCGCGGCACCGCTCGCGGCGGGGCGCGCGCGTGCGGCCGGGGGCAGGCCCCATCGCGACGGGTGCGCCCCGGGCGGTCCGGCGTTACCCCTGCGGCCCGGAGGAATCACCATGAAGGTCTTCGTCACCGGCGCGACCGGGTACATCGGCAGCGCCATCGTGTCCGCCCTGGCGCGCGGCGGGCACCAGGTCACCGGCCTCTCGCGCTCCGAGGAGAAGGACGCCGAGCTGCGGCGGCGCGGGGCCACCGCGGTGCGCGGCGGCCTCGGCCACCTGGGCGCGCTCGCCCGCGAGCTCGCCGCGCAGGACGCGGTGGTGCACGCCGCGGTGGACTACGGCCTCGGGCCGCCGGCCGACGCCGAGGCGGTCGAGGCGATGATCACCGCCGCCCGCGCGGCGGGGCGGCCGTTCTCGATCGTGTACACCTCCGGCGTCTGGGTGCTCGGCGACACCGGCGGCGTCGCCGACGAGCGGGCCTCGACCGATCACCCGGCGGCGGCGACCGCGTGGCGGCCGGCGCACGAGCGCCGGGTGCTGGGCGCGGCCGGCGATCGCATCGCCGCCGCGGTGATCCGCCCGGGCATGGTCTACGGCGGCCGGCGCGGGCTCATCACCCCGTGGTTCGACCAGGCGACGCGCGAGGGCGCGGCGACGGTCGTCGCCCCCGGCACGCAGCGCTGGTCGTTCGTGCACGTGGAGGACCTGGCCGAGCTGTACCGGCTCGTGGTCGAGCGGCGCGCGCAGGGCGTGCTCCACGGCGTGGACGGCCGGCCCACGCCCGTCGCCGAGGCGGCCGCCGCGTACAGCCGCGCCGCCGGCAAGGGCGCCGTGCGCGAGCTGCCGCTCGCCGAGGCGCGCAAGGCCATGGGGGCGATGGCGGACGCGCTCGCCATGGACCAGCAGGTGGTGACCGCCCGCGCCGCCGAGGTGGGTTGGACGGTGCGCCACCCCGATGTCGTGTCCGCCGCCGCGGAGATGTACCGGGAGTGGAAGGGGTAGCTCGCGCCCTTCGACTCCGGCCGCTCGCCCTTCGACTCCGGCGAGCCTCCGGCTCGCCTACGCTCAGGGTGAGCGGGTCAAAGGTCGCTCATCCCGAGCGTAGGCCGTGCCGCCAGGCACGGCCGGAGTCGAGGGATCATCCCGAGCGTAGCGCGGCCGTCAGGCCGCGCGGAGTCGAGGGACCGGAGTCGAGGGACCGCCTACGGCTGGCTCGCCCCCGGCGCGGTCGGCCACGGCGGGCTCGCGCCGCGCAGGCCGGTGGGGGCGGTCTGGCGCAGGAACGCGCCCACGCCGCGGTAGCCGTGCAGCCGGTTCGCGTGCGCCACCACCTCGACCGCGCCGCCGCCCGCCAGCGTCCGCGCCACCAGCGCCTCGCCGAGCTGCTGCACGGTGTGCAGGTCGCCGCCGCAGTACGGGCACAGGTCGGCGCCGCGCGTGGCCCCGAGCGCGGTGCAGCGGTCGCACTGCCACCCGGCGCGCTGGAAGTCCTCCTCCAGCACCAGCCGGTGCACGCGGCCCTCGTTCACCGCCTGCACCACGTCCTCCGGCCCGACCACGCCGAGGCCGCCGCGCAGCGCCTCGCCCACGAGCCCGTCCACGATGCGCCGCTCCGCCGCGCGCTCGTGCTCGGCCACCGCCCCCGACGCCCCGGCCACCACGCCGTCGCGCCGCGCCCCGCCGGCGCCTTCCCACTCGCGCGGGCGCGGCAGCCGCGCGATCACCCGCGCGCGCGCCCGCTCCGGCAGCTCGCGCTCGAACGCGGCCACGTTCTGCGCCGTGCCCACCAGCACGAGGTGCGCGCCCGGCGTCCGCGCGAGCCGCAGCTCGACCTCGGCCGCGGCGGCGCGCCGGTTCCTCTGGACGAACGCCTCCTCGTGCCGGCCGTCCTTCTCCTGGCGCTCGAAGCGCTGGCCCGGCCGCGCCGCGCCCGGGTTGAAGCGATCGCGGTCGCGCCGGGGCACGAAGCCGCGCAGGCTCGACTCCGCCGCCAGCTCGCCGAGGCGCACCTCGTACAGGTCGGCGCCGGCCTGGTTCGGCACCACCACGATGGCGGGCTCGAGGTCGTCGGCGAGCCGGGCGAGCTGGGTGAGGTGCGGGATGGCGTCGGTGCACAGCTCCGGGGCGAACGGCCGCCGGAAGAGCATGGGCTGCCACAGGCCGAGGCCCTCACAGGCGAACAGCGCGAACCCGTCCTTCTCGGCCTGGGAGGCCTGGGTGGTGAGCTGCCCCACGTGCGCGAGCACCCGCTGCAGGGTCCGGTCGAGCGCGGGCCGGTCGGGCGTGCCCGGCGGATAGTGCGCCAGCGTCTGCCGCACGCGCTCCTGGACGAACAGGCGCACCCGCTCGCGCTGCTGCTCGTCGGCCCAGCGGACGTCCAGGTACAGGCTGACGATGGGCTCCCCCACGCTGCGCAGCCGGGCGAGGTCGGTGAGCGTTCCGTCGAGCTCGGTCATGTGCGGTCCTCCGTGCCGGTGAACCTGCGCACCCCCGCCCGCCCCGGCGCGCCTGCCCGATTGCCGCCGGGCGCTCGCCGGGTTACATCGGGCGGCGCCGTGGCCCTCCTCGACGCCCTGCGCGCGCTCACCTCCTTCTCCCCGCCGGCGGTCCTCCCCGACTGCGAGCCCGGCCTGCTCGGCGACGTGCTCGTGGCGCACGGGCTCGCGCCGCTCGCCTCCTTCCAGCTCGAGCACACGCGGCTCGGCGCCTCGGCGCCGGAGGGGCTGCGCGAGCGCCTGCTCTCGCAGTACCAGGGCGTCGCGAACGACAACGTCCTCAAGATGGTGACGCTGCGGGGGGTGCTCCGGCCGGCCGAGGGCGTGCCGGTGGTGCTGCTCGACGCGGCCGCCTACATCGACTGGCTCTACCCGCACCTCGCGTTCCGGCCGGTGGGCGACCTGCGCGTCGCGCTCGCCGCCGAGGACGCGCAGCGCTTCGCCGACGCGATCCGCGGCGGCATGCAGCTCGAGCGCACCGACCACGGCGGCCGCACGGCCATCTTCGGCGACGGCCGGCTCACCGTGGCCGCGCAGGAGGGGCTGTTCTCGGGGGCGGCCGCCGATCCGCTGCTGTTCCAGCGCAGCGTGCCCTACCTGGCCTTCGGCCCGTCGGCCGCCCGTCCGTCGGCGGAGGACGCGCTCCTCTCCACGGTGGGCGAGCAGGCGCTCCTCGGCCTGCGCGCGCCGCTCATCACGTACGTGGACGTGCGCGAGCTGCTCCGCCTCCCGCTCGACCGCGAGTACGTGCTGGCCCGGGCGCGCGCGCTCGGCCTCGCCCGCGCGCTCCACGGCGTGAGCCGGCTCGCGGCGCTGTTCTTCCCCGACGTCGCCGAGGCGGCCGAGGCGGTGCGCCCGGCGCTCGGCGCCGCCGAGCGGGTCGCGGTGGACCGGGTGGTGGAGGCCGCCAGCGACCCCGCCCGGCTGCGCCAGCTCCGCGGGGAGGACGCGGCGGCGCGGCTCGTGGTCGCGCCGTGATCGGCCCGGCCGGGGCGTGCTAGATTGCGCGCCTCTGCTTTCCGTGAGGGAACTCGAGCGATGAACATCACCGTCGTCGGCACCGGCTACGTGGGCCTCGTCACCGGCACCTGCTTCGCGGAGTCGGGCCACCGGGTCACCTGCCTCGACCTCGACGCCGCCAAGATCGAGACGCTGCGCGGCGGCGGGATCCCCATCTACGAGCCGGGGCTCGAGGAGCTGGTGCGCCGCAACGTGAAGGAGCGGCGCCTGTCCTTCACCACCTCCTACCCGGAGGCCATGAAGGACGCCGACGTGGCGTTCATCGCGGTGGGCACCCCGCCCGGCGAGAACGGCGACGCCGACCTGTCCTACGTGCTCGCCGCCGCCCGCGAGATCGGCCGGCACCTCACCCGCTACACGGTGGTGGTGGACAAGAGCACGGTGCCGGTGGGCAGCGCCGACAAGGTGGCCGAGGCGCTCCGCGAGGTGACCACGCAGTCGTTCGACGTGGTCTCCAACCCCGAGTTCCTGAAGGAAGGCGCCGCCATCGACGACTTCATGCGGCCGGACCGCGTGGTGGTGGGCGTCGCCTCCGAGCGCGCCCGCGCGGTGATGGCCGAGCTGTACGCGCCGTTCGTCCGCGCCGAGCAGCCGGTGCTGTTCATGGACCTGCGCTCCGCCGAGCTGACGAAGTACGCCGCGAACGCGATGCTGGCGACCCGCATCTCGTTCATGAACGAGATCGCGACGCTGTGCGAGAAGCTGGGCGCCGACGTGGACCAGGTCCGCCGCGGCATCGGCTCGGACCGGCGCATCGGCCACCCGTTCCTGTTCCCCGGGGTGGGCTTCGGCGGCTCCTGCTTCCCGAAGGACGTGCGCGCGGTGATGAGCATGGCGCGCCACCTCGGCCTCGACTTCGACCTGCTCCGCGCGGTGGAGCGCGTCAACGAGCGGCAGAAGCGCTGGCTGGTGGAGAAGGCGCAGAAGCACTTCGGCTCGCTGGCCGGGCGCACCTTCGGCGTGTGGGGGCTCGCGTTCAAGCCGCGCACCGACGACATGCGCGAGGCGCCGGCCATCACCGTGGTGGAGGGCCTGCTCGCCGCCGGCGCCAGGGTCCGCGCCCACGACCCGGTGGCCGCGCAGGTCGCGGACGGGATCTTCCGCGGCCGCGGGGTGACGCTGGTGGACGAGCCGTACGCCGCCGCCGAGGGCGCCGACGCGCTCCTGCTCGTGACCGAGTGGAACGAGTTCCGCCAGCCGGACCTCGGGCGCCTGAAGCAGCTCATGGCGCAGCCGGTGCTGTTCGACGGCCGGAACGTGTGGGACGCCGCAAAGGTCCGCGCGGCCGGGTTCACCTACTACGGCGTGGGGCGGGCGTCCCTCGACTCCGGCCGTGCCTGACGGCGCGGCCTACGCTCGGGATGAGCGGGATATCCGCTCACCCTGAGCGTCCCTCGACTCCGGCCGTGCCTGACGGCACGGCCTACGCTCGGGATGAGCGGGGGGGTCAACTGATCCGCTCACCTTGAGCGTAGGCGGGCCGCAGGCCCGCCGGAGTCGAAGGGTGAGCGGACGGAGTCGAAGGGTCGGGATGAGCGGAATGGACGAAGTCCGCTCGTCCTGAGCCTGTCGAAGGACGAGCGCCGGTCAGTTCTCCGGCCGCTGCCCCTTCGACAGCATCAGCACCACGCCCGCGACCTCCTCGACCACCAGCTCGAGGCGGCGCTCGACCTCGAGCGTCTCCAGCACCCGCTGGCGGGCGTGCGGCTCGGAGACCGCCGCGGCGGCCACCAGGTCGGCGATGGCGGAGGCGTCGCGCATCTGCGCCACCGCCTCGGCGAGCGCCGGGGCGCCGGACTCGGGCGGCAGGCGGGTGGACAGCTCGAGCACGAGCTGCCGGAGCGACGCGACCTGCGACTCGACGGCGTCGGACCCCTCGTCCGGCCAGACGTCGTCGAGGATCTCGGCGCGGAACTCGCGGTAGGGCTTCTCGTTCGCGAGCTCCTGGATCAGCCGCACGCGCGCCACGCCGCGCACGACGAGGTCGTAGCGCCCGTCGTCGTAGCGGTCCTCCTGCTCGATGATGCAGGCGCCCGCCACCGGGAAGAGCGGCGGGTGGAGCTGCTGCGCCGCCTCCAGGGTGGTGAGGCCGGGGACCGCCAGGATGCGGTCCCCGCGCAGCGCGTCCGCGACGAGCGCGCGGTAGCGCGGCTCGAAGATGTGGAACGGCGTGGGCGTCCCCGGGAGGACGACCACGCCGTGGAGGGGAAACACCTTGAGGGCGGCGCACGCCTTCTCGAGCGCCGCCCTCGGTGACAGCGGAGCGATCCGCTCCGCGCACATGCTAGTGCGCCGGGCTGGCCGCGCCGGCCGTCTCGGTGGCCTTCACGCCGGTCTCGATCCGCATCCGGTAGAAGGAGCGCCACACGAACACGAGCGCCACCGCCAGGAACACCGCCGCCAGGCCCACGCGCGCCGAGGTCTCCATCTGGATGGCGAGCTCGACGGCCAGCAGGCCGAACAGCGTGGTGAACTTGATGATGGGGTTCATGGCCACCGAGGAGGTGTCCTTGAACGGGTCGCCGACGGTGTCGCCGACCACGGTGGCGTCGTGCAGCGGCGTGCCCTTGGCCTTCAGCTCGACCTCGACCACCTTCTTGGCGTTGTCCCAGGCGCCGCCGGCGTTCGCCATGAAGATCGCCTGGAACAGGCCGAAGATGGCGATCGAGACGAGGTAGCCGATGAAGAAGAACTCGTCGGCGAACGCGAAGGACAGGGTGGCGAAGAACACCACCAGGAAGATGTTGAACATGCCCTTCTGCGCGTACTGCGTGCAGATCTCGACGACCTTCTTCGAGTCCTCGACGCTCGCCTTCTCGACGCCCTCGAGGCGGATGTTCTGCTTGATGAACTCGACCGCGCGGTAGGCGCCGGTGGAGACGGCCTGGGTGGACGCGCCCGAGAACCAGTAGATCACCGCGCCGCCCATGATGAGGCCGAGCAGGAACAGCGGGTTCATGATCGAGAGCTTCTCGAGGTTCTGGGTGAGGCCGCTCGTCAGCACCACGATGATCGAGAAGATCATGGTGGTGGCGCCGACGACGGCGGTGCCGATGAGCACCGGCTTGGCGGTCGCCTTGAAGGTGTTGCCGGCGCCGTCGTTCTCCTCGAGGTAGCCCTTGGCCTTCTCGAAGTCGAGGTCGAAGCCGAAGTCCTTCTTCACCTCGGCCTTCACGTTCGGCACGTTCTCGATGAGCGAGAGCTCGTAGACCGACTGCGCGTTGTCCGTCACCGGGCCGTAGGAGTCCACCGCGATGGTGACCGGGCCCATGCCCAGGAAGCCGAAGGCGACCAGGCCGAACGCGAACACCGCCGGGGCCATCATCAGCTCGCCGACGCCGAGGGTGGACACGCCGTAGGCGGCGCCCATCAGCGCGATGATGACGAGGCCCATCCAGAAGGCGGAGAAGTTGCCGGCGGTGAGGCCGGAGAGGACGTTCAGGGAGGCGCCGCCCTCCTTCGACGCGGTGACGACCTCCCTCACGTGGCCGGAGCTGGTGGAGGTGAAGACCTTGATCATCTCGGGGATGATCGCGCCCGCCAGCGTGCCGCAGGTGATGATGGCGGAGAGCTTCCACCAGAGCGTGCCGTCGCCGAGCTCGCCGATGATGAGCTTCGAGACGACGAAGGTGAGGACCACCGAGACGATCGAGGTGAGCCACACCAGCGAGGTGAGCGGCGCCTCGAAGTTCATCGAGTCGGCGCCGGCGTACTTGGCCTTCGCGACCGCCTCGTTGATCCAGTAGGAGGCGACCGACGCGATGACCATCATGATGCGCATCGCGAAGATCCAGACGAGCAGCTGGACCTGGTAGCTCGGGTTCACCACCGCGAGCAGGATGAAGGAGATGAGCGCGACGCCGGTGACGCCGTAGGTCTCGAAGCCGTCGGCCGAGGGGCCCACCGAGTCGCCCGCGTTGTCGCCGGTGCAGTCGGCGATCACGCCGGGGTTGCGGGCGTCGTCCTCCTTGATCTTGAAGACGATCTTCATCAGGTCCGAGCCGATGTCGGCGATCTTGGTGAAGATGCCGCCGGCGATGCGGAGCGCCGAGGCGCCCAGCGACTCGCCGATGGCGAAGCCGATGAAGCACGGGCCCGCCAGGTCGGACGGGATGAAGAGCAGGATCGCCAGCATGATGAGCAGCTCGACGCTGATGAGCATCGTGCCGATCGACATGCCCGCCTTGAGCGGGATGGCGTAGGTGGGGAAGGGCTTGCCGCCCAGCGCGGCGAAGGCGGCGCGGCTGTTCGCGTAGGTGTTCACGCGGATGCCGAACCAGGCCACGCCGGAGGAGCCGAGGATGCCGATGAGGCTCATCACCAGGATGAGCGCCACGCGCCCGGCGCCCATCCCGCGGCCGCCGTCCGGCCCGGTGGTGAGGAAGCCGAAGTACGCGACGATGATCACCGCGATGAACGCCCACAGGATCGCGATGAACTTGCCCTGCGTGACGAGGTAGGTCTTCGCGGTCTCGTAGATGAGCTCGGAGATCTCGCGCATCGACCGGTGGACCGGGAGCGCCTTCAGCTGCCTGGCGATCACCAGGCCGAAGATCAGGCCCAGGACGCAGACCACGATGCCGGCGGCCAGCAGGTTGTGGCCGGACATCCCGAGGAAGCGCTCCGCGCCGTCGAGGTTCGGCAGGATGAGGTTCGCCTCACCGTGGCCGCTCGCACCGAGCGAGAGGGAGGTGAGGATGCTGGAAAGGTTCATGGCGGGGACGGCTCCGACGTTGGGAGTACCCGTGAAAACTCGGCTCGTTGCGCGATGTTGCGCGGCCGGCGGGAATCCGGGACGGCGGATACTACCGATCCGTCGTGGATCTTGGCAAGTGCGCGTTCCCCCGGGCCGGGGCCCCGGGGGCCGGGCGGCGCCCCGCCAGCGGGGGGCGCGCGCTCGGCCGGCCTGCGGCTACCCCTCGCCCGGCCCGCCCGGCGCGGCCGCCGCGACGGCGGTGCCGGCGTCCAGCGCGGCGAAGTTCACGTTGAAGTAGCCGGCGACCCCGCAGGAGAACAGGACGCGCTTCACGATCCGGAACGGCACGCCCTTGTCCGCCTGGATGTTCACCGCCCCCTCCCACTTCTTCTCGGGGTCGTTCTGGTGGATGAAGTCCCAGCGCTTCTTCTCGTCGCGCAGGCGCTCCTCGAGCGCGGGGATGTTGAGGTAGCCGCCCTCGCTGTCGAGCTCGCGGACCTCGGCCACCTTCACGCCGGTCACCACCACCTGCTCGGCGCTGATCGCCACCACCGGCGCGATCTCGATGATCTGGCCGTGCCGCGCGTCGGGCAGCTTGATGTCCTTCTGCATGTACAGCACCTCGCCCGTGGACGAGAACTGCTGCAGGAGGAAGATGACGAGCATCGTCATCATGTCGACCATCGGGACGACGTTCAGGTCGGCGTTGGTGGCCTTGTGCGCGCGCGCGAACTTGCCGCCGAGGATCTTCGACTTCTCGAACCGCTTCGCGGGCCGCTTGCCGGGGGAGACGATGGGCATGGTCGCGCCTGGCTCTCAGACCCCGGTGACCGACACGGACACGAGCCCCTGGCCCATGCACGTGTCGATGACCTGCACGAGGTCGCCGTAGCTGACGGTGTCCTCCGCCGAGACGGTCACCGCCGCGGCGTCGGGGTGCTCGCTGCGAAGCTGCTTCAGCCGGTCGTCGAGCGCCTTGTAGTCCTGGCGCGCGGCGCCGCCGGCGCGGTCCATGGGGATCTCCACGTTCAGGCCGGCGGAGGTGGTGAGGTTCATCCCGCGCTCGCTCACCGCCAGCGTCACCATGAGCGCCTTCTGCTGCTCGGTGGTGGGCGGCTCGGGGGCGCCCGCGCCGAACTGCTGCACCTGCAGGCGCGAGATCTGCGTCCACACCGCGGTGTAGAGCAGGAAGGTGATGCAGCAGGAGAGCAGGTCGATGGCGGGGACGACGTTGATGACCGCGTCGAGCGCCTTCTTCTTGCGCTTGCCGCCGCCGCCCGCCTCCGGGATCGCGCCGCCGCCCATGCGCTACTCCTCCGACGGGACCGTCGCCGGCAGCTTCATCTTGTCGCGGTTCGCGACGATGAGGTTCAGCACCGAGACCGAGGTCTCGTTGATGTCGTCGAGCATCTGCTGCGACTTGCCCTGCAGCACCGAGTAGGCCACCAGCGCCGGGATGGCGGTGAGGAGCCCGAAGGCGGTGCAGTTCATGGCCTCGGAGATGGAGTTCGCGAGGATGGTGGCCTTGTCGGCGGGGCTGGCGTTGGCCACCGCGCCGAACGCGCCGATGAGGCCGACGATGGTGCCGAGCAGGCCGAGCAGGGTGGCCACGTTGCCGAGCATGGCGAGGTAGCCGGTGCGCTTCTCGATCTTGGGCGACTCGCGCAGCGTCGCCTCGTCCATGGCGGCCTGCACGTCGGCCTCGCCCTTCGGCACGTTGATGAGGCCGGCCTTGATCACCGAGACGAGCGGGGTCTTCTTCTGCGAGGCGCAGAAGCTGATCGCCCGGTCGAGGTCGCCCCGGTAGATGTGCTCCTTCAGGCCGCGGAGGAAGCCCTCCTTGTCCACGGAGGCCTGGAAGTAGAGCGCGAGGGCGCGGTCCACCACGAGGCCCACCACCACGATCAGCGAGGCGAGGATCGGGTGCATCATCCACCCGCCCTCGTGATAGTGCTTCGCGAGCGCTCCGAACATTTCGCCCATTGCCGTCTGTGCCTCCGAGGGTGGGCCGCGCGGACGTCCCACGAACATGCGCTTGCCCGGACGTGGTCTCCGTACCACGCGTTTTTCGAGGGCGTCAACGCGACGGGGTACGCCCCACGCGCACCCTCGTCGCCGGATATCGCGCGCCAATTCCGCCGATCACCGTGCGGCCTCGCTCGATGGTGCGGCCGCACGCGCCCGGGGGCAATTGCCCGGCGGCGAGCCGCGTCGTACCCTCACGCCTCCGGACGCACCTCATGCCGCTCGACGACGCCTTCGCTCCGTACCGCCTCGCGCCGGGCGCGCTCCCGGAGGAGGCCGCGCGCGCCGCGGAGGCGCTCTCCGCCGAGCCCCTGCTCGCACCGCCGGCCGAGCCGCTCCCGGCGCCGCTGGTGAACCGCGCGCTCGCGGACATCCCGGCCGGTCGCGCCGCCACCGCCAGCGAGGCCTGCCGCGCCGCCGACGGCAACCCTGCGGGCCTCTCCGGGCCGCTCCGCGCCTGCCTGTCGTCGGATCGCCAGCAGGCGCGCGTCGCCGAGGCGGCCCGCGCCGCGCTCGACGCGGGCTTCGCCGGGGTCTGCCTCGATCGCCCCGACGCGCCGCTCGCGCTCGGGCTGCTCGGCGCCGGCTTCTGCGTGGACTGCCAGCGCGCGGTGGGGCGCGAGCTGACGCGCGAGTACGGCGACCACTTCCAGCCGGTGGACTACCTCGCGCTGGCGCGCGAGGCGGTGGCGCAGGCGCCGGGCGCGGTCACCTTCGACCACCTCCCCTTCGGGCGAGACTTCTGGAGGGTGCGGAACCGTGCGCTCGCGCTGGCGCTGCGCGGGTACGCCCGTTCGGCGCGCGACGCGGCCCGCGCGGCGGGGCGCGCCTTCGAGGTCGTGGCCCAGTTCGAGGCGCTCGGCCCGGCGCAGCTCGCCGCGGCCCGCCTGGTGGACGCGACCATCTTCCCGGCGCCGGCCACGAGCGGCCCGGGCCT
>NZ_BAZG01000002.1 GCF_000964525.1 Anaeromyxobacter sp. PSR-1
CGTGATCGTCTACCGGCTCGAAATCCCGCTCCTGTCGGAGGCCTGCTCGGCCTCGGCGGGGGCAACGTCATCGTCCCCGCGCTCGTGTGGCTCGGGCTGGACCCAAGGCGTGCGTCCGCGACGACGTCTTCGCGGTGGTCTTCTCGTGGCTCGCCGGCTTCCTCGTCAACGCCTCGGCTCGCGGGCGTCGGTAACGGCTTGGTCGGGCGACGGCGGTCGCTGCGCGGCCGGCGCGCTGCTCCGCTCCCATCCGATGACCGAGCGGCTCAAGCCGCAGCAGGTGAAGACGGTGCTCTGTCTTGTGCTGCCCGCGATGGCGGCGAAGGTCGGGTCGGGGCTCGTGCTCTGACGCGAGCGCCCGCCCGTCGCCCATCGCGGTCCTACCCGCAGCAGCCCGACCGTGGCGAGCACGAGCTCGCGGCCACGAGCGCCTTCACGAGGTCGCGCTTCGTCGGCGAGCCGGTGAACCGCGCGATGATTCCCCCGGGCGGCGCGAGGAAGAGCACGACCGACCCGCCGGGTGGTGGCGGCGCCCCGAGCTCGCGCAGGAGCGCGCGGCCATCGGCGTCCTCCGGGCCGAACTCCACGACCGCGCTGGGCGGGAGGTCCGCGCTCCCCTGGAACTCCAGCGCCCCCCGGACGGCGAGCGCGGTATCCCCGGCGCTCCCGGCGACGGCGATGAACAGCAGCTTCCCGTCCGAGAGCGCAGCGCGGCACTCCTCGAGCTTGCCCGCCGTCACCGGCGCTCCTGCCCCGTCCTCGAGCGGAACCCCCGCCAGCCGGCCGAGCTGCGCGCGCGTCGGGTAGCTGCCGGTGTGCACGACGCGGCCATCCACCGCGAGGGCCGGGAGCGCGCCATCCGACACGATCTGCATCACGGCGGCGTTCCGCGCGAACGCGTCAGGCCGCTGCGACAGCGTGAACCGGTCGACGGCGACGCCACGGCGCCTCAGCCAGTCGAGATCCGCCGCGAACCGGGCGAGCTTCGGATCCACGCTGGGGCCGCACACACCCGTCGAGCAGCACATCGGCGGGTCGAAGACCTCGAGTCTGGCCATGTCGTTCATCCGTCCTTTCGGTCGTCCTCGGCGGTGGTCCGCGGTTTCCACTCGCGCGTGGCCTGATCCTGCTCCACAAGTTCATCCGCGTCTTCCGGGACCGCCTCGACCCGCAGGGAGCAACAACCGCCGCGCGCGCTCTCGCCCCCGAGGGGCTTCGACCAGACGCTCTCGTCTGCCATCGCGACCTCCCTTGTCACGTCACGTTGAAGATGACACCGGCCAGCACGCCGAACGGGACCCCTGCTCGGCCCGACGGTCATCGGGGCGGTGGAGCAGGAGCAGAACGGAGTCACTGCTCCGAGCATCGCGCCCAGGAAGTTGCCCTGCAGCCCCCTCCTCGAGAGCCATCGCCGCAGCCTTTCATCCGAGACGTACTCGAGGATCAGCCCGACGAGCGTACTGATGCTTCACCACGAGCTCGGCGAGGTTGACGACGAACAACTGCAGGGAAATCCACAGAGTTCATGTGCCGTTCAATATTATCGGTTGCCTACGATTCACACGACTGCGCGCCGGGGTCAAGCGACCGGGCGCCGCACCACCCCGGCGCTCAGCTAATCGCAGCGGGACTGCTATGCCGCCGACTCGGACGGACGTTTTGCACGAACGCCGTTGACGGTCGGCGCGCGACGACATATCGTCGTTGAGCGGTGAGCCCGTCCCGAGCCGTGGCCGGGACCACCCGCGAGGTGATGGATCGTGCAACCCACTCTGGCGCAGGCCGCCTCGGCGCTGTTCAACGATCCTTCGCGGCACTTCACGGTGCGACTTTGGGACGGTGCGGTGCTACCGCCTCCTCACGACGAGGACATCTGCGGTGAGGTCGTGCTGACGAGGCCCGCCGCGCTCGGTCTCCTGTTTCCTCCCATTTCCGAGCGCCGCGTGGCCGACGCATTTCTCGACGGCGACATCGAGCTGCGCGGCGATGCGATCCGGCTCATCGAGGCGGCCGCGCGGTGGAGGGGACCCAAGGTCCGACCCGCGGCGCTGAGGGCGGTGGCCGCGCTCGCGCGGGGGCTGCTGGCGAGCGCACGACCCGAGGCGTTCGTCGCGGCGGCGTGGCGGCGCCTACACTCGATCGGCCGCGATCGCGACGCCGTCCAGCATCACTACGACGTGTCGGACGAGCTGTATCGCCTCTTCCTCGATCCGGAGATGGTCTACTCGTGCGCCTACTTCGATTCCGGCGACGAGTCGCTCGAAGAGGCGCAACGCGCGAAGCTCGAGCTCGTCTGCCGCAAGCTCCGCCTCCGCGGCGGCGAGCGGCTTCTCGACGTGGGCTGCGGCTGGGGCGCGCTGCTGGCACATGCGGCCGCGACCCACGGCGTGGAAGGGATCGGGATCACGGTCAGCGACCATCAGCTCGCAGAGGCCCGGCGCAGGTTCGGCGCGGCGGGGGGAAGCCGGCTCACCGCGCTCGCGACGGACTATCGCCGGCTTCCGCCCGGCGAGAGGTTCGACAAGGTCGCCAGCATCGGGATGATGGAGCACGTGGGCCGCGACCGTCTCGGCGAGTACTTCGGCGCGATCGCGCGGCACCTCGCGCCGGGCGGCCTGCTCCTCAATCACGCGATCGCGGACACCTGCGCTGGCTCCAGCACGATCCCGTGGGCGGGCAAGGCCCAGGGCGGCTTCATCGGTCGATACATCTTCCCCGACGGCGATCTGGTACCGCTGCACCTCGTCCTCGCCGCAGCGGAGAAGGCTGGGTTCGAGGTCCTCGACGTCGAGTCACTGCAGCAGCACTATGCCGAGACGCTCGCAGAGTGGCTCGCCCGGCTCGAGGCACGGTTCGCTGAGGCGCAGCGGATCGTCGGCACCCGGCGCGCGCGCGCCTACCGCCTCTACCTCGCCTCCTCGGCCGCCGCGTTCCGGCTCGGCCGCATCAGCGTCTACCAGACGCTGCTCGCGCGACGGGCGAGGGATCGGGCCGTGGAGGGGAGACCGCGGTCGCGAGCAGAGTGGTATCGCGGCCTGGGCTCCTCCAAGCCCGCCCAGGTTCGTCGAGCCTAGCAGACAGGGAAGGAGGCAAGTCCGGTGAGCGTCGGCGGGCTTACGGGGCTGGCGGACGAGTTCGGCGGCCATTGCACGGCTGAGGAACGGACCGTTCGTTCGCGTGTTGATCGGCCGGCGGTCGCCGTGACGTCACCGGCGCCGCTTGCGCCGTTCCGGCTGGAAACGCCTCGGCTGGTGCTTCGCGACTTCACGGACGAGGACGCACTGGCCCTTCAGCCGTGGGGGAGCGATCCCGAGGTCATCAGGTACGAGACGTGGGGCCCCTACGACGACGAGCAGGTGACCGAGTACGTCCGACGCGCGGCTGCGGCGCGCCTCGAACGTCCCCGCACGACGTTCGAGGTGGGGCTCGTGCTCAAGGGATCGACGCTGCTGATCGGTGCAGGGCGCATCCGCGTCCGGCGGGATGACCGTGCCGAGCATCTGGAGGGCGACATCGGTTGCGCACTGCGGCGCGATGCCTGGGGTCGCGGCTATGCGACCGAGGCGGCTTGCGCGCTGCTCGACTTCACGTTGCACCTCGGGGTGCGACGCATCTCGGCGACGTGCCAGGTCGAGAACGTCCGATCGCTGCGCGTTCTCCAGAAGCTCGGCATGAGGTGCGAGGGGCGTTTCCGTCACGAAGCGCGCGAGCGAGATGCCCTGCGGGATTCGTACCTGTATGTTCTGCGCGAGCGGGACATCGAGCACCCCATCGGTCCCCATGGCCCCGCGCTCTGCCCTTCGTGCAGCGGGTGGCGGGTCGCTGCCGCGCACTGAGCGCTGCTCTGCCCTGGCCGCACTCCTGCGGCGGGCTGCCGCATCCGTTCTGGACGAGCCCCTTGACGTGCGGGGTCGGAAGATATATGTAGGTTTGTGCATATAGCCGCATCACTCGAGGCCCCTGTCACCCGGGTTGGAGTCGAGATGAATCCCGCACCCTCACTTCGTGAGCGCCCATCTGACCTCGCTCGGATGGCGAAGGTGCTCAGGGTCACGGGAGACGAACGGCGGCTGCGCATCGTCGGCGCCTTGATGAGGACGCAGGAGCTCTGCGTCTGCGAGCTGGTCGATGCCTTGCGGTTGCCGCAGTACGAGGTGTCACGGCACCTCGCGCAGCTGAAGCGAATCGGGCTCGTGGTCGATCAGCGCGATGGACTGTGGGTCCACTACTCCATCCCTGCATCGGTTCGGCGCGATCCATTGCTCGGCAGCTTCCTCACCCTCCTCGATCAGGGCGCGAGCGGCCCTCTCGGCAAAGGCGATCTCGCACGGCTCGAGAAACGGCTCGCGCTGCGCGACGGGGAAAGGTGCGTGGTCGGGTTTCGGGCGTAGAGGTCTCGCGGAGGTGCGACATGCAGTCCTCGACATCCAGCGGCGACTCGGTCGTCGCATCGACAGGTGAGGCGGTGAAGGTCGAGATCTTCGATCCACCGATGTGCTGCCCGACGGGCCTGTGCGGGCCCGCGGTCGATCCCACCCTGCTCGAGGTCCACGCGACCGTGCTCAAGCTCAAGAACGAGTATGCAGGGCGGGCCTCGCTCGAGCGCTACGTCCTCGGGCAACAGGCCGCGAAGTTCATGCAGCAACCCGAGGTGTTCCGCCGACTCAAGGCCGAAGGCGTCGCGGTCCTGCCTCTCACGACGGTCAACGGCCGGATCGTGAAGGAGAGGAGCTATCCGTCGTACGCCGAGCTGAGGCGCTGGCTCGACGGCGATGGGAGCTCGAGCTGAGGACGATGACCGTGCCGAAGGCACGAAGGAGGCTCTGTGATCTACGAGTTCCAATGCAAGGACTGCGGCGCGGCGTTCGAGGTCCAGGCCACGGTCGCGGAGAAGCAGCGCGGGCTGCGGGTGATGTGCCCCTCCTGTGGGAGCCCCCGCGCCGATCAGGTGTTGAGCTCGTTCGCCGTGACCAAGCGGTCCGGCCGCGTCGGGGGCCCGCCGCGGGGCTGTGGGCCAGGCGCCGGAGGGGGGTGCTGCTGATGAACGCCAAGCGTGTCACGGTGCGCGTGTTCGTCGCGCCAGACACGTCGTGCGGCCACGGAGCGACATGGAGCGCCGCGAGCGCCCTCGTCCTCGAGCGCCTCCAGCGCCGCTTCGGAGCCGCCGTCGCCGCCGAGCACGTCGAGATGTTCAGCCCTCGCAGCTTCGAGTTCCCGGAGACGATGGCCGCCATCGAAGCCGGGGCCCGGCTCCCCCTCGTCACCGTCGACGGCCAAATCGTCAGCGAGGGCGGCAAGCTGTCCGAGCGGATCATCCGCCAGGCGGTCGAAGCGCAGCTCGTCAACGTGTAGTGACCGGGAGACACGCATGAAGACCTCCGAGAAGCGCGGCGGCCGCGAGGGCGACGACACCGCGTCCGCGACGATGGACGCTGCGCGATCGCTGGGCCGGACGATCGGCGAGACCTCCGCGTTCAAGCGCTTCGAGATCGCGTTCGAGAGCTTCTGCGCCGACGCCGACGCGCAGCGCAGGCTGACGGATCACCGCACCCGCCAGCTCGAGGTGCAGCAGGCGGCGACGTGGGGCGGAGCCGATCCGTCCGAAGAGCGGAGGCTGGAGGAGGAGTGGGCGGCCCTCCTCGCGCTGCCCGTGGTGCACGACTACGTGCACGCCGAGGAGCATCTGACCTCCCTGCTCCGCGAGGCGGCCGAGCGGATCTCCCGGGGAGTGGGGATGGACTTTGGCGCGGCCTGCGCGCCGGCCGGCGGGTGTTGCTGAGAGAGGACCGTCATGACCCTATCTGACCACGCCGACCGTGAGAGGGTGCTGAGCTCCACCGACCGCCTCGTCGAAGCGCTGAAATCGACTCCGGCGGTCCAGCGCTTCGCGGAGGCGTCTCACCGTTTCGAGACGGACCCGGACGTGCGATCGATCGTGGACGCGCTCCAGCGTTTCCAGCGCGTCCAGCAGTCCGGCGGGATGAGCGAGCGCGAGCTCGAGGCCGCGCGGGACGCCCAGGCGCGCTTTCGCAACAACGGCGTCGTGCAGTCTTTCATCGCCGCCCAGGGCGCCGTCCAGTCGCTTCTCCAGGAGGCGAACAGGGTGGTCAGCGAGACCCTCGGCCTCGATTTCGCCCAGACCGGGGGCCCCGCCGGCGGGGGCTGCTGAGGCGCGCCATGCTCGCGGGCAAACGGGTCCTCCTCGGCGTCACGGGCAGCATCGCGGCCTACCAGGCGGCCGATCTCGTCGGCCTCCTGAAGAACCAGCTCGCGAGCGTCCGCGTGATCATGACGAGGTCCGCCACCCGGTTCATCGCGCCGCTCACGTTCGAGGTGATCTCCGAGCACCCCGTGACGGTCGACATGTTCGATGGGGCGGGCAGCGTCGTCGAGCACATCGCCCTGGCGAGGGCGGCCGACGTGATGGTGATCGCACCCGCGACGGCGAACATCATCGGCAAGCTCGCGAACGGCATCGCCGACGACATGCTCTCGACGACCGCCCTCGCCGTCACGACTCCGCTGCTGATCGCGCCGGCGATGAACGAGCGGATGTGGCTGAACCCGATCGTCCAGGCCGGAGTCGCGCGGCTGAAGCAGTTCGGCGCGCGCTTCGTCGACCCCGAGTACGGCGCGATGGCGTGCGGCGGAGAGGGATGGGGAAGGCTCGCGCGGCTCGAGACGATCGTGAGCCGCGCATCCGCGCTGGTCGGGGATGCCGTGCGGACCACCGGCCCCGCCGATCCCGAACGGACGGCGGCGCTCATCCCCGGAGCGCCGGTCTGATGGCCAACGCCATGCAGCTGAAGGAGCTGACGGCGAGCCGCGCCTGGCACGCGCTCCGCCAGGCGCTGCGGGGTGGCTCCCCGCCGATTTCGACGGAGTAGGCCATGGACTTCGGCAGCACGCGTAGCCTCGCCGTTCGTGACGTCGAGAGGGCCAGCGCGGACCCACCGTTCGACGAGCGGCGGATATGGGAGGCCCTCGGGACGGTGTACGATCCAGAGATTCCCGTCAGCATCGTCGAGCTCGGACTCGTCTACGACGTCGCGACCGAGCCCACCGAAGGAGGGCACGCGGTGCGCGTGAAGATGACGCTCACCGCTCCCGCATGCCCCATCGGGCCGGTCCTGGTGGACGACGTGAGAAGGGCGGTGCTCTGTCTCGCGAGCGTGAAGGAGGTCGACGTCGAGGTCGTGCTCGAGCCGCCGTGGGACCCGTCGCGGATGAGCGAAGTGGCGAGGTTGCAACTCGGGTTCACGGCGGCAGACGTACCCTGACGGCGCGACATGGACCACGCGCTCGAGGTCGCGGACCTCACGATCACGTTCGGGGCCGCGCCGGTGATCCAGGCGCTCAGCTTCAGCGTGGCGCGAGGAAGCACGCTCGCCATCATCGGACCGAACGGTTCCGGGAAGACCCTTCTCTTCCGCGCGCTCATCGGCGCCGTCCGCCATGGCGGTACGGTGCGCTGGGCGGCCGGCACGCGCATCGGGTACGTGCCGCAGAAGCTCGACGTTCAGCGTGACCTGCCCGTGACCGGCAAGGACCTCCTCGTCGCCAAGGCAGCGGTCGCGCGGAGCAGTGACGTCGAGACGGATCGCGCGCTCGAGCTGGTCGACCTTCCAGCCGCTACCGCTCGGCGTCCCATCGGAACCTTGTCCGGCGGTCAGTTCCAGCGGCTCCTGCTCGCCGCCGCGCTCATCGGAAGGCCGAGCGTTCTCCTCTTCGATGAGCCCACCGCAGGCATCGACGAGCCGGGGCAGGAGCAGCTCTACGAGATGATCCACCGGGTGCAGCGAGCCCACGCGCTCACGCTGCTGCTCATCTCTCACGAGCTCAGCGTCGTGTACCGTCACGCGACGAACGTGCTCTGTCTGTCACGGGGACGTCGCTGCTTCGGGCCGCCGACGGAGGTCCTCACCCCGGCCGCCATCCAGGAGTGCTACGGCGCACCCCTCAGGTATCACCGCCATGACTGATCAGCTCATGGCGGTCCTGCTCTCCGCCGCGATGGCGATCGCCGCGGGGCTCGTCGGCTGCTTCGTCGTGATCCGGCGGATGTCGCTTGCCTCCGATGCGCTCTCCCATGTGGCGCTCCCGGGGATCGGTGTCGCCCTGGCGTTCGACCTGCACCCGATGGTGGGCGCCGGAGCGGCGCTCGTCCTTGGCGCGCTTCTGGTCTGGGGGATGGAACGGCGGACCGGCATCTCGACGGAGACGATCATCGGCGTCGTCTTTTCGCTGGCGCTCGCCGTCGGCACCCTCCTCGCGACCGGCGAGGAGCTCGTCGATGCACTGCTGGGCTCGCCCGGGAAGCTGGGCGGGTGGGAGGTGGGGGCCGGGATCCTCGGTGCGGCGGCCGTCGCGGCCTTCGTCCTCGTCGCGCGCCACCGCCTCGTCCTCTCCCTCGTTTCGGCGGACGTGGCACGCACCGCAGGAGTCGGGGTGGCTCGCGTGGAGCTGCTCTTCCTGCTGGGATTCGCGCTCACCGTGGCGTTCGGGCTGCGCTACCTCGGCGTTCTCCTCATGGGTTCTCTCGTGATCATCCCGGCGGCCACGGCGAAGCACCTGGCACGCAGCCTCGGGGAGATGCTGACCATCTCGGTGACGGTCGCCGTGCTCTCCACGCTGGCGGGCGAGATCATCGCGGATCGCCTGGGGTACCCGTCCGGTCCGGTGATCATCATCGTCGCCGGGGGTCTGTTCCTCCTGAGCCTGCCGCTGCGTCGCATCCGGTGACGTGCTTCGGTTTCGCCGCACTACACCTCATTGGTTGATCCACGGTTCGTCGCCAAGCCCGCCGCGACTGCGGATCTCCCGCCACGCCGGCAGAGTGCCTCACCCGCCGCTCACCACCGACCACAGCTTGTAGAGCGTCACCGCGACGATGAGGACGGCGAACATCCGCTTCAGCGCCGCGCCCGCGAGGTAGCGGCTCGTCAGGCGCGCGCCGACGAAGGCCCCGATGGCGCCCGCCACGAGCAAGGGGACGGCGAGCGCCGCATCCCATCGAGCCGTGTGGATGTGCGGAAGGAGCGCCGAGAACGAGGGCGGCGCCACCGCGACCGCGTTCACGGCGGCCGCCTGCTTCGGTGCCGTCCCCGTGAGGATGAGCGTCGGGAGCAGCAAGAAGCCGGGGCCGACGCCCAGGAACCCGCTGAGAACCGAGATGGGAACGGCGAGCGCGAGCGCGAGCCGCGGCCTCGGCGAGGGCGCAGGCCCCTCGGGCGAGGGTCGGAACAGGCGAAAGGCGAGCCACGCCACCGAGACGAAGTAGAGTACCCACACGGCGCGCGGATCGACGCGCTGGGCGACGATCGCTCCGAGCGGAGCCGTCACGGTCGTTACCACGGCGAGCGGAAGCGCCGCTCGCCAGTCGACGAGCTTGCTCCTGGCGAAGCCGATCGCGGACGCCGCCGCCGTCAGGCCGTTCAGCGCGAGCGACAGCGGCTGGACCTGGTGGACGACGTCCGGCAGGAAGATCCCCAGGAACGGCACGGCGGCGAAGGCAACTCCCAGGCCGAGCATGCCCGAGAGCACCGAGAGGACGAAAAGCCCGGCGACGAGCATCTCCGCACCCTCCGCACCGTCGCTCTGTCTGCGCCGAGCGGCGCGTGCCTAACCGCAGCAACCCGATCCCGGCGAGCACGATGTCGACGCGACCAGCGCCCCCACGACGGCGTGCTTCGTCGGCTCGCCGGTGAATCGGCCAAGGATCCTGGCGAGGGGCGCGAGGAAGATCACGACCGACCCCCCGCCGGCGCCTGTGTCCCGACGTCCTCCAGGATCGCGCGTGCGCCCGCGTCTCCCTCACCAAACTCGACGATGACGCTCGGGGGAAGGGCCGCGCTCGCCTGGAACTCGCGCGCACCCCGGACGGCGGTCGAGGTCTCGCCTCCGCTCCCGGGGATGGCGACGAGGAGCAGCTTCCCTTCCGAGAGCGCGGCGCGGCACTCCTCGAGCTTGCTCGTCTTTCCCGACACCGCGTTCTCGAGCGGAACGGCCGCCCAGCGAGCGAGCTGCGCCCGCGTCGGATAGCTGCCGGTGTGCACGACTCGGCCGTTCACGGCCGCGGCCGGGAGCGTGCCATCGGACAGGATCTTCATGACCGCCGCGTTCTGCGCGAACGCGTCGGGTCGCTGCGAGAGCGTGAACCGCTCGACCTTGACGCGCTGGCGCCTCAGCCAGTCGAGATCGGCCGCGAAACGGGCGAGGTTCGGCTCGACGCTCGGGCCGCAGACCCCCGTCGAGCAGCACATCGGTGGATCGAAGACCTCCATCGCCACCATGGTCCGAGTTCCTTTCGTCTCGCGCTCCAGAGCTCGCCGCGAGCCTCGGCCTGTAAGGCGTATCGTTGGATTTCGATTATACGGTCCGCCGCGCGGCGTCAAGCGTCTCCCTGCCCGCCAGCGCGAGACGCCGCCGCGTCCGTTCGCCGCGCCTCGGCAGGGCTGGGCGGGGGCGAAGCCGCTTGACGCGCTCGCCGCTTCGCTTTATCGTCATTCATCGATACGCAATCCGCTGCCGGCCAACAACGGCATCGCGCGCACCACCCGAACCTGCCGTCGAGGAGAACATCGTGAAGAGACTGACCTCTACCCCCACGCGCTACTTCTTCTTCACCGGGAAGGGAGGCGTCGGGAAGACCTCCACCGCGTGCGCCGTCTCGATCGCGCTCGCGGACCGCGGGGCGCGCGTGCTGCTCGTGAGCACCGACCCCGCGTCGAACCTCGACGAGGTCCTGCAGGTCCAGCTCGGCTCGGACCCGCGGCCGGTGCCCGGCGTGGAGCGGCTGCTGGCCGCGAACATCGACCCGGAGGCCGCCGCCGCCGCGTACCGCGAGAAGATGGTCGGTCCGTACCGCGCGCTGCTGCCCGCGGCCGCGGTCACGAGCATGGAGGAGCAGCTCTCCGGATCCTGCACCATGGAGATCGCCGCGTTCGACGAGTTCTCGCGGCTGCTCGGCGATCCCGCGGCGACCGCGGGCTTCGACCACGTGGTGTTCGACACGGCCCCCACGGGCCACACGCTCCGGCTGCTCTCGCTGCCGAAAGCGTGGAGCGGGTTCCTCGAGGACAACACGTCGGGGACGTCGTGCCTCGGCCCGCTCGCCGGCCTCCAGGCGCAGCGCGAGCTGTACGAGCGTACGCTCCGCACCCTCTCGGATCCCGAGCGGACGACCCTCGTCCTGGTGAGCCGGCCGGAGGTCACCGCCCTTCGGGAGGCGGAGCGCACGAGCGGGGAGCTGCGCGCGCTCGCGGTCACGAACCAGCACCTCGTCTTGAACGGGCTCTTCCGCGCCGCGTCGCCCGCGGACGCGACCGCGGTCGCCTTCGAGCGCCGGGCGACCCGCGCCCTCGAGTCCTTCCCCGCCGCGCTCGTGGATCTTCCACGCAGCGAGGTGTCCCTGAGCGCCGAGCCGCTCATCGGCGCCGCTGCCCTCAGGCGCCTCGCCGACGGTCGCCCCGCCCCTCGGACCACGGCCGCTGCGTCGCGCGCTCACGAGCTGCCGCCGCCTCTCGCCACGCTCGTCCGCGATCTCGCCGGCGCCAGGCGCGGGGTCGTGATGACGATGGGCAAGGGTGGAGTCGGGAAGACGACGATCGCCGCCGCGATCGCCGTGGAGCTCGCGCACCGCGGTCACCACGTCCACCTGACGACGACCGATCCCGCGGCCCACGTCTCGTGGACGCTCGGATCGCCGCCCCCCAACCTGAAGGTGAGCCGCATCGATCCGGTGGCGGAGACGCGCGCCTACACCGAGGAGGTCATGCGGACCGCGGGCGCGAACCTCGACGCGCAGGGGAAAGCCCTCCTCGAGGAGGACCTCCGGTCCCCCTGCACCGAGGAGATCGCCGTCTTTCGCGCCTTCGCGAGCGCGGTCGCGGAGGGGGAAAACGGCTTCGTCGTGCTCGACACCGCGCCGACAGGGCACACCATCCTGCTCCTCGACGCCGCCGAGGCGTACCACCGCGAGGTCCTGCGCCAGGCCACCGCGATGCCCGAGTCCGTGAAGAAGCTCCTCCCCCGCCTCCGCGATCCGGGGTTCACCCGCGTGCTGATCGTGACGCTCGCAGAGGCGACCCCCGTCCACGAGGCAGCGGCGCTCCAGGCCGACCTGCGCCGGGCCGAGATCGCGCCATTCGCCTGGGTCGTGAACCAGTCGCTCGCCCCGGTCGAGACGGCGGATCCCGTGCTCGGTGCGCGCCGCGAGAGCGAGCTCGCCTTCATCGAGGAGATCCGCGACCGGCACGCGACGCGGACGGTCCTCGTGCCCTGGATGCCCGAGGCCCCCTCCGGCGTGGAAGGCCTCCGAACCCTGACCGCCAGCGCCGGGACCGTGGAAGCCCCTCGCTCGGGAGGCATCGCATGACGGACCCGGTGTTCCAGACGTTCTCGTTCCTCGTTCGCTACCTCGCGCTCTGAAATCGTGGCGATGGCCGCCGGCCTGGCCTGAGCACTCCTCGTTCTGAACCAAAGGAGCCCATATGTTCTCGACTGTCCTCATCCCGACCGATCTCTCGCCCGCCTCCGACAGTGTGGCCGAGTGCGCCGGCAGCCTCGTCCCCCTGGGCATGAAGTCCATCGTCCTGCTCCATGCGCTCGGCCTGCGGCACCTCGAGGACATGGCTCCCGCGCTCGAGGCCGACGCCCGGCCCAAGCTCGACGCGCAGGCGCGCTCGCTGCGGCGAACCGGCCTTCCCGTCGAGGTCGTCGTCGCACCAGGAGTCGCCCCCCAGGAGATCGACCGCGTTGCGCGGGAGCGCCACGCGTCGCTCGTGCTCCTCGGGTCGCAGGGGGCGAGCCTCGCGAGCGAGCTCCGCGTCGGCTCCGTGACGCTGGAGACGCTGCATCGCTCGAAGGTTCCGGTCCTCGTCGCACGAGTCACGTGCCAACCTTCCGATGAAGGTGCCACCACGTGCCGGGCGCTCGCGAGCCGCATCCTACATCCGACCGACTTTTCTGACGCCGCCGAGCGTGCATTCGCTTACGTACGTGCCCTCGTGAAGGGTGGGGCCAGGAGCGTCTCACTGATCCACGTTCAGGACAGACGACGGCCGCACGGACACTCCCAGGACAAGCTCGCGGACTTCGATCGGATCGACCGAGACAGGCTGGGGCGGCTCGCAGACGAGCTACGGACGACCGCCGACGTGAGCATGGACCTCGCGTACGGCTCTCCCATCCAGGAGATCCTCCGCTGCGCGGCGAAGATGCCTGATTCCCTCATCGTGATGGGGACGCAAGGACGCGGCTTCATCCCCGAGGTGCTCCTCGGCTCGGTCAGCCACGCCGTCGCGCGCCAAGCGAACGCGCCCGTTCTGCTCATCCCGGCGCACCGAGGCGCCTAGATATGGCCTGAGGCGCGGCCCCGTGAGTAGTGCCATCGGAAGCCGACGAACCGCTCAGCCGTGACGCAGCCGATCGACTTGACGAAGCGGCGCGCATCATCGTATTCACACGATATGAAAGCCCTTCCGATCCCCGACTCCTCTGACCCGCGCTGCGCGCCCGAGGAAGGGAAGCCGAGGTAGACCTGCGTCCCGTCGAAGGCCAAGGCGCCGACGCCGAGCTCGCCATCCTCGCGAAGGCCGTCGGCCACCCCGCCCGCGTCCAGATCCTGCGGCTCCTCGTCCGCCGCACGTCCTGCATTTGCAGCGACATCGTGGAGCAGCTGCCGCTCGCCCAGTCGACGGTGTCGCAGCACCTCAAGGTGTTGAAGGAGGCGGGCCTCATCCGTGGCGACGTCGACGGGCCGCGCGTCTGCTACTGCGTCGAGCCGAGGGCGCTCCGTCGGCTGAAGTCGCTCGTCGGCGGTCTCTAGCAACTCGCATTGAGGAGTACACAGAAATGACCAATCTTCTCGCTCCACCCGCCACGGGGATCACCCGGCGGCTTTCGTTCCTGGACCGTTACCTCACGCTCTGGATCTTCCTGGCGATGGGCGCCGGCGTGGCACTCGGATTCATCGTCCCCGGTGTCGTCCCTCTGCTCGACCGGATGAGCGTGGGCACGACGTCCATCCCCATCGCCGCCGGGCTCATCCTCATGATGTACCCGCCTCTCGCCAAGGTCCGGTACGAGGAGTTGGGGCAGGTCTTTCGCAACCGCAAGGTGCTCCTGCTCTCGCTCGTGCAGAACTGGATCGTCGGCCCGCTCCTCATGTTCGGGCTCGCGATCGTGTTCCTCAGGGACAAGCCCGAGTACATGGTCGGACTCATCCTGATCGGCCTCTCCCGCTGCATCGCGATGGTCATCGTGTGGAACGACCTCGCGAAGGGCGACACGGAGTACTGCGCCGGCCTCGTCGCGTTCAACTCGATCTTCCAGGTGCTCTTCTTCTCGCTCTACGCCTGGATCTTCATCACCGTGCTTCCCGGCTGGCTGGGGCTGGAGAGCACCGAGGTCCACATCACCATCGGCGAGATCGCGCAGAGCGTCTTCATCTACCTCGGCGTCCCGTTCATCGCGGGCATGCTGACGCGTTTCATGCTGCGCCGCGCGAAGGGCGACCACTGGTACCGGACGGTCTTCATCCCCCGGATCTCGCCCATCACGCTGGTCGCCCTCCTCTTCACGATCGTCGTGATGTTCTCCCTGAAGGGCGAGCAGATCGTGAAGCTGCCCTTCGACGTCGTGCGGATCGCCGTCCCGCTCCTCGTCTACTTCGTGGCGATGTTCCTCATCTCCTTCTTCATGAGCAGGAAGGTCGGGGCGAGCTATCCGCAGTCCGCGACGCTCTCGTTCACCTCGGCCTCGAACAACTTCGAGCTCGCCATCGCCGTCGCCGTCGCGACGTTCGGGATCCACCACGGCGCGGCGTTCGCCGCCGTCATCGGACCGCTCGTCGAGGTGCCGGTCCTCATCGGCCTCGTGAACGTCGCGCTGTGGCTCAGGCGGCGCTTCTTCCCGGCGGACTCGCTCGGCACCACCACCGTCCTCGCCGGCGCCCGGGAGACGACTGCAGGCGCGGAGGGCGCGCCGTGACCGCGGAGCCCTGGTTCCCCGAAGCGGAGGAGTTCCGGCGCCGCGCCCCCCGCCACCTCCTCTTCCTGTGCGTGGCGAACTCGGCCCGCAGCCAGATGGCGGAAGGGATCGCGCGGGCGCTCGCGCCCACGGGCGTCACCATCTCCTCCGCAGGGTCGAGGCCCTCGCGCGTGAACCCGCTCGCGATCCGGGCGCTCGACGAGATCGGGATCGACATCCGCGGCCAACGCTCGAAGAGCGTGGACGACATCCCGCCGGCGGGGGTGGAGGCGGTCGTCACGCTCTGCGCCGAGGAGGTGTGCCCGGTGTTCCTGGGGAAGGCCCACCGCGTCCACTGGGGCCTGTCGGATCCGGCCGGCGCCGGGGCTGACGAGGAAGCGCAGCTCCAGGCTTTTCGCGACGTCCGTGACGAGCTTCGCCGCCGCCTCGCCGTCGTCTTCGGCGGCTCAACCCGCAAAGGAGAGTAGATGTCCAAGCTCCAGGTGTTCGATCCCCCGATGTGCTGCTCGACCGGTGTCTGCGGCCCCCAGGTGGACCCCGCTCTCGTCCGCTTCGCCGCGGATCTCGACTGGCTGAAGACGAACGGCGTCGAGGTCGAGCGCTTCAACCTTTCCCAGCAGGCGGCCGCGTTCGTGGGCAATCCGGTCGTCGCGGCGGCCATCCGGGGACGGGACGACGCGCTCCCCCTCCTGCTCCTCGACGGCAAGATCATCGCGCAGGGAAGCTATCCGGAGCGCGAGGAGCTCGCCGGGCGTGCCGGGCTCGCAGCGCCGAAGAGCATCTACGGCGAGGCCGTCCAGGAGCTGGTTGCAATCGGCGCCGCCATCGCGTCGAACTGCGAGCCGTGCTTCCGCTTCCACTACGACAAGGCCCGCAAGCTCGGGGTCTCGAAGGAGGACATGGCCCGCGCCGTCGCCACCGCCCAGATGGTGAAGGACGCCCCGGCGCGCGCGGTGCTCGCGCTCGCCCAGAGGTATCTTGGGACGGAGCCGGACGCACAGCCGGTGCCGGCCGCCTGCTGCCCGCCGGTGGACGCTGCCGCGGTGACGCGCTTGAGCCCCGCGGGCGCTCCCAAGAAGTGCTGCTGAGTCAGGACGTCCCGCAGCGGCTAACAGGCAGTTCGCCATCACAACCCAGAAGGATATCCATGCCAACCATTCAGGTTTTTGGTACAGGGTGCGCACCCTGCAAGACCATGTTGCGCAACGTCGAGACCGCGGTCGCCGAGCTCCATCTCGACCTTCAGGTGGAGCAGGTGACGAGAGTTCAGAAGATGCTCGAGGCTGGCATCACGGGCACACCCACCTTGATGGTCAATGGCGAGATCAAGTCCGTCGGCCGGGTGCTCGACGTGGACGCAATCAAGGCGATCCTCGGCGCTTCCCGCGCGGAGACCAGCAAGTGAAGACATCCACCATCGTGGCCTCGCTCGCCATCGCCGCCGGGGTCGTCGCGCTTCCGCTGTATCTGAAGTCGAACGGGGCGCCGAGCACAGCGGCAGCGCAACCGCCGCAGTCGAGGACTCGTCTTTCGGAGACCGGAGCAGCGGTGCCCCGATTCGTCGACCTGGGCACAACGACCTGCGCACCATGCCGGGTAATGCTCGGCGTCATGCAGGATCTGGAGCGGGACTATCCCGACTCGTTGATCGTGCAGTTCATCAACGTGCAGGAAAGACCTGATGAAGCGGAACGGTATGGCATCCAAGTGATCCCGTCTCAGATCTTCTATGGCCCCGACGGACGAGAGCTGTATCGGCATACGGGCGTGTTTCGCGCTGACGCGGTGGTCGCAAAGTGGGCCGAGCTTGGATTTCCTCTCCAGCCGCGGGTGAGATAGGTGGACACCCTCATCTTCTGGGTAACGGACGCGCTGAGCCGCTCCTTGGTCGTCGCGCTTGGAGCTTCACTCGTGTGGGGCGTCTTCAGCGTGCTTCTGAGCCCGTGTCATCTGGGTACCATCCCGCTCGTCGTTGGGATGGTGGGCTCGACCAGCACGTCGCGCGGGCGCGGGCGCGGGACGTGGCTGGCGTTCTCGTTCGCAGGCGGCATGCTGGTCGCCATCGCCATCCTCGGCGGGATCGTCGCGACAGCGGGATTCGCGATGCAGGGGTTCCGTTCCATCACGAATTACGTCACCGCAGCGATCTTCGTCGTGGCGGGCCTGAATCTCGTGGGCCTCCTGCCACTGCCGCTGCCGTCGCTCGCAGTCAAGGGGACGCGCAAGGGGATGTCGGCCGCCGCGCTCATCGGGCTCGTGTTCGGCCTTGGCCTCAGCCCGTGCACGTTCGCGTTTCTGGCACCCATTCTCGGCCTGACTTTTGGCAATGCGATGACGAGCCCGCTCCGAGGGATTGCTTTGCTCGTGACGTTCGGCGTCGGTCACTGCGCAGTCATCGGGCTCGCTGGCTCGTCGACTGAGGTCGTACAGCGATACCTCGACTGGAATCAGCGGTCCAAATCACTCACCGTGCTGAAGACCGTCTGCGGCGGGTTGGTACTCGTTGCTGCGGGCGCCCTCATCTACACGGCATGACGAGGTCGTCCATGATGAGCGACAGGAAGAGCTTCGGGCAGGGATCCGCGACTTCGAAAAGGCACGGAAGCTCGTCTCGAAAGAGGACATGGCGAAGGCAGTCGCGATCGCCAAGGCTGTGAAGAAGTCTCCTTCGCGCGCAGTGCTCGAGATCGCAGAGCAGTACCTCGTCATCCGCGTCGAGAGCGCCCCGGCGCCTGCGCACTGCTGCCCGCCTGCCGACACCGCGCCAGTCGCTCTCGGAAAGACGGTCACATCGCCAAAGAAGCGCTACTAAGGGAGGATTGGATCTGGTCCGCGCAGCCACGCGCCATCTCTTCTTCACTGGCAAGGGTGGGGTCGGAAAGACCTCCGTCGCCTGCGCCACCGCAGTGCGCCTCGCCGATATGGGCCGGCACGTGCTGCTCGTCTCGACCGACCCTGCCTCCAACCTGGACGAGGTCCTCGGCGCTTCGCTTGGCAGCCGTCCCACATTGGTCCCGAGCGTGCCGGGTCTCTCGGCGCTGAACCTCGATCCCGAGGCGGCGGCTCACGCCTACCGGGAGCGCGTCGTTGGTCCGTACCGGCAAATCCTCCCCGCGGCGGCGGTTCGGAGCATGGAGGAGCAGCTCTCCGGTGCCTGCACCGTCGAGATCGCCGCGTTCGACGAGTTCGCCCGGCTGCTCGGTGATCCATCGGCGACGGCCGAGTTCGATCACGTCCTGTTCGACACCGCACCCACCGGCCACACGCTCAGGCTCCTGACCCTCCCCTCCGCCTGGACGGGCTTCGTGGAGCAGAGCGCCTTCGGGACGAGCTGCCTCGGACCGCTCGCCGGCCTCGAGAAGCAGCGGAGCCTTTACGAGGAAACCGTAAAGGCGCTCTCCGATCCGGCGCGCACAACCATGGTGCTCGTGACGCGACCCGAGACCTCAGCGTTCTCGGAGGCGGCGCGCACGAGCGCGGAGCTCGAGGCTCTCGGCGTCCGCAATCAGCGCCTCGTCGTCAACGCCGTCTTCGCGGCGCGAAGCGACGATCCGCTGGCGCTCGCCCTCGACCGGCGCGGGAAAGACGCGCTGAGCTCGATGCCGCAGTCGCTACAAGCGTTACCGCGCACGACCCTGCCGCTCCGGGCTACCCCACTCCTCGGGGTCGAAGCGCTCCGGCGAATCGACGCGCCGGTCACCGTCGGGGAAGCTCCCGGCGCTCCGACCACCGATGTGCGCGGTCTGGGCCCGCTGATCGACGCGCTCGCCGCTTCGCGGCGGGGCGTCATCCTCACCATGGGCAAGGGGGGCGTCGGAAAGACCACCGTCGCAGCCGCCATAGCGGTCGAGCTAGCCCGACGCGGCCTGCGGGTGCATCTCAGCACGACGGATCCCGCCGCACACGTCGCCGACGCCGTCGGCTCCGCCGTCGCCGGGCTCACGGTCAGCCGGATCGACCCGGCCGCCGAGACCCGCGCCTACACCGCGGAGGTGATGGGCTCCGTCGGACCGCAGCTCGACGAGAAGGGACGCGCTCTCCTGGAGGAGGACCTCCGGTCGCCTTGCACCGAGGAGGTGGCGGTGTTCCGGGCGTTCGCGCGGACCGTCGGCCAGGGCGAGGACGGCGTGGTCGTGCTCGACACCGCTCCGACCGGGCACACCATCCTACTGCTCGACGCCGCCGAGTCGTACCATCGCGAGGTCCTGCGCCAGGGCAGCCGCATGCCGGAATCGGTGAGGCAGCTGTTGCCGCGGCTCCGCGATCCGAAGTTCACCCGGATCCTGCTCGTGACCCTCCCCGAGGCGACTCCGGTCCACGAGGCCCAGGCGCTGCAGGAGGATCTCGCCCGGGCCGAGATCGCGCCGTTCGCCTGGGTCGTGAACCAGAGCCTCGCGCGCGTGGCCACCCGGGACCCCGTGTTGGCGGCTCGCCGCGCCACGGAGGGCCCCTATCTCGACGAGGTCCGCGCGCTCTCCAGGCGAATGGCGGTGGTCGACCTGGCCGCAGAGTCCCCGAGAGGAGCCGCTCGCCTGCTCGGCCTGGTGGCACCGGAATAGGAATGCCAACATCAGGGCGCCATGCTCTCTGAACCGCGTGGGCTCAGCATCGAAGCTCTTCCCGAAAGGTACGGCGAACGCATCCACCGCTACCTGGAGCGCCTGGTCGGCACGACGGACGCCGACGATCTCGCGCAGGACGTGTTCGAGAAGGCGCAGCGCGCCGTCGGCACCTTCCGGGGCGGCTCGCGCGTCCTGACGTGGCTCTATCGCATCGCAACGAACGCGGCCATCGACCGGTTGAGGACCGCCGAACGGAACCTCGAGGTCGCGCTACACGACGACGAAGCCGACCCGTTTGACGCGGCGCGCTCCGCGGAGGCGGCGCACGAGCGTTCTCTCGACGGCGAGTTGGACCGCACGCGCATGAGGGCGTGCATCCTGGACGTAGTCGAGCAGCTCCCCACCAGCCAGCGTGCTGCGATCCTGCTCGGGGAGCTTCGCGGTTTCAGCGACCGCGAGCTCGCCGACGCGCTCGGCGTGTCACTCGGAGCCGCAAAGATCCGGCTACATCGAGCGCGCAGGGCGCTGAAGGCCGCCCTGGAGGGCGCCTGCACCTTCGAGCGCGACGAGCAGAACGAGTTCGCCTGCGCCCCCAAGCCCGGGCTCGTCTCGCTCGCCCGCGGCAAGTAGACGACCCGTATCCTTTCCCGGGTCCCGTCCGTCCACGGAGGAGACGCACCCTTTCGCCTCGAGATGAATCGGGGCAGGAGGAAGTCCCATGCCGTGGTGTGGTTACTGGGGAACGACGGGCACTGCTTACTGGTGGGTCCTGCCGCTCATCGGCCTCGTCTTCATGGCCGTCATGTTCTTCGCCTGCTTCCGCGGCTTGGGATGCATGTGCGGGGGGCGCCGCGGGTTCGCGGGTGACCGACCTAGGGCGCGAGGTCGAGAGCCAGAGGAACACGGGCCGGGAAGGCCGCGCAACCCAAGCTGAGGAGAAGAGCATGGATCCGAAGAGAGACAACCCGCCGCGGGAACCGATGAACTGCTCGTCCATGATGCAACAGATGATGGAGAGGATGCGCATCACCAGCGAGTGCAGCCCGGCCGCGATGTGCCAGCGCATCATGGCCCCGTTCAGAACGACGTCGGAGGGCGAGGCGGAGACAACGCCCGCGCCCCCCACGTCGCCCGAGGAGCGATCCCGAGGCGAAGACGGCGACCTGCGCCACGGTTACTGCGGTCAGCAGCCTGAGCGCGCGCCGAAGGGCACGTAGCCGCCGTCTGCGTCCTCGGCTCGGCTCGCGCTCACAGACTGACGGCATCATGGGCTCTCGGACGGCGTGGGCCGGTGGCGTGGCGGCAGTGAAGAACGGGAATCAACTGATCTCGGCGTTAGCCGTCTAGCCAGCCCGAGCGACTTCAGCAGGCCCTGGGCGGCAGGCAGGTCCGCGGTCGTGCGGATGGACTCGCCGCACTCAGGGTCCACGCGAATCTCGCAAAATGCAGGCCGCCGGAGACGTGGTCATCTCGATAGCGTACTTCACCACCAGGATGACGAGTGTCAGTCGCCGTAGATCGCCTGCTCGGCGGCGCGGCGAAACGCGAGTGGCCGGGACATGTGCGCGAAGCCTTGTCGCCCACCACCCACGCCGACGACGAGGACCGAACCGTAGCCGAGGATGCGAGCAGCGACGTTCTGCTCGACGCGGATCGACTCGAACCGGCTCAGCGGCAGCTCGAACGTCCGACGGCTCAGCCAACCGTTCGCGATGACGATGCGCCGGCTCGTGACGACGGCCTCGCACGTCAGCCATCGCACAAGCGGGAGGACTAAGAGCGTCAGGAGCGACGATGGGCGGAGGAAGATCGTCCAGTGCAGGCGCGCACGGTGGAGGATGCGCTCCTCGGGGGCGGTCACGATGGAATCGATGTACCTCATGCGTCCTCCCGCGCCCCGTACTTCACCAGACGATACCCGCCCGCAGCGGGAGATTCACCGACCACGGAACTCGCGCGCCGGGCTCGACCTGAAGGCCGGCGCCGGCGGCGGCGATCCACCTGTTGCCAAACCGGTATTCGACGAGCAGCGCGGCGCCCCCATGGAACACCGTCTCGGAGACGTCGGACAGCGGGATCGTGAAAGCAACGCCGGTCGGCACATGCGCGATCCTACGGTACTGGTGTGACGTGAACCCGGCCTCCACCTCGAGCACTGGCGCGAGGTGGAGGCCGGTATCGAGGCGGTAAAGCGCGAGGGCGCCCAGCCCGACCGAACGGTGGTCCAGGTACACGTCCCCAGTGGAGACGCTGCCATCCGGCATGTTCAGACGAACGTCCGCGAGATGAACGTCGGAGGCTATGCTCCCTCGGATCCGCCCGCCGACGTGCCAGGTGTTCGTTAGGCCATAGTAGGCGCTCAGGTCGATCGCGCCAGTGTACGCGGTCGCCGAGCCGGACCCGCTCGCCGGCAGATCGTAGTGGCTCACGGCAGGCGCATATCCGACGACGGTGAACAGCTCCTTCAGGTCAGCCTGCGCTGGGCGTGCAACGAAGACACCGAGCACCAACAGGAGGACGCGGCTCCAGCGGCGAGCGCAACGGACCTCGCCGCGCTCGTCGCGAAGGACGCTAGCCCGTGCGAACGTCGCGGCGGCCGCGCGGACTCCGATTGCGGGGCGACTGGATGGCGTCCGGGTCGTCACGGATTGTGACCGATGGCGAAGCAGCAGATCTCGGCGTTCGCGCCGAAGTTCTGGTCGGGGACGGCGCCGAACGCCGCCCACGTGCAGGTCCAGCCGGGGAGCGCGTTCAGATCGCTCCAGTTCAGCGGCTCGCTTCGAGCGAGGTAGAGGCCGGACGGGAGCTCCGGCGCCTCGCATGCGCCTTGCCACGGGATGTCCGAGGTCGCATCGCAGGTGATCGACGTCGTGAGATTCGAGGCGTTCAGAATTGCGCCGCTGCTACGGCAATAGAGCTTCGTACGGTCCGCTGGAGGACCGGGAGGGCCCTGCGGACCCTCTGGACCGGTGCCGCCGCAGGCTGCCGCCGAGATCGCAAGAGCGAGCGCGACGCCACGATGCGCGTGATGACGATGCATCGGTGGACCTCCCATCAGTGAACGGCGAGTGGTTCGCGTGTGAGGGTGAGCGACAGCCGTGGAGCAGATTCCCCGAGGAGGTTCGTGCCGGTGTACGCCTGCGTCGTGGCCGAGAACGTGCCGTACAGGTTCTCCTGCGCGGCCGCGAGGTAGGCGCCCATTCGGAGGAGGACGTACGTGTCGTAGCCGGGGTAGAGGTAGCTCGATGGCTGGTAGTATCCCCACCAGAACTCATAGTCCCAGTTCTGGTAGTGGTTCACGGCCGTATTTTCCGGCGGTGAACTGACGACGGCGTTCCACTGCAGCGACTGCGACCGCTGCGCGAGCACCGGGCGGGCCAGATAGATCACGAGTGTGCCCGGCACGGCGCCAGCAGCCGGCGGTACGAGTACCCAGCGGCCCGAGGAGTCTTTGTCCGGGTCGCGTTCCTGGCCTTGGAGCTCCGGGGCGATCCGATAAGGCCAGACGGTCACGTCGCCCGTAGAGAACGCCGCTGTCTCAGGGGTCGTCGTGAAGAGGTTCACGCCGATCTGCGCGCTGCAGACGTACTTGCTCTTCGTGTCGCCCATCCGGTGAAGGATGTAGCCGCCGGAGGGGCTCCCACATGGATGAGGGCCATACTCTCCCTGCGACAGCGTCCCGGTCGTCGTTCCGTAAGGGACCCTCCAGTACATCGCGTTGTGGAACCCGAACCCGTCCATCATGAACGCCACCGACGTGTCGGGGCGGTTCAGGTAGATGTTTCCGTCCGCGTTGCGGCCTGTTGGCTCACCCGCGCTGAAGCGATTCCAGCTCTCAAAGACTTGCCAGGAGCCGCGCGCGTCCTGGGCGTAGTCAAACTGGATCGCGACGGGGTCCGGGGTTGGGTTCGTGATGAAGTACCGTAGTAGCCGCACGACATTGGATCCGAACTGCGATCCGAGGACCCACATGCTGGCGTACGTGTTGTCCACGAGGTGATACGCGTACGTGCTCTCGGCGCTCGCAGCCGCCGGGTACTGCGTATCCTCGGCGAGCGCGAGCGGCGGACCCACGGAGTGGAACGTGAAGTTGAACCCCGGAACGGTTGCGGTGTTCCCAGCGCCGTCCGTGACCGCCAACGTGATTGACAAGTCTGCCGGCCCAAGAACGCTGGCGAGCGCGGGGATCGTCTCCGTCGCGATCGGTAGGTCGAAGAGGGCGCGCTGGTCGTCGGGGGTCGCCGAGGGAAGGAGTTGCCCGGTGGCGTCCGGAAAGACCGGGCACGGCGGCGGGCAGCTCACGTGCGCGACGAACGTCGGGGTCTGGATGGGCGAGTCAGTGTTCCGGTTGTACGGAACCACGAACCGCAGCACCGGGATGTTGTTCGCGTTCGTAGTCTCGAGTTCGCTCGCGTTCATCTCGGGCCCGCCGCTGAGGCGCGACCAGGCCTTGTAGATGTCGCCGCCGGGGAGGGCTCCCGCCTTCGCTCCTACCACGTACGCCGGGGGCACCTTCGCGACGCCGTTCTGATCGACCTCGAGCTGAAGGTCCCGCTCGTCGCTGTAGGAGGCGAACGACGCGTCGTAGCTCACCGAGGGTGGCGTCGGGTCGTAAAGGACGTTCTGCACGAGCTGGTAGGGCGCGTCCATCCCCTGCCCGCTGTTCGGTGTCGGGGAAGCCATGTCCTCGGCCCAGACCGTCACCGTGTTCTTGCCGATGACAGGGAACTGCACCGTCGCCATCCATGTACCGTCACCCTGCTCCTTCGCCGCAAACCGCTGCGAGCCGGTCAGCGCGTAGACCGCCCTCACGCCCGTCGGGTTCCGCGCCGCGATGCTGAGGGGCAGCGTGGCGGACGCCGTATATGCGGCTGGAGCGGTGACAAATGACACCTCGGGCGGCGTGCTCCGAGCCGAATAGTCGGGGCGTCCACCGCCGCAGGCGGCGAGACCGGCGCCGACCGCAATCGCGAGCCAGGTGTCCGGGATTCCATAGCGCATGGCCCCTCCCGCGAGCCCTCGATCCGGAGCACCCGTCCGGGATACGTCTTGATCGCAAGGCACGCCTTACTATGCCAGCACTGCCAACCGAGCGCGTGCCCCCCGGGCCGTCTATTACGGGGCGTGCGTCCCGCACTGCGGGTGCGACCATTAGCGGCAGCTTGCCCTCGCGTGGAGCGGGTCGAAGTAGACCTCCGTGACGCGGCGCTCGGCCATGAAGAGGACGACGTCCAGGGTCGCGTGGAGGACGCGCCGGATTTCGCCCACTTCCAGGCCGCGCCCGGTCCCGCTGTTCTTGATCAGGCTCGCGATCCGGTCGAAGGCCTGCACTGCGCCGTTCGCATGGGTCGTCGTGACCGAGCCCGGGTGGCCCGTGTTCAGGCTCTGCACGTACTCCCACGCCTCGCTCCCCCGCAGCTCGGCGAGGAAGATGCGATCGGGCGAGAGCCGCATGCAGGCGGCGAGGCATGCCTCCGCGGTGACGCGGCCCGGGCCCTCACCGAACATCAGGTGGACGCGGTTCGGGTGGTTCGGCAGCGCCAGCTCATGGACGTCCTCGATGGTCACGATGCGCTCTGTCGCCGACACCTCGTCGATGAGCGAGCGTGCGAGGGTCGTCTTCCCGGAGCCGGTCCTGCCCGCGATGACGATGTTCCGCCGGGCCTGCACCACACATCGCAGGAACGCGGCGAAGCGACACTCGCGCTTGAGCGCCAGGAGCTCGACCTCGAGTGGATCCAGCCGGCCAGTGTCGCAGCGCTCCGACTCCCGGATCGCCTCCTCCGCGGACGGTCGGTGGAAGCTCACGTCGCGCGCGGCCTCGAACGTGCCCTCCTGCTCCAGCTCCGCCAGCGTCCGGACGGTGGGCAAGTGCTTCCGGATGGTGATCGGCGCCATGCCGTCGACGCAGGCGGGCGCGCGAACGAGCTGGCCGCGCTCGCCGTCGGGGAGGGTCACCGACGCGAGGCTCCGCACGGCAAGGCCGCTGTGGACCGCCATCGCCGTGACGAGCGAGTCCAGGTACTCGGCGGTAAGCTCCGGGGTCTCGTGGCGCGACCAGCCCGCGGGCGAGCGGATCCACAGCTCGCCGGGCCGGTTGACCGCTAGCTCTGTCACCTCGCGCCGCGCGAGGTATGGCTCGAGGGGGCGCAGGAGCTGCCGGAGTGCCGTGTCGCGCGCTGGCCTTCTACCGCCCGGTCCTGGCGACGCGCTCGAGCCCATAAACGCTCCGGAAGTCGAGGTCCCGTGCGACGAAGATCCCCACGCGCTCGCCCTGGTTCTTCACGAGGACGGGCGGGATGTTGATGGTCGGCTCCATCGAGCGCGCGATCACCTCCTTCCCGGCGTTCGCGGTGTTCCCGACGTTGATGTTCGTGCCCTGCCCCGGCCCGACCGCGCGGGCGGCAGCCGCGTCCGCGCCGTCCTCGATGACGCTGAGGAGGATGGCCGCGCCGAAACGGTCCCAGAAGCGCGTGTCCACGTGACCACCCAGCCCGGGCTCACCGAGCGGACCCGCGCCAGGCGAGTGAAGCTCGACGACGACGCCTGCCGGCGTCTCGACGCGCGTCCAGAGGACGAAGATGCGCGTGTCGCCCTGCTGCATGCCGCCCTGGTAGCGCCCGACGACGCGGGAGCCACGGTCGAGCAGCACTACCCGCCCGCTCGTCGAGTAGATGTCGCGCGTGAGATGGCACGACGTCATCCCGGCCACCGTCGAGACGATCTTCGTCTCGAGGACGCAGTCCAGCATCGCGCCCTGCGTGAGGAGGTGATCGCGGTCGGGAAGGACGCCCGCGGCGGCGGCCCTGAGCTCCGCCGCCTCAAGCTTCACCTCCAGGGCGCCCGGCTTCTTCGGCATGGCCGGCGCGCTTTCCGGTGCAACCAGCGAGTGGGGTGCGGCCGGCGAGGCTTGCTCCCGAGGACCGGTGCCGCCCTCGCCCGTTCCGAACCCGCGTGCCAGCCGGCGCTGGAGAAGCTCTGCTTCCGGGCTCGCGACGGGTGCGGCGGCGTCGCCCGCACCAGCAGCTGCCGGCGAAGGCGTGGGCGCGAACGGCTGCGGCGCCGGTGCGGCGCGCACCAGCGGCGGGACGTGGCGCTCCACCCGGTCGGTCGCCGCCGGGCTCTCACGCGCCCGCGCCTCGGCTGCCTTCCGCGCTGATCGGGCCTTGAGGACCAGCACCGACGCGAACCCTGCCGCGACGAGCCCGGTCACGACGAAGAAGATCCGTGCTCCGACTGGCCACTGCCGCCGGCCGCTGGCGAGGAGCGCCTTCCCGCGCCCCCCCTCGACGTCCGGCGCCGCCTCCTCGGCGCGCGCCCGCTCGCGCTCCCGCTTTTCGAGCTCCACCGCCGCATCGACGTCGGTTTCGGCCATGGCTACCTCCAGAGCACGCGGTTCACGTCGGGCGAAGCCGTCCGGCTCACGTTGCGTCGTCCCTCGGGGTCGTACGCGTCGTTCCAGATGGCGAGCGCGCGGGAGCCGAGCCGGAGCACCCAGCGGGCCGCGACCTTGTGGACCACCACGATCTCGTTCGACGTTCCCGTGCTGTGCCGGTTCACGATCGACTCGTTGCCGTCCAGGTCCACCATGTAGATGGCCGGGATGTCGCGCTGGCCGGGAAACCTGAAGTACGTGAACTCGCGGTCGTCCCACGTGTTCACCGGCGCGAGGTCGAGATCGCCGCTCATCGTGTAGTCGAGGTTCGGCTTCTCGCCGTTCCCCTTGAAGCCGTCCTCGACCGCGCTGCGCCGCGTGTCCTCGCGCCGCTTCCGAGCTTCGGTGTCGGGGTAGCGGAAGGCGATCTCGAATGTGGGCGCCGCCCCCGGCTCCGCGAGGAGCCGCAGGCTGAAGTGGTAGCTCCGCCGGTCCGTGACGATGGTCAGGTTCGAGTCGGCGTTCGTCGCGACGGCCTTGAGGAAGCAGTGGTTCGCCTTTGCGGCGAAGTCCCACGCCTTGCCGTCGCCGAAGGCGTGCGTCACGTAGCTCTCTCCGGGCTCGAGGACGATGTGCGTGACGATGCCGACCACCGCGTCGACGGGGACGACGGCGTCCGGGTCGTAGCTTACGTACCGGATCCGGCGGTCCGGCCCGCCTTCGGAAGCTGCGGCGGACACGGCGATGGCGAGAAGAAGAAGCACGGTCGGGGCGCGCATGAACGCTTCTCCTCACCTGCCGCCCACGATCTCGGGATCGACCCGGTAGCTCGTCACCTGGAAGCCGAGCGGGTTCACGAGCCGGTCCTGCTCGTGCATCGCACCGCCCACGTACCGGAAGGCGATGGTGGCGACGAGGCTCTCCTCCGCCTCGCTCGTCCCGTCGGCGTGCGCCGCGCGCGTCACGAACCGCACGATCGCCGTGTTGCGGGTGGTGCGGGGCGCGATTGAACGGACGTTCACCATGATCCGGACGCGGTTCGCGAGGACCTTGTCGCGCGCCATCGGCCCGTCGAAGAGCGCGGCGTACTCACGCTGGACGTCGCCGCTGCTCATGAGCGCGGTCGTGTCGTACGCGGACTGGAGAGTCTCGTAGTCGTAGCTCTCGCGGGCAAGAACGTACTTGTTGAGGAAATAGCGGTCGACCACCTCGCCGTAGCTCGCCTGCCCGTCCCGGAGCGTCGTCACGAGGTCCACCGCTCCGGTGGCGTTGTCGACCCGCAGCACGAACGCCTCGACCCGCTTCAGCGGGACCAGCGCCACCAGCGCAGCGAGCGCAGCCGCCACCAGCACGGCCGCGCCCGCCGCCACCCGCCACGCCGCCCTCCTCGAGCGCACGAGCTCCTCGAGGTAGTCGCGCTCGAGCCCCCTGCTCTCCTCGAGGTATTGCTCCAGGTCCCCCGCCCTCATCGCCACTCCACCTCGCCCTCGCGCCGCGGTGGCCGCTGCACACCGCTGGCCCGGTTCGCCCTAACGGCCGCATCAACCTCCGGCGGCCCCGTCCGGTTCACGGGGACTCGGTGGGACTCATCTGGCCGCTTTGGTTCGGGCGCCGTCGCGCAGGCGCAGGCCAGCGCGATGAACAGGAACGGTCTCATCGCGACCTCTCCAGGAGGAGGATGCGGTGCGCGTACCCGCCGCCAAGCCCGACCGCGAGGTGGTGCAGCTCCTTCAGGATCGCGACGGAGACGATCGTCAGGATGAGCGCGCCGCCGATGCCGTAGGCGACGTTCATGTTCCCGTCGAGGGCGACGCCCGACATGTAGTTCGCGAAGATCGCGAGCATGAAGGTGAAGACCGCCGCGAAGAGCACCACCACGAGTCCGTAGGTTGCGACCATCGCAATCCACCGATCGAAGAATCGCCTGGTTGCGTCGAAGAGGAGCGCCGCGATGAACAGCGGCCCAAGGCCGGCGAGGAGGGCCAGCATCACCTTCGCGACGAGGATGAGCGCACCCCCGACTCCGACCATGATGACGGTCGCGACCAGCATGAGGACCCCGAACGTGTAGAAGGCGATCCCCTGCTGCGTCATGAGTCCGCCCTTCTCGAAGGCGTCCTCCGCCTTCGAGAGGCCCTGGCCTGCAGCCCGGTCGATGAGCGCGGCCTGCCGGCTCCGGGTGTCGAGCGGATCGGCGCTGAACCGGACATCCGCCTCGCCTCCGGCGACCGCCGCAGCGAGGTCGTCCGGGACCGTGCGTATCAGCTCGGCCACGTCGCGCTGGTAGAGGCCCGCCCCGAGCGCCAGCGACACGATGAGCGCCGTGCGGATGACCTTCCCAAGGAACTCTCGCACCGGTTGCTCCACGGCGCCGCGCATGACGAGGACCCCCCAGACGATGAACCAGACCGTGAGGCCCGCTGCGAGCACGGGCGTGATGGCGACGATGACCCTCGAGGAGACGTCGCGCGCGAACGCGGTGCTGATGCGGTCGAGCTCGGCGAAGAGCGGCGTGAAGAGGCGAAACATGTTACCTCCGCGCGCCCGCCCCGGGATCTGCCGAGCAGCACGGGGGCATGCCGCGATTCGAGGCCGAGAGAATCCGTTGCGCAAGGTCGCTCTTCTGCTGCTCGACGAGCCGCTCCTCCGCGCGCTGGAGCATGGCGACGAGCTGGAGCTTCGTCGTCTCGTTCTGGACCGCGGCCTGTTCGACCGCGATGCGCGCCTGTATCTCCTGAACGCCTTTGGCGTCGTGCGTGAGGTTGATCTGATTCATGATCTGCTCGATCTGGGCGAAGCGCGCCCGAGCGCCCTCGAACGCGCGCAGGCCCACGGCCTTGTCGGTCATCGCGGTCGCCCGACTCCGGGCCACGATGCTCGACTGCGCGTCGGTTACCGATCCCGTAAGCCGCTCGCGATCCTGGACCGACCTGAGCGGCCCAGAGATCCCGGCGTAGCCGCCCGCGGATGCCGTGTCGTAGACGCGCGCCCAATCCGCCGGCAGGTAGCCGCGGAGCGCGGGGTTGTAGAGCACGGCGCCGAGGTTCCGGGTGCCGCTCACGGCCTGGTAGGCCGCCTGGAGCTGCGCGAGCTGGTCCCCGAGCACTTTCACGGACAGGACCATCTGGCCGAAGCTTGACGAGTCGAAGACGGGGATGCCCTGCGCGTGCGTCGCGGATGCGAAGGCGAGGCCTCCGGCGGTCACGAATGTTCGGAGGTGCTTGGGGGTCATGGATGGCTCCCTGGCCGCTCGGCGCGAGCCGCCCGCTGCAGCTCCTGCCGCAGCGGACCGATGTCAATGCCGAGACGGCGCGCCACGGCGCGCTCGAACGTCGCCCGCGGGAGGCCCTCCGGCGCCGCAAGCACGAACGGCATCACGGTGCGGAGCACCGCGAGCTTATGCTCGACCGGCGCCTGGACGCCGAAGCCATCCGCGTGCCGCTGGATGGCATCGTCGATGAGGAACTCGGTGAGCGGCTTCGTGGCGTCGAGGACTTCCTCCATACCGCGGCGGCCCGACCGCGCGACGAGCACGTCCGGATCGCTCTGGCCGTGACTCGAGATCGGGACCCTCGCCACCGTCGCAGTCAGGTTCGCCTGGAGGAGCACCCGCGCGGCCCGTGCTGCGGCGATGGCGCCCGCTTCGTCGCCGTCGAACAGGAGGACGAGCTCCTTGCAGCCGACGCCGACGAGCAGCTCGACCTGCTCCCGGGAGAGCGTCGTGCCGCAGGCGGCGACGGCGTAGGTGAAGCCCGCCTGGTGCAGCGCGATGACGTCGAAGTAGCCCTCGACCAGGAGCACTCTGCCGCTGTTTCGGATCACGTCTCGCGCCTGGCGTAGCCCGAACAGCACGCGGGACTTCTTGAAGAGCGGCGTCTCCGGGCCGTTGAGGTACTTCGCCTCCGAATCGGAGCCCAGCGCCCGGGCTCCGAATCCGATGGCGCGGCCCTGGATGTCTTCGATCGGGAGGACGACGCGATCGCGGAACCGGTCGTGGTACCGAAGACCTTTCGCCGACACCTCGCGCGAGGCGATCACTCCCGCCGCATGCTGGACCGCGTGCGCGATCTTCGCCGAGCCGAGCGCTCGCTCGAGGTCGTGCCAGTCCGGGAGTGCGAATCCGAGCCGGAACGCGCGCACGGCCTCGTCGGTCACCCTTCGCTCCGCGAGATACTCGCGCGCCTTCCCGCCCGCGCTGCCCCAGAGGTTCCGCTGCCAGTGTGTCGTCGCCGCTTCGCAGGCAGCGAGGAGCGCGACGTGCTCGTCGCGTTCCCGCCGCTCCTGCACAGTCGGCGACCGGTCGGGCGGGATGACGATGCCGAGCGACGCGGCCAGCTCGCGAACCACGGTCGGGAAGGCCTTCCCGTCCGCGCGCTGGAAGAACTGGAAGATGTCGCCGCTCGCGCCGCAGCCGTAGCAGACGAAGTGCTTGTCCTTCGGATAGACGCGGAAGCTCGCCTGCCGCTCCTCGTGGAACGGGCAGGAGCCCGCGTACGCGATGCCGCTCTTCCAGAGCTTCACCCGGGTGCCGATGAGAACGACGGGGTCGGCGAGCCGCTTCACCTCCTCGATGATGTCGGGCGAGATCATGGCGTTTCCTCCTCGAGCGGTCGGACGAGCACGCCGAGCCGCTCCCAGAACCGGGGCAACCACTTCTCCGGAGCCTCACCGCACTCCGCCGCGAGAGCCTCGACGAGCCGCGCTCGGTCCGGCGTGCCGGAGAGCACGGCGAGCGCCTCCGGCATGGCTGAGAGGTCGAGTTCCGCCACCGCCGAGCCGCCACCCTGCTTCACGAGGAACCGGCGGCTCTGCTCGGGGAGGCTCCGGACGAGCTCGTACTCGGGCTCGCTGAGCTTCAGGCCCTGGACGTAGTCCTCGCGCGTGGCGTTCGGGTTCCGGAGGAGCAGCAGCGTCGCGCACTGCTGGATGACCGACTTGCCCACGGGGCTCTGGAGCGCATCGTCCGGCTCCTGTGTGCACAGGATGAGGAACCCGTCCTGCTTCCGGATCGTCTTCCCCTTGTGTTTCGTGAGCTCGGCGAAGTCCTCGCCAGAGAGCGCGCGCCACCACTCGTCGAAGACGTAGATGAAGCGGCGGCCGTCGAGCATCGCCTCCGTGCGGTGGAGCAGGTACTTCATCATCGGCCCTCGCGCGTCGGTGCAGTCGAGGAGCTCGGTGATGTCGAAACCGTAGACGCGGTTCGTTCCGAGATCGAGCACGTCCTCGGCATTGTCGAACACCCAGCCGTACGGCCCACCGTCGCACCAGCGTCGGAGACGCGCCGCCACGCTCGGATGCCCTCCGTCCTCATTCACGGGATCGGGCAGACACTCGAGGAGGAGCGACAGCCGGCGATGCCTCCGGTCGATGAGCGTCATCACCGTGTCGACCGAGCGATCGATCCACACCTCGTCCTCGTGCGTCACCTCGCTCCCGTTGCCCGCCACGAGCGCCTTCACGAGCCCCCTCAGGAAGAGGAGGTTCACGCTCGTTGGCTCGAGCTGGAGCGGGTTCCAGCCGGTCGATTCACCGCTCTTGAGCGGCAGGTAGCGGCCGCCCATCGCGCGGATGGCGATTTCGAGGCCCCGGTCCTTGTCGAAGGCAACCACGGTGGGCCGGTACTTCTGGGCCTGCGCGAGGAGGAAGCCCAGAAGCACGGTCTTGCCCGCGCTCGACTGGCCGAGGATGAGCGTGTTCCCGAGGAGCCGCTCGCCCTCGGAATCCTCGCCAGCGGGCGACGCGTGGAAGTTGAAGTAGAGCGGCGTTCCGCTCGCGGTCCGGAGCACCGTGACCGCGGGGCCCCAGGGATTTCCGGCCGCCTTGCCGGTCATGAAGTTGTGGAACGGCGAAAAGCAGAGGAAGTTCTGCGAGGTGATCGCCATCGGCCGGGGCCTCCAGCGGAAGTTCCCCGGCAGCTGCGCCCAGAACCCCGCCTCGAGCGCGAGGTCCACCGGCTTCGCCACGATGCCGCGATCGAGGAGCTCTGAGCGCGCCCAGGCGAGGTGATCGCGCACCTCGTCCGCGCTCTCGCCAAAGGCGAGGAGGGTCGCGTGGTGCTCGCCCACGACGAACGCTCCCGACATGAGCTGGTCGAGCGCGCCGTCGATCTCGGCGACCTGGCTCTTCGCAACGTCCTTGGCGTCGAGGAGGCGCTGCTTGTGGCGTTCGAGGAACCCCTTCGCGCCGTGCTTCGAGAGCGCGGCGAAGCTCTGCGTAAGGACGAACTCGAACTCGGCGCGGAGGAGTCCGTCGAGGTCGCCCGGGGTCGTGCCCTTCCCGTCGTACTCGAGGATCTCGAGGATCCCGAATCGCCTGACACGATCCGCTAGCCGGAGCTCGCCGACCTCGCCGTGCCACCCGAAGAGCGGCCGGTTCGCGACGAGGTAATCGCCGAAGCGTTCGCGACAGACCGGCATCGGGAGGCGTTCGCCGTTCACGAGCAGCCCCAGCACCTCGAGCGGGGCCGAGAAGAGCCTCCCACTCCCGCCCTCGTACGTCGCGAGCAGCTCCGCGCCGTAGCGCCGGAGCGTCGCGCCGAGCCCCCGGTTGAGGTCGTTCAGCTTCGCGACGCCGTCTTGCTGTCGGCGGAGCTTCGCCGGGACGTCCTCCTTCTCTCGACGACCGAGCGCCTCCAGGACCTCGTCACCGACCGTCCGGAGGACCGGCGTGAGGTACAGCTCGTTCATCATGAACCTCGCGCCGGCGAGGCTCGCCGCGTAGGCGGCGTCGAGCCGCTGGCAGAAGTGCCCATCGAAGGCGCTCCGCGGGAAGGCACTCGCGCGGCTCCGGACGACGTGCGACCAGAAGGCCACGCCGGCCCCGGCTAGGCCGCGCCAGGCATTGTTCAGATCCGCCACCCACTCCGCCTGCTCGCCGGCGGACGCCGCCTCGTGCGCGCGGCCGGCAAGCTTCCACATCGAGAGGTACTCACCGTCACGCGTGGCGATGATCGTCGGCGTGACGTGGTGCGAGTACGGAACGAAGGCGGCGGCCGGCAACTCGGCCCGGCTCGCCCGCAGCAGGTTCACCCGGCCCATCGGCTGCTCCTTCCTTCCCAACTGCGGGAACGGCGGTCGGAGGTCGAGTAGGCCGAGGCGCCCCAGAGATCGCGCACGCCGCTGCGCGCGGCGAGGCGCACCCGGTTCGCGACCTTCGTCTGCTTCCAAAGCCAAAGGATCCGAAAGGCCCGATCGTCTGTGCGCGTCACCTGAGCCATGAGGAGCCAGCTCGGAACGAGGAGCGCGAGCCAGCCGAAGCCCAGCAACACGGTCGCGCTCGCTACGGTGATGACGAGCACGACCGCCGGGATGAGCGGCACGCCGGCGACGGTCGGGACCCGGGTTGCGCCCTTGAAGAGCGGGAATCGCGTGGCCACGGCGTGCCCTCAGGAGAGCAGCATGTTCACGAGCTGGCTCGCGGCGCCCACGATCAGGACACCGCCGCCCCACTGCGCGAGCGTCCGGAAGTGGATGATCCGCAGGCCCCAGAGGACGCCGAGCACGATGAGCGAGACCACCGCCACGATCGGCACGAACAGCATGAGCTCGGACTGGAAGTTCTGCAGGGTCGAGCGCGCCCGCGAGAGCCCCTGCGCCTGCGCGTTCGCTACCGAAGAGGCCAGCGCCACCGTGAACACGAACTGTGTGAAGCCCGCCTTCATAGAATTCTCCTTCGCCTCATGAACCAACCGTCCATTCGTTCGGCCACACGTCGCTCGCCGCGAGTTGGTCGCGTCCGTCATCGCGCCGTCTTCTCGCTCGAGCTCGCGTCGAAGACCTCCGCCGGCGCCATCGCGAACACCTCGTCTCGTGGCTGGGCATTGCCGATCCGCTGCCCGCGATCGACCGCTCCCGAGCGCCGGCCTGCGGGGCGCGGGGCGTCTCGACGCCGCGCTGCCTTCGTCTTCGCGCTGTCCGTCGCAATTGACTGCGGCGCCAGCGAGCTCGCAGCTCGCACCGAACTGACGTAGCCGTTCCTCACGCCGTGCGTGAAGTGGCCCGTGTTGTAGCAGGAGAGCGCTGCCGTCATAGCGCGCTCCATGTCGTCCCAGCGCTGCAGCGCGCGCTCGTAACATTCCTCCAGTAGGCGGCTCGCTGCGCGGAGGTTCGCGCACGGCTCGAACACGCTGGAGGTATCGAGCCCGAGCCGCGCCAGGTTCGCGCTGTTTACCTGCGCGAGCCCCGCATCGAAGCTGTAGCCGTGCGTCGCGAGCCAGCGGGCCATCGCCGCAGCGTCGTCCAGGTCGCGCGGTACGCGCACCAGCTCCACCGCGCCGTTGACCCTGAGCGCGATCGGGTTTCCGCCGGACTCGACCCGGACGATTGCGTCCAGGAGGTCCGCGTGGGCGACGATCCCGCAGGCAGCGATGAGCCCGCTCAGGCCCGTCATGAGCCGCTCCCGAGCCGGAGGTGGCCGTCGCGACGTCTGGCTTGGCGTACCATGCCGGCATGGTGGGCCATGCCTGCCGTTGTGTCAAGCGTGCCTCCCCTCTTCGCCCATCAGGGGAGCGGCGCAGCGCGTTCTCCGGCCTCCGGCAATAGGCTCCGTGGACTATTGGTCTGGCGTGGCGGTGATTCGTTTCAGCTCGCCAAGAACGCGCCGGCCTCACGTCGTGGCATTTCGGGCAGCCGCCGCCCGGGCCATAGGCAGCCACGTCCGCAAGCCTCTTCTCGAGCGCGGTAGCCGCCTTCTTAGCGATCTCGACCGGTTGCTCTGCGAGCTGCTCGCGTAGGGCCTCGATCTCGGCGATGAGGTGCCGGGCCGCCGCGCCCTCGAGTTGCTTTCCCTGGTAGAGGCGCTGCTTCCAGTGAGCCAGGTCGGCAGGGGTCAGACGGCGCACCGGTCTACTGTGCGCCGACTTTTCTTCAGCGCCGCTTCGGCCGCGGCGGGTACTGGTACTGCGGCGGGAGCTTGATCTTGTCGAGGCGGTCGCGGATGTCGCGAGCCTCCTCGGGCGTTTCCGCGTGGATCCCCTTGAAGCAGGCCTTGAGCCGCCCGACGTGCGCGAGCGTCGCGCCGATGATGAACATCGGCTCGCTAGCATGTACGTGCTCGGCGGCGCGCGTGATGATCTCGGCGACGGGGAGGCTGACGGTGATCGATACCCGCACCTCGGTCGGCTCGTCCCCGCGCTGAGGCATGTAGGGCCACGATGACGTGAGCGGCGGGGCAGGCTCGAGCGTCCAGCGGACCCCGAGGCGCGCGGCCTCGTGAATCACGGCCTCCTGCATGAGTTGCGTGCGCTCCATGCCGTTCAGCGCCTCGCACGCCTGCTCGAAGATGAGGTTCTCGAGTGGATGAAGCCGGAGTGTCTTCGTGCGGAAGGACTTCCGGTGCTCCTGGACAGGCTGGACTCGGGCCACTGGCATTCCCCTCTCCACCTTCACCGGAGCGCGGCCGGTGCGCTCACGTATACGACGAACGGCGTGCCAGCGGCGATCTCGTCATCGAGCAGACGGAGCCCTACGTGTTGTCCCTCGCCGACGGCGACGCCGCTGAACGTGAGGACGCGGTCGGACGTGCTGATCGTGTCGCACGAGAGCGGGACACGTCCGTCGGCCGGGGGCCTCGCCGAGCAGCTCACGGTGCTTCCCTTGGGCACCAGCACGACGCCGTTGGCCGCGACCTCCTCGGTCACGATCGCCTCCGTGCGGCCAGGGTTCGGCCCGGCGAGCGCGCGCAGGAGCTTCACTGCGACCAGGGTCCCGCGCGGCAACGTCGCGCGCGGGCTCCCTACCGTCGCGCGATCCGCGAAGTCGGCGGAGCTGGTCCGGACGGGCGAGCGCTCCCGACGGACGAGCGCCGACGGCGGCTTCGCCCGGTCGGCGGCCGCAACGCGACCGCCGCTGGCCGACCCCTTGGGCCGGACGATCGGCTCGGGCTCGGTGCGGACGTCGGGTCCGGCCACGGTTGCTGCAGGCGTCGACTCGGTCCGTGGGGCCCGAGGTCCATCGGGTTCGCTAGCGCCCGCCGGTTCGACGATCACCGGCGCGGAAGCCGCCACCGCCGGCGCGGCTGTCCGGAGGTCCTTGCGCGAGAGGAGCTTGACGGAGCCCGTTGCGAGGATCGCGACCGCGCCGGCGACCACGGCCACGCTCGCCACCGCTCGCCGGCGCCAAGTGCGCCGGCGCGGCTGTTCCGTGGCCGGGTCGGGCGCTGCCGTCATACCCTCGGCGCTGTTCGCGGCAGAGTTCGAAACGTCGTCCGCGACCGCCGCCGCGACGGACGCGTCAGGCGCCGCCGGGAGCAGGCCGAGGGATCCCAGCTCCAGGGCGCAGTCGCTCGGCGAGTACGTGATGCCTCTGGCCGTGAGGTACTCCCGGAGAGCGCGGGAGAACGCCGCTCCATCCTGGAATCGATCCGCGGGCCTGCGCGCGAGCGCCTTCGCGCAGATGCCGGCGAGCTCCCGCGGCAGGGCCGCGATAGCCGCCTCGACGTCCTCCGGGCTGCACTCCGCGATCTTCCGCATCGTGCCGATGTCCGTCCCGGCGTCGAAGACGCGGACGCCCGTGAGCATCTCGACCAGGACGACGCCGAGGCTGAACAGGTCGGAGCGGCCGTCGAGCTCCTCGCTCAGCGCCTGCTCCGGGCTGGCGTAGGCGAACGTGCCCCTGAACTGTCCGGTCCGCGTCCGCTCGCGCCCTTCCATGCGCGCGAGCGCCACGCCGAAGTCGAGGAGCTTCACGGCGCCGCTGCGCGCGACCATGACGTTCACCGCGGTGATGTCGCGGTGCACGATCCCGAGAGGCTTCCCGTCCTCGTCGGCGAGCGTGTGAGCGTGATGCAGCGCCTCGGCGACGCTCGCGCCGACGTGGCAGCAGAACGCCTCGGTGAGGCGCCGGCGCGCGCCGCGAGCGGCGCGCAGCGCGCCCCTCACCGTCAATCCGTCCACGTATTCGAGGACGAGGTAGTAGCGGTCCCCGACGAGCGCGAGGTCGTACGCCTCGGCGATATTGAGGTGGCGCAGCTTGCTCGCGAGCTGCGCCTCGTACACGAACGCCCGGCGCGTCGACTCGTCGACGTCGAGGCCGGTGAGGATGCACTTCAGCGCCACAGGCCGGGCGAAGCCGGCTGGGCCGAGGCGGCGCGCGAGGAACACCTCCGCCGTGCCGCCCGTGCCGAGCGAGCGCACGATCTCGTACCGCGTCGCCTCCGCCCCGAGCTCGAGGGTTTCTCCAGGCCGAGGGGCGCCACCGCCACGGGCGCCAATGCCCGAGGCGGCCGTGGCCGGATCTTCGCCGGAGCGGGACTGAAGCACGCCCGGCCTGTCGCCCGTGAAGGTCATGCGGCGTTAGAACTCGAGGCCGCCGACGGTGACCGCGCGGCGTTTCCCGCTTCCCTCGGAGACGGTGAGCTCGAACGGACCGCCCGTCGTGTCGCCCTCCGGGAGCCGGAGCGACACGACCCCGCTGCTCACCTTCTGGAAGTCGATCGTCCGCTCAGAGAGGTACTCGCGCTTGCTCGCGCCCTTGTTGACGATCACCGACCCGATCTCGACCGGGATCCTCCCGCGGTTCTCGACGGTGAACGAGAGGATCACCTCGCGCCCGAAGTAGCAGAGCTCGGTCACCTCCAGCACCACGTCGTCGTTCCGGGCGCGCGCGCCCTTTTTCGAGCAGTGGTGCGGCTCACTGAATGCACGCAGGAACCGGCCACTCACTTCCGACTCGATGCGGGCCGCGCTCTCCGCCTCGAGCTTCGCCTTCTCCGCTCGCACGTACTCGCTCTCGCCGGAGCGGTTCGGGTAGACGAGCACGACCCGGGTGTCGGCGGCCGACTTCCGCTCGACACGCTCCAGGTAAAGCATGAGCGTCGTGTGCTCGAGGCGGACGAGCACCGTCGTCACCGGCTCCTCGCCCGGCTTCGTTCGCCGCGCCGGCTCGCCGTTCGGCGAGATGGCGAGGTACCGGCCCTGGGCTACCGGCTCGACCCGGAATAGCGCGTCGCTGTCAGGGTTCTTGCCGTCGGTGCAGTCGCCGCACGAGGGCGCGCCGAGCATGTCCTCGGGGAACTCGACCGTGGTGAGGAGGTTCCGGGCTGTCCGTATGGCGATGGCCTTCCCGACCGTCTTCTCGTCGAGGACGATCTGGCGCACGCCCTTCACCGCAGCCTCCTGAGGCGCGCCCTTGGCGAGGGCGCGCGGGGCGCCGCTCAGAATGATGAGGGCGGCCGTGCACTGCACCAGCGTTGAGACGCGCGCCATGTCCGCGGACCTCCTCCGTTCGCCTCCGCGAGACGGATGTAACCACGGCATGGCTCATCGTGCCATGGCACAGGCGGCTCCGCAATCGCGTGGCGCGTGGCGCGTGGCGGGTGGCGAGGCGGCGACCCGCTCCGCGCGGCCTCGGCCCGGCTGGGGCCTGGGACTCCCGGAAGAGGGCGCTCGTGTCGCTCCGCTTCTGCCGGAGCGGCGTCGCCACTCCCGCTCCGAGTGGCCGCGCTCCGAACCGGCCGAAAGCCTGCGCGTCCTCCGCGCCCGCCCGCGCCACCTCGCATGAAGCCTCGGTGGCACGGCTCCTTCGGAGGGCTCCGCCGCGGCGCCGTGAAGCCTCGGACGCGCGATCGGTCGGCTCTCCGCGCTTCTGGACGCTGCCTCATCCGCCCCAACTCCGGGTGAGGGCGGCATGAGGCCGCGCCCACCACAGGGAGACGGAAGATGGCGAACACGACCTACACCGTGAAGAAGGCGAAGAAGCAGGGCGAGAAGACCTTCTACCAGGAGATCGGCAAGCTCCTCATCCGCGAGGGCGGGAAGAACGGGGTCCTCTTCCTCCACCACCTCGACGGGGAGTTCGCGGTGTTCCTCCAGGAGCCGCGCGACACCGAGTCGGCCGGCAAGTAGCCGCGGCAACGGCGGGGGCGCCTGTCGCCCCCGCCTTCCTTCGCTTCAGCGCTCGGTCGACGCGGCGAGCGGCACCCCGCCGCCCCGATCCGGCGCGGCGGCGCGGTGCCGCCCCACACGCGAAGGAGCCCCATGCCAGCCACTGCCAAGAAGGGCGCGGTGCGGAACGTGAAGCGCCGCCCAACCACGAAGCCGATCGCGGTCGCGCTGCTCGACGTCGGCGCCATCGATCCCTCGCCGGACAACCGCCAGGCCGACCTCGACCTCGCTCCGCTCGTCGAGTCGGTCCGGACCTACGGGATCCAGATGCCGATCAAGGTCCGGCCAAAGGGCGACCGCTTCGAGATCGTCTTCGGCGAGCGGCGCTGGCGCGCCGCGAAGGAGCTCGGCCTGGATACGATCCCGGCCACGGTCGAGGACCTCACCGACGAGGAGGCGCAGGCGCGCCGCCTCCTCGAGAACACCCAGCGGAAGGACCCGCACGCGCTCGAGGAGGCCGAGGCCTACGAGCGGCTCCTCGTGATGCGCGACCGGAGGGGCAAGGCGATCCACACCCCGGAGTCGATCGCGCAGGTCGCGGGACGCTCCCCGGCCCACATCTACAACCGCCTCAAGCTGACTGCGCTCGCCCCGGAGCTGCGCAAGGCGTTCTACGCGGGCGAGCTCACCGTCACCGGCGCGTTCCTCATCGCGCGCGGAATCCCGACCGCGCTCCAGGCCGAAGCCTGGGCGCGCATGAAGCGCTATGCCGAGGAGGAGGCGTACGACGACGAGCTCGACGACGGCGGGCACCTCGGCACCGCCGCCATCGAGACCGTGATCGAGCGGGACTACGCCTTCCGGCTCGACGGCGCGCCGTTCCCGGTGGGCGACGCGGCGCTCGTGGCGGGCGCCGGTCCCTGCACCACCTGCCCGAAGCGCAGCGTGAACCAGCCCGCGCTCTTCTCCGAGCCCGACTGCAAGGACGTCTGCACCGACGTCGCTTGCTGGCGGACGAAGGTCGCCGCACTCGTCGACCGGGAGCGCCGCGAGGTGTTCGCTGCTGGCGGCACCGTGCTCCTCCAGGAGGAGTCGAGGCACGTCTTCAACGGCGGCACCACCCTCCCCTGGAACAGCCTCTGGATCGACCTCGACGCGGCCTGCCCGGAGCACCCGGACCGCCTACCGTGGCGCGAGCTGCTCGGCGATTTCTGCCCTCCGCCGGTGCTGGCCTTCACCTCGGCCGGGAAGCCGATGCGCCTCGCGAAGAAGGAAGAGGTCACCGACGCGCTCCTGCGGAACGGGAACGACCTCGGCGTGCTGCGCGCGCGGGCGGAGCCGGGCGACGCGGACGATGGCGAGGAGCCGTTCGGGGACGTTTCGGACGCGCCTCGGACACCCTCGCCGGCGCAGGATCCCGCCGAGGCGCGCTTCGCCGCAGACGTCTCGCGAATGAGCCGCCAGCGCATCCTGACTGCGGTCGTGGCCTCCGCCGAAGCGGCGCCGGCCGACGACAACCGGTTCGTAACGCTCGTCTACGAGACGATCCTCCATGGCGGCTTCCACAACGCGGTCGTGGACGCCGTGAAGCGCCGCCTCGGCAAGGTACCGAAGGGCGAGCAGCCGGCGGCGGCGCTCGCCGCGATCGCGACGACGATCGAGGCACCGGCGCTCAGAGGGCTCGTCCTCGAGCTGTGCCTGTCGCGCGCCGCCTACTTCGTCATGTCGAGCGAGAAGTACCCGCGCGACCTCGCTCGCGCCATCGAGGCCTACGGCATCGACGCCGCGGGCATCGAGAGGGCGGTCGCGGAGGAGCTCGGCGCGAAGCGCGCGGCTCACCTCGCCAAGGCGAGGCCCGCCGGCGCGTAGCGCTCGAGCCGCTGCGGGAAGCGTTGCACCCGCGCGGCGCGCCCGTTTCGTTGTGCGGTGGGCGTGTCCTCCCTGTCACGGCCGACCGCGGGCCCCCGGGGCAGCTGCCCCGGGGGCCTCTTCTCGTGAGAAGGCACGCGAGCCTGGCCGGTCCGCCGCCGAGTTCGGTTCCCACCTCCCCGCGTCGGCACCGCCGCCTCCCTCACCGGGAAGGCGGCGCGGTGCCGCCAGCACACAGACGAGGTGGCCCATGGAGTCGAAGACTGTCGAAACGCCTACCGCTCACGAGCGCCTGGAGCAGCTCGGAGCGCGCGCCCTCTCGGACGCCGAGCTCGTCGCGGTCCTGCTCGGCCCCACGGCCGGCGCGAACAACGTGCGCGACGCCGCGATCCGCTTGCTCGACGAGAGGCCGCTCCCCGAGATCGCGTGGGCCTCCACCGACGATCTCCGCCAGATGACCGGGATCGGGCCGGCGCGCGCGGCGGCGCTCGTCGCCGCGTTCGAGCTCGGCCGGCGCGGGGCATGGGCGCCGCCGAAGCGCGGGGAACGCCTCCAGGATCCCGCGCGCGTGTACGAGTTGCTCCGCGACGTCGCGCACGCCGAGCGTGAGCAGTTCCACGTTGTGCTCCTCGACGTGCGCTGCCGGCTCATCAAGACGGCGAAGATCTCCGAGGGCTCGCTTACCCAGTGCCCGGTGGCGCCCCGCGACGTCCTCCGCGAGGCACTGCGCGTCGGCGCGCACGGAGTCATCTTCGCGCACAATCATCCCAGCGGATCCGCCGACCCGTCGCCGGAAGACCATGACCTCACGGAGCGTCTCAGGGCGGCGTCCGAGCTGGTCGGGTTGACGGCAAGGGACCATCTGATCGTCGCGAGCGGCGGGTACTACTCGTTCGTCGAGGCCGGCCGCTGGCGCAGGTGAACGCCGCACCGTCTCCCCTTCGCTCGAGGGCACCGCGCCGCGCATCGGCCAGGCCGCGCGGTGCCGGCGCTCGTTCGCCAGCGACATCGTGGTGGTCCGGACCGTCATCTCCTTAGGCACGCGTGGTTCGATTCCGTGGGCGCCGTCGCGTCACGACACTTGAGTGATGCACTCGCTCCACAACATTTCCGACCGGACTCCGACGAGGGTCGCGTGCCGCAGACCCCGTGAACCTGACGGCGATCAGTCCTTGTGAAGCCAGCGCCGCAGTCGGACCCGGAGCGGGCTGCTGCTGCCCGCGCTCTGTTCCGTGTGGACGTCGCGATCGGTCGAGGCGTCTTCGCGATCGATGAACGCGCGCGCCTTGGCTCGGCGCTTTCCAGTCTTCTTCGCTCCGGCGTCCTCGTACCAGCCGGCCCAGTGGACCCTGTTGTTCTTTATCCAGTAGTGCGAACGGCATGGTAGCGCCCGGTTGCCGATCGAGGGGTGCAACGAGACCGATTGGCCGTCGAAGATGAGCTGCCAGCCATGCGGCGAGAGTGGGGTGACGACCTCATGGCCGCAGCCGCAACAGCACTTGTGGATGACCGTCGAGAACGGGATCGAGACATACACGACCCCGTCCTCGAGGTCCTCGGGCACCTGGTCCACGAACCTGTGAACGACCGCGCTCACTTGTCCTCGCTCAGCAGCTGGTTCACGTTGATGCTGAAGAGGCTCGTGTGCTCACGCTCGACGTCGTTGTAGAACCCGTACAGCTTCTTCCACTTCAACACCGCGAGCGCCGCGTTCAGCATGTTGAGCTCGGCGATCTGGATGTTCGATGCGTAGTCGTCGTCCGGGCCATCGACGAAGGGGACCCGTCGCTTGACGTGATCGCGCTTCACGCCCGTGCTGAGCGTCGTCCGAACGACACCCACGAGCGCACCGCCCTCGGCGCTGACACCCATACCGACGTCGATAAACGAGAGCCCGCGCGCCTCCATCTGCGCGTACAGCGACTCCTTCACGAGCCCCCGGTCGATGCAGACGAACACGAAGTCGAGCCCCAGGACGTGCTCGACGTTGGACGAGTCCACGTACGTCGCGTGCGAGACGATCTTCTTGTGCATGCGGCCGTACAGCTCCTTCAAGTACTCCGTCTTCAGCGGCTTGCGGCGGAGCTCCTCCAGCGACGGTGCACCGGGGGCCCTGAACGCGTTGTGCTGAAGGAACTCGTCTCCGTCGAAGAGGTGAATCTCGCGAACCGGCGTCTTCGCGACGAGATCCAGGATGTATGCCCCCGTTCCACCGAGGCCGATGATCCCGATCTTGAGCGGCTTCAGCTTCTCGGTGATGGCCACGATCCCGGCCCTGCTCGTCGCCGTGTCGACGTAGTGGAGCACCGACCCCTCGTCGGCGCTCTCCTCCGTCACCGGCACCCACGTCCGCGCCGTGGCCTCGGGGTCGATGGCCCGCGCGGGCGCTGAGATGATCTCGATGTATCGGGTCATCTTCGCGTAGTAGTCCGGATACCCGTCCGGCGGCTTGCACGAGAATGAGTGCGCCGAGACGAGGCCCTTCGCCAGCTCGTGGTGGCCAGTCTGGTGCTTGATCTGCGCGATCTCGACGCCGTCCTTGGTGCACGGGTGCTCGCCGTCGAAGTGGACGACGTGGGTGTTCGGCGTGGCCGCAACGCCCTCCGTGTCGACGTTGAGGTTCGAGATGAGGCTCCCGAACCGAACCTCCCGCTTCGAGTTGACGTACGGCACGTGCGAAACGACGAGGTGCTCGGACTGGATCCGAACCTCATACCCTTCGTCCCTGAGGCGCTTCAGATCGGGGCTACGAGCGAGTGGTGAAGGCGACATTGAAGTGCATTCCCTTCTTGAGCTTGACCGTGTCGCCGTCGACCATGCTGCCTCCGGGCTTGTTCGCCTCGCCGTAGGTGTAGGTCACGGTGTAGACGGTGTTCGGGTTCTGGAACGCGTCCGCGAAGGCGAGCTTCACGACGTCCGTGTAGGAGATCTCCTTCCCGGTCGCGGTCTTCGACCGCGAGTTGACGAAGATCTCGACCTCCTTCGTCTGCCCGGGCGCCTCGGAGGAGGTCGACTGGTTGTTATCGGGGGTGTTCATGGTCGGTTCTTCCTTTCGTGTTACGTGGGGTGCTGGTTGGCGTAACTACTTGTCCTCACTGCCTCGATCGGCGATACTCTGGTGTCTGGATGGGCAACGGACGACCCGGAATGTCTGAGCTACGTGCCACAACGACATCTAAGTGCGCCGGTGCTATCGTTGTCCATCCAGACAACACACTAAAACTTGCTTTACGACCTGTCAAGGAGGCCACGTGTCCGCACCAGCGCTGGGTTCCGTTCTTCGTGCGCTGAGAGAGAAGAGAGGGCTCTCGTTACGGGAGCTTGGGCAACTTGCGGAGGTGGACCACGCTTACATCCATCGGCTGGAAACCGGCGCGAAGGAGTCGCCGTCCGAGGAGGTTCTTGGGAAGCTCGCGCGAGCGTTGAAGGCCGAGAAGCGCCAGACGCAGATACTTCGATACCTCGCGGATCACCCGGACGCGGACGCCGGCCTAGTGATGCACGTTCTCGAGGATGAGAGCGTCACCTACGACGAATTCGCGGGCGCTGCGAGCATGGCGTTTCGTGGAAGCAGCCGCCCCGACTATGGGAAGATGATCGAGCGAGTCCGCAGGTTCCTGGAGGAAGAAGACGGTCGTGGATGAATTCATCGCCATCGTGAGAGCGCGTGAGTTCGTCCGGAAGACTCGGCCGGACGCTGTCCCCGTCTCCGTGAAGCAGTACGCGGCCGAGATCGGCGCGGGGATCAAGTACGACCACGACCTCCCCCCCGACGAGGCTGGTGGTTCTTTCGAGGCGAAGGGGAAGCGCTGCATCTACGTGAACGCGCACGACGGGAGCGCACGGCAACGATTCACGGTGTGCCACGAGATCGCGCATTTCGTGCTGGGGCTTCCCTCGGAACATCAGGGGTCCCCGTCGTGGAGCTACGCGAAGCGACCACCGAACGAGATCTGGTGTGACGTTTTTGCGGCGGAGCTCCTTCTCCCGATCATCCTGTTCAAGCAGCGAGTCGACGACGCCGAGGTGAGCCTCGCATCGGTCGAAACACTCGCGGAGGAGTTCAACGCCTCCTTCTCCGCGACGGGCTCTCGGTTCGCGGCCGTCGGGGAAGCCCCGTGCGCCTTTGTGCTCGCCGAAGGGGGAGTCGTGCGCTACGCCTCGAGATCAAAGGCCCTGCGCGATGCCTTCGGGAAGATCCCCGCGGGGAGCAAGCTTCCTCGGGGATCGCTGTCCGAGCGCGTGCGCCAAGGCCGAGCTCCCGGTGGTCCCGAAGAATGCGATGCCGACCTCTGGCTCGGTCAATGGGAGCGCGGTGGCGTTCTGCTGGAAGACGCCCGGCATCTCCAGACGTGGGACCAGACGCTGACGCTTCTCTGGTTCGAGTACGAGGAGCTTCCGGAGGGGGACTCACGCGCGGCAGGTGGCCGCGACGATGAGGCCGCCCTGGAGGAACTGGACGGCACCCTGCCGTGGCCAGGCAAGAAGCGTCGCAGGTAAGGTCGGAGCGCTGGCGGTAGTTCGGTTCTGATGGAAACCCGCCCACGGTGCAGGGCGGAGATCGACAGTTCCGGCATCTTCACCGTGGCCGAGGTGACGGCACGATCGATCGCACGGTTAAGCTGGCTCTACTCGATCGCTGGCGCAGATGAGCCTCGCACCCTCTCCCCCCCGCTGGCGGGCACCGCGCCGCCTCGCGCAGGCGCGCGGCGCGGTGCCGCGCTCGTTCCCACGGGGAGATCGCAGCCATGAGCCTCTCGCTCATCCGTAGCAATCTACAGACCGCCGGCGAACACGTCGGCGACATGCTCTGGTGGACGCTCGAGGACGCCAGGATCAGCAGGGACCGGCTGGAGGAGGTCTGGCTGGGGGCCGGGCTCTCCACCGCGCTCCTGCCGGAGCCGCCCACGCCCGAGAAGGCGCTCAGGACCGCCGTCCGGGAGGCCCAGGTCGGCCAGCAGGGGCACCTCATCCGCCTCGGCAAGGAGGACGACGACGAGCTCGTCTTCGCGGTCGTCGAGGAGCAGCGCGACGCCTCGGGCAACATGAGCTACCGCCAGGAGGCCCGGATCGTCCTCCGGCGGCTCGTGACGCCGTTCCTCGCGAGCGACGCCCCCGACCACGACATCGTCCGCGCTGTTCGCGAGCGCTACGAGCGCCTCCTCAGCACCCACACGCCCGACGACGTCCGTCGTGCGCTGGTGAAGACCCTGGCCGCGTGCGCAGCCGTGACGCTCCGCGAGCACGGCGGCGTCTACTGGGTCCCTGCGCCGTTCGCCGACACGCTGCGCCGGCTGCAGGTGGCGGTCGCAGGGATCGGGGCCAGCAGGATCGACGTCGTCCCCATTCACGCGACCCCCGAGGCGGCGAAGGCGCTGGGCGACGCGGCGCGCTCGGCGCTCGAGGAGGACCTCGCGATCCTCTCCTCCGAGATCGAAGCGTTCCTCCAGGAGCCACCCGACCGCGTGTCGACCCGACCCCGGCGCCTCGCCACCTTCGACGAGCTGCGCGCGAAGGCGAGCCTCTACCACTCCGTGCTCCAGGTTCAGGTTTCCGACCTCGACGCGAAGCTCGACGAGCTCACGCGGCACGTCGAGGGCCTCCTCCAGGCGAAGGCGTCCTGAGCCCTCAGCCGTCCCAGGAGTCACGACATGACCCAGAACGCCATCTCCACGAGTGCCGCCGCTGCTCTCGCCCCACTTCACCAGCTCCGCCAGGAGCTCAACGCTCGCTTCCCCGAACGCCGTGAGGTGATCGAAGGCGCACTGTGCGCCGTGCTCGCCGGCGAGCACGTGTTGCTCCTCGGTCCGCCAGGTACCGCGAAAAGCGCGCTCGTGCGCGCCCTCGCCCAGGCATTCGGCGGGAGCTACTTCGAGCGGCTCCTCACCAAGTTCTCGACGCCGGAGGAGCTCTTCGGGCCCATCAGCCTCAGGGCGCTCGAGCAGGACCGCTACGCCCGCGTCGTCACGGGCAAGCTGCCCGAGGCGCAGTTCGCCTTCGTCGACGAGGTCTTCAAGGCGAACTCGGCCATCCTGAACAGCCTCCTCGCCGCCATGAACGAGCGCCTCTTCCACAACGACGGCGCGCCACTCACCATGCCGCTCGTGAGCCTCTTCGGCGCGTCGAACGAGCTGCCGGACGGGAAGGAGCTGGAGGCGCTCTTCGACCGCTTCCTGCTGCGGTTCGACGTCCAGTACCTCCGCCGTCCGGCGAGCTTCCGCACCGTCGTGACCGGGCCCGAGCCCGGCGTCGCGACCGGCTTCCCGTTCCAGGCGCTCCTCGACGCGCAAGCGGCGGCCGCGAGCGTCACCGTCACGGACGCCACGGTGGACGCCCTCGTCGCGGTCCGAGACGCCTGCACGGCCGAGGGGATCGTCGCCTCCGACCGGCGCTGGAAGAAGAGCCTGCGCGTCGTCCAGGCGCACGCGTTCCTCTCCGGAGAGCTCGCCACCACGCCCGAGGACCTCCTCGTCCTCGTGGACGCGCTCTGGCGCGAACCGAAGGAGCGCCCGAAGGTCGCGCGACTCGTGGGGGAGCTGGCCGATCCGGTGAGCGCCAAGGCCGCCGAGATCCTGGACGCCGCCCGCGAGACGGCCGCGAAAGTTGCCGGGCTCCGGTCCTCGGACCGCAAGGCGTACATCGCCAGCGCGGCGCAGGCGCTCGACGACTTCAAGGCGCAGCAGGTTCGCTTGGTGGAACTCGCGCGCGGCGCTGGGCCGCGTGCGAAGGCGACGCTCGCCGACGCCGGTCAGGAGATCGCGCAGCTCCACTCGGACCTTGCGCGGTCCGTGACGCGCGGGCTCGGCCTGGGAGGGGCTCGCTGATGCGCCGGCTCATCTTCGACGTGCCTAAGTGGCACCTCATCCAGCATCGCGACGCGCGCGGCCTGCCCTTGCCGGCATCGAACGACACGCACTCCCGCCGGCTTGAGGACGAGCTCTTCGAGCGCCTCTACGCCGGCGAGTGTGACCGCCTCGCCGCCGGTGACGCCGTCCCGGCGCTGCGCGCCTGGGCCGAGCGCCTCCACGCGAGCTGCGAGGCGCTTCCGCAGTTCGGACGCCTCGCGGCGGAGTGTCGCGGCGACGCCATTGCCGCCGCGGCCTCGGTTGAATCGCTCCTCGACGAGCTGGGCGACCTGCCCGAGCCCGAGCAACCGGCGCCTGCCGCGGCGCCGGGCTCGGCGAAGGACCCGCTCCGGCGGCCGCTCGTGGCCGCTTGCGCCGCTGCCTCGCGTGCCGTCGAGGAGCTGCGGGAGGCGACCGAGGGGCTCGCCGGCATCGGCTTCGCGCCTGGGACGTCCACGCTGCGCGGGGGCGCCGGTGACGGAGCCCGAGCGCGTCCGCTCGCGGCCCGGCTCCGGAGCGACTCGCGCCTACTGCGCATCGCGCTCCTCGCCGGCCGCATGAAGCGGATCGCGGCGTCGAAGCGCCGGGCGCGCGTGCGCCACGGCGCGGACGAGGTGACCGACGTCACACAGGGCGCGGACCTCGCCCGGGCGCTGCCAGTCGAGCTGGCGCGCCTCACCGACCCGCGGCGGCGCCTCGACTTTCTCCGCCGCCTCGCCGAACGCCAGGTCCTCCAGTACCAGCTCGTCGGGAGCGAGCGCCTCGGCCGCGGCCCCCTCGTGGTGCTCCTCGACAAGAGCTCTTCGATGGACGAGGGCGGCGGCCTCAAGGACGTCTGGGCCACCGCGCTGGCGCTGGCGCTCTTCGGGCACGCGCGTGCGGAGGGGCGGCCCTTCGCGCTCATCGCGTACAACGCTGCCCCGTTCTACGTAGAGGTGGTCCGCCCAGGTGCCTCCGTCCCGGAGGAGGCGCTGTTCGTGCGTTGCGGCGGAGGGACCTCCATCGCCGCCGCCATGGAGCGCGGGCTCGAGGTCATCGCCGACGTTCGCGGAGGACTACGAAGCGCCGACCTCGTCCTCGTCTCCGATGGAGAGGACGACGCCGGCGCCGCCCCCTCCGTGCGAGAGCGCGCGGCGGCGCTCGGGGTGAGCATCTTCGGCCTCGCCATCGGGATCTCAGGCGCGGCGCTCGCACCGTGGTGCGACGAGGCGCACGGAGTGACGGACCTGGCGACGCTGGAGCCCACCGTGGCGAACGCGCTCTTCGCCTGAGGGCCGGAGCCGCTCCGACCGAGCACGCGACCGTCTCCCCCGCTTGCTCCGGCCACGCCGGGAAGCCGCCGGGCCACGCGCGCGCGACCGCGCCAGCTCCAAACGGCTCGCTGGCACGGTCGCCGCCGACTGCGGCGTGCCCCGGCCCGGCGCGGCCTCCGCGCGCTCGCGGGCGACGTCGGCCGCTCCACTTCGGGTGAGAGCGGCGCGACGCCGCCCGAACAGGGAGACGGTCACATGCTGACGAAGCCTGCGCGGTTCACGGACCTCCATGAAGCGGTCGAGCAGATGTTCAAGGACGTCCAGCTGGAGCTGGTGGCGTGCGAGCTCTGCGGCGACTACCACCCGCCCGACATCCACCTGCAGCCGTTCACGCCGTACAACGCATCCGAGCCGGAGGAGGCGTAGCCATGCCGCGCACGAACGCCGTCGTCGCGGAGATCGTCTCCCGCGGGCCGTTCGCCGTCCTCGGGTACAGCGCAGACGACTCGGTGTGGTGCCCTGCGTGCCTCCGGAGTGCCGCGGGCCTCTCGCCCGGAAGGCCGGACACGTCGGGCAAGCCGATCGTGCCGCTCTTCGCGCGGGACGCGACGATGCGGGAGGAGGTCTGCGAGAACTGTGAGCGCTCGCTGCACGAGCTGCTCGCGGCCGCGCACGGCGCGCCCCAGCCGAAGCCGGTCATCGCGCAGGTCCGAGTGTACGCGAAGCGGACCGCCCTGAGCTTCGACCGCGTCCCGCCGATCGAAGTGAGGACCGAGCTCAAGGCGATTGGGTGGCGCTGGGACGCGCGGTTCAGGGTGTGGTGGTCCGCCGAACCGACTCCCCGGATACCGTCGAGTGTCGTCCTTCCGTCCGCGCCGCTCCGCCCCCGACCGAAGCCGCCGACGATTCGGCGCCGCTCCGCGCCGGCGACGTAGAGGCCGGACGGGTACGCGCGTCAGCCGCGTCGAGTTCAACAGTCGAGGCTGCCGCGGCTCCGGCTGCCTCGATCTCGCCCACGATCGCCCGAAGCACGCCCAGCGCTTCGGCGATGCTTTCCGGAGACGTGCCGGCCGCGGCGCGCAGGCGGTCGAGGTGTACCGTGACCCGTGCGTTGTCCTTGCCAGCGCGCTCGAGGCACGGGAGCTTGCGAACGGCACGTGCGGTGCGCCGGCGCTCCCTGTGGGCCTCCCGAGCCTTCGCGACCGTCCACCCCTCCTTCTGCGCGCGCTCGACTACCGCAGCGAACCGGTCGACCAGCTTCCCTTGCGCGGTCTCGGCCTTGAGGCACGTCGCCTTTACCGCCTTCGGATCCTGGAACGTCTCGGCCGCGAACGCGGCCATCGCCTGCGCGTCGAGCTCCGCGCCGCGAGAACGAGCCCACGCCTCGACGAGGTTCCGGAACTGGATCGCGCGCTTGGCCGCGCCGTGGAGCTCGTGCTCCGCGAGCATCTTGTTCCAGTGCCGGGTGAGCTCGAACGCGACCTCGCGGCCGATGCTGCGCGCGAGTACCGCGGACTGTAGGCAGCGCGGCGTCTTCAGCAGCGCGACGAGGTTTCGAGCCACCATCCCGTTGAGCCCGCGTGCGGTGCCGACCTTCTCGACGAGATCGCCGACCGGCGTGTCTCCGTCGAGCTTGCGCTCGACGTCCACGGCGTCCTGGATGGCCATCGCCTCCTCGATGGCGGAGAGTCCCTCGCGCTCCATGTTCTCGGCCCACTGCTTCTCCTTCGTGCGGAGCTGCTCGACGGCGGAGTCGTCGGCGGGCGGGAGCACCTTGCAGCGGATCGTCGTGAGGCCGGCGATGCGGATCGCGCGCCAGCGCCGCTCGCCCCAGACCAGCCGGTAGCGCGCCTCGGCCCCGCCGCCCGGCGGCAGTGGCACGACACCGGGCTCCTGGAGGAGCCCGTACCTCGCGATGCTCGCCGCGAGGCTCTGGAGCTTCGCCTCATCGAAAGCGCGGCGCGGCTGGGCGGGGTCGGGCTCGATAGCGTCGAGCGCGATCTCACGCACCTCGCCTGCGCCGGCGGCGCCCGGCGCTTGCGCGCCCTCCATCATTCGCGTCTCGTCGGTGCCGTTCGTCATCGGGTTCGTTCGTGCCCTCATCGCTCACCTCTCGTCCGCCCTCGTGCGCGGCTCGCGTGGACTGTTCCGCAACGCGGGATTCTCGACGTCGAGAAATCGCCGCCCGGGTTCAGGAATCGGCTTCGCCGATTCGGCTGTTGGACGCCCTTCTCACCGCCACACGTCGGCGAGCCTTGCCGCTTGCTCGGGAGCCCCGCGGGGTCCTTAACGGTCACAGACCATACGCACCCTGCGTGTGCGGTCAGGTTCGCGCAATCACGGTGCTTTCCCGATCGCCGGCGGAGACGGCTGTCACCAAGACGATGACAGGCGGGCGCCAACCTCGTGGATCGCCTCACGGTGACTGTCACCATCCCGTCATCAGGGCTGCGTTGACCGAGGTCGCTTCCGTTCGGGGCGGAGCGGCGCCGGGAGTTGATCTTCCCCTCAGGGGCGTTGCATCCTTCGGCACGGCGCACCATGCCAGGCACGTTAATCGCTGGCTTCGCGGTTCGTCAACCCTCGACGGAGAAGAGACCCATGAGCTCCACGCACGTGAGCGTTCGCCTGAGCAGCGACGCCTGGACCCGCTACTCGGCCGAAGCACAGGCTCGCGGCGTCGCCCTGGGCACGTACCTGCGCCAGCGGCTCGAGGAACAAGACCGGCTCGTCGCCGAGCTCGCGATCCGCGCGGCGGCGGAGCAGGGCGCCTCCAGCCGCGAGCCGCCCGCATCGAGCGCTTCCGCGAGCGACTCAGGAACGCTCGTCGAGGTGCTGCTGCTGCTCCGCTCCCTCGCAGGCCCGCAGAAGTCGGCCGTCGCCCAGAAGGAAGTCGAGCGTCGCGGCCTCTCGTCGTGGAGGTGATCATGCACCCCGACGATCGAACCAGGGCAACCACGGTCCTGGTGGCGGGACTGCCCATCGTGGCGTGGCTCGCGGCGGCGGTGGCGACGGGCGAGATCGGGCACGGGGGTCTCGGCCGCATCCTGCGGCTCGCGCGCGCCACGGCGACCGGGGAGCGGCCGCTTCTCCTCGCGGTATTCGTGAGCGGCCTGGGCGTCGCCCTCGCGGGCGTCGTTGTCGCGCGCCGGCTGGCGGCCGCCGGCTTCGGCGGCGCGAACTTCCGGCTTCACGTCCGCGGTACGAGGGTGGTGAGCGCCATCAGTCTCGCGTGGTCCACCCGCGAGCGCAGGCACCAACAGATCACCGTCGCCGGCGTGCCGATGCCCACGTCGATCGAGACCCTGCACCTCCTCGTGGGCGGGTCCACCGGCTCCGGGAAGTCGGTCCTCATTCGCGAGATGGCCTACACGGCTCTGCTCCGCGGCGATCGCATCGTGGTCGCCGATCCGAACGGCGACATGCTCGCTAAGTTCCACCGGCCGGGCGACGTCATCTTGAACCCGTACGACTCCCGCGGCCTCGGCTGGACCTTCTTCAACGAGATCCGGGCCGAATACGACTTCAAACGCTTCGCCCTGTCCCTCGTCCCGCGTGGCCAGACCAAGGAGGAGGAGGAGTGGTGCGCCTATGCGCGGCTCCTCCTCCGCGAGACCGCGCGGAAGCTGTCGCTCGTGGGCCAACCGTCGGTGGCGGAGCTGTTCCGCTGGACGACCATCGCGAAGCCGGCCGACCTCCAGGCCTTCCTTGCCCAGACTGCGGCCGAGTCGCTCTTCGTCGGCGCCGACAAGGCCCTCGCGAGCGCCCGGTTCGTGCTCTCGGCGAAGCTCCCCGAGCACCTGTCGATGCCCGCGGGGGAGTTCTCGCTCCGCACCTGGCTCGCCGATCCAGCGGGCGGGAACCTCTTCATCACCTGGCGCGAGGACATGGCGGAGGCGCTGAAGCCGCTCATCTCCGCGTGGGTCGACGTGCTCTGCACCTCGATCCTCTCCCTGGACGAGGACCGGGAGCGGCGCATCTGGATGTTCCTCGACGAGCTCGCGAGCCTGGAGAAGCTCCCGAGCCTGGAGGACGCCGCGACCAAGGGCCGCAAGGCCGGGCTCCGCATCGTGGCCGGACTCCAGTCCACCGCCCAGCTCGAGCGGATCTACGGGCGTGAGGAGGCGCAGACGCTCCGGAGCTGCTTCCGGTCACTCGTCGTCCTCGGGGGCGCGAAGACGGACCCGCGCACGTGCGAGGACCTGAGCCAGAGCCTCGGCGAGCACGAAGTGGAGCGGGAGAGCTTCAGCAGGACGACCGGACCCCGTGGGGACACGACGAGCAGCCAGATCCAGCGCGCGAGGGAACGTGTCGTGCTCGCGTCCGAGATCGCGAGCCTCCCCGACCTCACCGGCTATCTCGCGTTCGCCGGCGATCACCCCATCGCGAAGGTGAAGCTCGACGTGGTCCGTTTCCGGAACCGCGTCCCGGCCTTCGAGGAGAGGCTGGCATGCTGAGCCACAAGGTCCTCACACGGCAGGACGTGGGCCGCGCGGCGAGCTACTACGAGGACGGCGCGGACGACTACTACGCCGGCGAGGGCGAGGCCTCGGCGTGGCAGGGGAAGGGCGCCGAGGCGCTGGGGCTCGAGGGCTCCGTGGACGGCGGCCGTTTCCGCGAGCTCCTCGCCGGGCGGGTCACTGCGGATGGGCCGACGTCCCGCTCCGCGACGCGCCGGGACTCGCAGAGCCGGATCGGCATCGACCTCACCTTCTCCGCTCCGAAGAGCGTCTCGCTCCAAGCGCTCGTCGGCGGGGATGAACGCATCATGGACGCGCACGACCGGGCGGTCGCGCGAGCGATCGACGCCACCGAGGAACGGGCCCAGACGCGCAAGAAGGCTAACGGTGAGAGCCGGGTCGAGGACACGCGCAACCTCGTCGTTGCGAAGTTCCGTCACGAGACGAGCCGCGAGCAGGATCCCCAGCTCCATACCCATGCTCTCGTGCTGAACCTCACCCGCCGCTCGGATGGCGCGTGGCGGGCGCTCCGCAACGACGAGATCGTCAAGGCGACGAAGTACCTCGGCGCCGTGTACCGGGCCGAGCTGGCCGCCGAGCTGCAGGACCTGGGATACGCGCTCCGGCACGGTCGGGAGGGCACGTTCGAGCTTACCCACATGGAGCGGGCGCAGCTCATCGCGTTCAGCCGGAGGACGGAGCAGATCGAACGCCGGATGGCGCAGGAGGGGTTGTCGCCCGAGAATGCGACTCCCGAGCAGAAGCAGCGCGTGAAGCTCGCGACGCGTCCTCGGAAGGTATCGGTGGACCGCCAGGCCCTCTTCGCCGAGTGGCACGCTCGGGCGCGCGAGCTCCGGATCGACCTCACCCGACCTGCTCCCCACGACTCGGGCCATCGTCGCGGAACGGCTTCCGGACGTCGTGACCCCGGCGCCGCGGCACACCCCGCCGCCGAGGGCGCCCGGCGCAGCGTCCGGTTCGCGATCGCGCACCTCACCGAGCGCCAGGCCATCATCGAAGAGCGCGAGCTGCTCGACGTCGCCCTCAAGCACGCTGTCGGCCGCGCGACGCTGCCCGACGTTCGCCGCGAGATGGCACGGCTTTCGTCCACCGGGTACCTCATCCCGGAGAGCCCCCTCTACCGCGCTGCCGATGCACCGATCAACGCGCCGGGCTTGCCGAAGGGGGCCTTGGTCGCAACGGAAGTACGTCGCGGGATGGCGCGCGACGAAGCGCGGACGCACATCGATGCGGCAATCGCGGGCGGCCGGCTCGTGCCGGTCGAGCGGCGGTTCACCACGCAGACCGCCCTGGAACGCGAGAAGTGCATCCTACGGATCGAGCGCGATGGGCGCTGGGCGGCGCAGCCGATCGGCGGGTCGGACCAGATCCGCAGCCGGCTCGCCTCCATTGACCTCAACGACGGGCAGCGCGCGGCAGTGGAGCTCATTACCACGAGCCCACACCGGGTCGTCGGCATCCAGGGATACGCCGGCACCGGGAAGAGCCACATGCTCGACCACGCGAAGGGACTCGCCGAGGAGCGCGGCCACCGCGTGGTCGCCCTCGCACCATACGCGGCTCACGTTCGCGCCCTGCGAGAGCTGGGCGTCGAGGCGAAGACGCTCGCCTCGTTCCTGGCCGCCCAGGACAAGGCGGTCGATGACAAGACGGTGCTCGTCATCGACGAGGCGGGCACCGTCCCGACCCGCCAGATGGAGCTGGCGCTCAAGCTAGCCGAGCAAGCAGACGCGCGCGTCGTCCTCCTCGGCGACACCGGGCAGACCAAGGCCATCGAGGCAGGGCGGCCGTTCCATCAGCTCCAGGCGGCAGGCATGCAGACAGTGGTCATGGCAGAGATCGAGCGGCAGAAGGATCCGGCGCTCCGGGAGGCCGTGTCGCTCGCTGCGCGAGGCGAGAGCGAGTCCTCGCTCGCGCGGCTCTCCGACGTCCGCGAGGTCCGTGACGACCACGAGCGCCGCCGGGCAATCGCGGCCGACTTCGCGCGGCTCCCTGAGGAGGAGCGGGCGAGCACCATCATCGTCGCCGGCACGAACGAGGCGCGGCGGGAGATCAACCGCGCGATCCGCGAGGATCTGGGCCTCGCCGGGCGCGGACACGAGTTCGAGACGCTGACCCGGCGCGACACAACGCAGGCCGAGCGCGCCTTCTCGAAGAACTACTCCCCGGGCGACGTCATCCAGTCGGAACGCGACTACCCGAAGGCGGGGCTCGCGCGCGGCGCGCTGTACGAGGTCGTGGAGAACGGTCCCGGCAACCGGCTCACGGTCCGTGGCGAGAAAGGTGATGTGGTCGAGTTCAGCCCCATGACCTGCCGCCGTCTGTCGGTATACGAGCCGGAGCGCTCGGAACTCGCCGCCGGGGACCGCGTCCGGGTAACCCGGAACGACGCCGCCCGCGACCTCGCGAACGGCGATCGGTTCGTCGTGGCCGACGTGACGCGTGAGACCGTCACGCTCACGGACGGAAAGCGCATGGTGGAACTCCGCGCCGACAGGCCGCTCCACCTCGACCACGCCTACGCCACGACCGTCCACGCCAGCCAGGGAACGACCGCCGAGCGCGTCCTCATCGACGCGGCGACGAAGAGCAGAACGACGTCTCAGGACGTCTACTATGTCGCGATCAGCAGGGCGCGGCAGGAGGCACGGATCTACACCGACGACCTCGCCCGGCTTCCTGCGGCCGTGGCGCGGGAGCACACGAAGCACGCAGCGCTCGATCTCGACCGCTCAGAACGCGACAAGTAGTGCCTCGGCCTTTCTGCACTCCAGCCACGCGGCAAGCGGCCCACCATTCGGAACGCCTGGATCTGGGATCGCCCGGCCGAACTTCCCGACGCTCCACCGCTCCGCGCCTTCGGGCGTGTATCGGGAGACTCCGATGATTCGGCCAGAGACGGCGCCGCTCGCGGCCGCGCAGAGGCACGCTACGCGAACGAATGCCCCCGGGCCCGTCAGAGCCTCCGGGTATCCTCACGAGATTTGGGAGGATGCGTCGCGTGACTCTTGACGAACTGGCCCGCCTTGGGACGGCGATCAGTGGTCTTACGACCGCGTTCGGGTTCGTTCTCGCCTGGCGGGGCTTCAACGGCTGGAGGCATCAGAAGCGCGCGGAGCACCAGGCGGACGCGGCCCGGAAAGCATACTCGGCACTGGCCCGTGCGTGCGACGCGCTGGAGAAGTACGCGCAGCGCCCCTACATACCCGGCCCTGGCCTCCAAGAATATCGCGACCGATCGGCGGCGATCCGGAAGCTCATGGATGAGCGCCGCCGCGAACTCGAGCCGGTGCTCATGGAGCTTAGCGCTGCGGAAGAGTCGGCTGCGCTCTACCTCGGCGCCCCGTACGACCTGCTCTTCTCGTGGGCGAAGGCGGTTGAGGGAATCGTCCGGAAGAGCGCTGCGCGCTGGACGCTCCACGTGTCGGATGGCGAAGAGGAGGAAGCGGCTGACGCATTTGAAGAAGCGTTCGGCGCGAGGACGCAGAAGAGCATCTCCGAGCTCCGCAGCCAGATGAAGCACGCGCTGCGGCCTGTGGCGCGCTACCACGGTAGCCCGCTGTTTCGCTGGGTCCTCTTCTCGCGGCTCGATTCGATTATCAAGCGTATCGATCGAAGCGGGGTTCCCACCGCGGCGGACGCATCGGAGTCACAGCCGGCCCCACGGTCCACCGCGGCGTAGGCGGCCAATGGGTGAATCATGGAAGATGCCGCCACCGGATTTCGGCCAGAAGTGCGCGAGGTCTTGAGCTCATCGGGCTCACGCACTGCGTCCTGCAGACGGACGAGCGCACGTTGCGGCAGACCGTCGAGGTCATGGGGAGCGTCGTTCGTAATGTGGGCCTGCAATCTCGGCGTGCCGTTCGATCAGCTTGACACGGAGCAGAGCGACGTGTGGAAGCACTGGAACGACACGGTCTTCCCCACCCTGCGTCTGCTCGTGCCCGAAGAGAGGCCGCTGCATAGCCGGCGAGGCAGCGGAGGACCGATGGAGCGGATGGTGACAGCAGCGGCTTCCGCGAGTGCACGATGAGCCTCTCCCCTTCGCCTGCGCTCCAGCAGATCCAAGCGAAGCTTCGAAGCGCGCTCCAAGAAGAGCCCGACGCCAGGAAGCTCGAGCAGTTGGCCGCGGCGCTTATCGGCCGCCTTCTCGAAACCCCGGTGTTTGTCGCGAGCTCCGGCTTTCAGCACGGAGGCGATGCGGGCACCGCTGGTCGCCAGCAGCGAGGACTCCGAATCGAGGCGAAGAAGTATGCCGACTCAACGAACCTCGACAGGAGACAGCTGCTCGGGGAGATGGATCACGCGCTTGCGCGTGACGAGTGCCTCGAGGCTTGGATCCTTGTCGCCACGAGAGACGTCTCCGAGCAAATCGCCGAAGAGTTGTACCGAAAGGGCCGCCAAACGGGCGTACCGGTGATCATCATGGGGTGGGACGATCATTCGATCGCCCCCTTCGCCGCGCTCTGCGCCTGGGCGCCCGATCTCGTCGAATCGATCTACTCGGCAGAAGCCGCGGCACTTGCGCACGAACTGGTCGGAGTGGAACCCGCTGTCGAGCAGCTTCGACGAGACCTGCAGCCGTGGAGTCTCGGGTTCGAGGGGATACGGCGAAGCTCGATCGCGCGCCTGCAGAAGGTGTGGACGTCGCCGAGGGTATCCAACGAGGGCTTCGGTCAGAACGTGGCCGGTGGTGCAGTAGGTCGCAAAGTGCCGCGTGCGGGCGTCCGGGCCGCGCTGGATTCCTGGTGGGCTGGTCCTGCTGCATCAGATGCTCCCGCCGTTGTCGTTGGTTGGGAGGGCGTGGGCAAGACCTGGGCGACGGTCGAGTGGCTCCTTGATCGCGAGGCCGAGCAGCCGATTGTTTTGCTTGTACCCTCGTCGGCCGTCGCTGGCCTCGCCTCCATTTCGGAGTCCTCCTTGAAGGCGTTCCTGGCCGACCGATTGGGGGAGCTGACAGGGGTACGAGATCGCGAACACTGGAGGCGTCGCCTGGAGTCCCTGCTCGGGCGGCCTATTGCTGAAGGGCCGGTCCTCACAGTGCTCTTCGACGGGCTCAACCAGGAATCGTCTGTCGACTGGCCGCAGATTCTGAAGGCCCTTCAGGGCGAAGCATTCGAAGGGCGAGTTCGGATCATACTAACGACTCGGCAGCTCCACTTTGAGCAGAAGCTCTCGAGACTCCGCGGCTTGGTCGTCCCGGCAGTAGAGGTGCGAGTCGATCCCTTTGATGCTACTCCAGGTGGCGAACTCGACCAGATGTTGCAGCTCGAGGGTTTGTCGCGAGCCGATCTGCAACCGGACCTGATTGAGCTGGCTCGGACACCTCGCCTGTTTGGGCTTGTCGTTAGGTTTCGCGACAAGCTGGTCCATGCGGGGCAAGTGACGGTACATCGGCTGCTGTGGGAGTACGGGCGAGAACGGGCCGGAGTTCTCGCGGGACGGTCATTCGGCGAGGACGAATGGCGGGACTGGCTAAGAACGATCGCTAGCGACTACCGGCAACGTGTGCGTGCATGGTCGCTAAAGACTCTCGGCGAGACCGTTTCCCGACGTGACTTGTTCCAAGGGGACGTCTTCGCTCGGCTGAGCGACATCATCGACGGACAGTTCATGAACCGCGGGCCCTCGGGCCAATTCCAGCTCACGCCGACTGTTACCGCACACGCCCTGGGGACTGCGCTCCTTGCGACGCTCGATTCCGCCGTCTCAGCTGATACAGAAGCGGAGTTGTCCGCGTGGCTCGACCCGATCGCGGGATTGGACGAACGGGCCGAGGTCCTACGAGCCGCGGTCTCGATTCTCGTTCAACAGGGGCGATCTGATGCGATGATTGCAGGGCCTCTTATAACGGCGTGGTTGCAAACGCAGAACGTTCCCGATCACCACCGGCGGGAACTCCGCGCTCTCGCTCCCGACATCGCGGGAGCACTGCTCTATGTCGTGGAGCACTCCGGTGCGACCTCACAGAAGTCCGCCCGGACATGGGCGATCCAGGCGCTCCGAGCGATCCCGAGAGAGAACGCATCGGTTCTCGCGCCGTTTGTTGCAGAGCTCCGCCGCTGGTTCACCAGGGTATCCCGAGATGTCGATACACGAGACCCAGACTGGGAACGCCGTCGAGCTCAGCGCCTCGTAGACCGCATCGGAACCGACAGCTCGGGGCCGGTAACGGTGCTTGGCGTCCCGATCGAACTCGTCGATCAGAGCGAGTGGACTCTCACTGCATCCGCGGCGCCGATTCTGGAAGGCTTCCCGCTCGAGAGCGCCATACCAGTATTCGAGGCCGCTGCGATCGAGTTGGCAATACGCGGGCAGTGTCCTGCGTGGGATGCACTCAAGTGGCTCTGCCTTCTGAACGTCAAAGACCCTGAGAGAACCAGTCGAGCGCTTGTCGCGTTGTCGGTTCACATCAGAGCCAGGAAGCCGGAATCCGGCGTGCATCCTGACTTGCCGGCGCGCGTTGCGGCACTCGTGTTGTGGTTGACTGGGAGAGAGGTCGACGAGGACGCTGCCGTCGCACTGGACCCTGGAATAGATCCGGGGATTCGCTATGAAACCGACTACGTACCCGACCCCGCACACAGTTGGCTTCCGCTTGAACGACGGCATGCCCGGGAGGTGCTCCTGCGTTCGGACCTTGGCCTACGCCATCGCATCCTCCGCACGAATGAGTTTTGGCTAGACCCAACGTTTGAGGTCCCCGCGCAGTTTGTCGAAGAGATCCGTTCGTGGGCTGCGTCAGTCGACAGCACGAAGCTCGATAGTCACGGTAGCCAGACGATCGAAGACCACAACTTCGAAGAGTTCGAGCCAGTTCTTGCGCGATGCGCCCCAGCAGCGCTTGCGGATCTCCTCACACGGAAGCTTCGCAGTAATGCGACGTGCCCCGAAGGCTCGCGGTACTGGCGCGCGATTCGGGGACCGCGTCACTTTCTCCTGACAGGGGCGGAGGAGGCGGAGGCCGCCCGCGCGCTCCGACTTCGCAGCAGCGAGAGAGATAGTCGGGATGAATGGATAGTCGCGAGTGAGTTGCTGATTCTTGAGCTCGCGCACGAGTCTCCGTTCGATCAGATTGCAGAGATCGTGGAGGCAGGGCTCGCGGACGTCCTGCTCGATCTCACCCACATCGTCGGTACGCCCACCGAGGAGGACGTTGATGCACTATTAGCCAAGTTTGCACACGGAAGCGAGAGGCAGTTTCATGACCTTCTCTGTCTTCTTGCTTCATGCCGCGCGGTGCTCAGTGAAGGGGCTTGGGGCTGGTCAGTGGAACGAGCGCGTGCGGGCGCGGATGTGACGCGCGGGCACGCGTTCAGGCTCTTAGCGATTACTGATCCAACACGGTTTGCGCGGACGTTGCTTGAGTCGAACTGGGCCTGGTCTGAGGCAGAGCACGCCTTCACGAACCATTACGGCTCAGGAGCGCTAATCGAGGGCGCGGCAAGCATTCCGTTTGAGCAACTCGCACCGCGAATTGCCCCCTGGCGACTGCTCGAAGCAGCGCGTCGACGGGGTGGGGATCCCAATGAGGTAAGGCTCGCCGGAACGATCGTCGGCCGTGTGCTGATGGATCAGCGCGTGGCCCCGCCGGATCTTGCGGTCGGCATCTCGGTCGACGCGGCTCACCGCGACTGGAACCCTTTTGCCTACTACGTCGATGTGCCTCCGCCTCAAGACGCCGATCCATTCCGGGCACTCAAGGATTTCCAGGACCGCGACGCGCACGCCAGCGCCTACCGGCGCGCTGTAGAAGCCGCGTCGGCTCGAATCGACGACGCGCGGGCCAAAGGAGCGCATCTCTACTTGGCCGACATCGCCGTGGACGATATGGAACTTCTCCTGCGACTAGGTCGCGATCTCGTCGGCGAATGGCTAGTCGGCGCTGCGGAAGGCACCAGCGAGTTTTGCCGGAAGGTCAGGCTTGCAGAAGGTGCATACCTCCCGGTATGCGAGGCGCTGCTTCGCGTTGACCCCGACCGCGGTGAGATGCTGTGGCGTGCGCTTCGAAGCACTCTCGTGATGCGGCACATCGGCGCAGCGCGGGTCGACGAGTTGCTGCACATCATCTTTCGAGCTCCAGCCTCGGGCCCAGTTGAGCGGTTGCGGCAGGAGGTCAGTGAATTGCCTTTCTGCGGGACCGATCAGGCGTTGGAGGACGTCGCTATCGCAGCAACGATCAACGGTGCAACCGATTGGCTCGAACAGCGGATCACCTCGGATGCGCAGTCGGCGTCGGCCCTACGCCGTAGACGGGGTGTCGTGTTCGAAGGATTCCGCGCACGAAACTCCCTCCCCGTGGAGGGCGCGTGGGTGGAGGGCGAACTTCGGACAGCTCACGCCCAAGCGGCGCGGCGAGCCGCCCTTAATAGCGCCCGTGAGGCCAGTGCGCGTATTTGGTGGCGCGAGTACCTAACGGCCCCCGATGCGGTCAGCGCCTATGCAGCTTGGGCCTTGTTTCTGCGGGCTGCCGATCGCCGCGCTTGGATCTGGATGCGCGAAGAGATCTCGAGGTGTAGCGACACTGGTACCGAACTGTTTCGGCGCAAGTTGATTCACGCTCAGCTGAATGCATCGACGCTTCGACGCGCGTTCGAAAAGTCCGAGGAGAAGCGGGACTCCCAGTTTCTCATGCGAAATACAGTCGATACCATTGGCCCTTGGAGAACGGATCGCGTGGCGTAGCGTGCATTCGCGAACGGGAACTCACCCCGTAGCGGCGTTGTCGCCTCCACCAGGCACGCGCGGTTCGCGCGTCGCGATGGTCCGGATGCTCAGCCTGGTCCGGGTGCTCAGCCTTCCCTGCGAGCGGGGGATCTTCGCCAACGATGGCGGCGACCCAGATCGGACTCGAGGCTGGGCATGTCGAGGTATAGCTGCTGCGTCAGATCAGAGAGAGTTGCGAGATCGCCAAGGTGCGTGCCTTCACGCTCAGCGACCTGGGCGTGCTTGCCGCCGAGCTCCTTCCATGTGTGCCCAACTGACCACGTGAAGAACAGCTCATTCCCAGTCAGGACGATGACCCAGGCGCGCGGGGTCCCGTCCTTCCTGGGGACGCGCGCCCAGCGTGCGAGACGCTGAAGTCTGTTCTTCTCTTCGGGAGAGATCTGGCGCTTCAGCGTGGAGAGCATGAGGAACGACCCGGGGAACCACTCCCCCAACTCCCGCATCCGCGCAACGTCCTTTGCCTGAAACGCGTCACTTCCGAAGCTTTTCGTCTCGCCGAACACTACCGCTGGCTCACGCTCGTGCGATACCAAGCGGTCTTCGCAATACCACGCGACGAAATCCACCTCGCGAGCGACACCACCACGCTTGAGATTCAGCCCGGGGGACCAGGTCATTGTCGCCCTGGTCATCGTGCCGCTGAAGAGGACGCGCAGCGTCAGCGCAGTTGAGTAGGCTCCGTGCGCGAAGTTCGGCAGGCTGAATGGACCGACGACTCGGAACCGCCAATCCTGCTCGCCGAATCTTAGGTCTCCTTGCGGGAAGTTGTACTCACCGAGGCACCGCTCGCACTGGAGGAGGTAATCAACACGGTTGAGATCGTACCAGTTCTCCTGCTCACATCGCGGGCACGATACCGCGACTCCGAGACGAATGATATTCCGATCCGTGAAGTCCGATAAGGCGATGCGTGGTAGCTCCTCACGGCGTCTCCCGACCACTTCCTTCCAATCCGAAATGCGAGCCGTGCGGTCGGGGAACTGTGCGGCCGTTCCGTCCTTCGACTCGTGAACGGTCTTGGCCATCCGGTCGAGAAGCTGGAGTGTCCCTTCGTGCGCGAGGATGTTAGAGCCGAGTCCGCCTTGGCTGCGGACAACCTGCTCGGCGTTTCGCCCTGCACTCGATACCTCAGCCTCGATCGCTCTCGTCTTGAGCCATCCGATGACGGCGTCCTGGTGTCGCTTCAGGTTGAGCGAGTTTCGCAGTCGCATGTGTTGCTGTGGAAAGACAAATCCTTCCCGAGTCACAATTCCGCCGGTGCTCCCGAACGAAATACGGGGATAGTCCGCATTCCTCACGTTCGTGGGATAGATCGGTGCGCGTTCCTGCACGTCCGTGAGACTGCTAATTCGAATCACATTCGACCAGCGCGCGTGGTTTTCGCCGGCACCGAACCTCTGAGCGAACTCCGGCGCTAGCGACGGGACCGTAACAAACGTTGCGTCGGAGTCGACGGTTGTTTCGAAGTCTTCTTCAGCGGAGGTCAGTCGCACTGGGCGCGGCCGGGTTACCATTCGTGAATAGTGTTTAGCCCAGAATGGCTGAACGTACTCAAGCGAGTATCCCACGGCTCCGTCCGGCACACCTCTCAAGAGCGAGGCCGCTGCGCGAGCGGCGGAGTTTGATATGGACCGCCCGAACTCGACATGGGTGGTGTGCATCGTTCCGAAAGCGTTCCCGGGGATCGGGCGGTAATTCTTCTTGATCACGTCGAGCAGAAAAGGGGCGAATGTCCGCGCCCAGGAGATCTCGACGGGGATGAGGTTCATCTTCCAGAGTCCAAGATTCCAGAAGTCGATTACGTCGATGGTTTTGGACGAATCAAAGAAGTAGATCGTAACATCGCTATGCGAGCCGGACTCGCGATCTATTGCGAAATGGGTCACGGAGAGCGGGGTTCCGTGCCGCGCTCGTAGGGCCTCGATCGCAGACTCCGGCGTCGGCACGAGGAGCTTCGGCTGGAACGCGTCGATGTAGCCCTTCCCTATGTACGCAATGTCCTTCTGGGTCGGCAGCACGCCGAACACGAGCTCAAAGAAGGCATGGTTTGAGTGCGCCTTCTCGAACGCCGCGAAAGTCGGGCTGTGCCTGCGGACGAACTGCAGTTCGTGGTCGTAGCGGTGCTGGTACACATCGAAGATGTTAAGGCCGAACGCAAAGTCCGGTGCGCGCGTCTCTCGCTTCAATATGAACTCAGAGAGGGGAACAACGCGCCGTTCAAGATGCCGCTCAGAGACGATGCCGAGTTCCTGTGCAAGCCCCGGCTCCGCCTCCACAAACACGTCTGGTTCGAAGAAGTCGATGTACCCGTCGGCGAGGTCGTGGCCGCTGGTGTTGCGCGGCAGCCTGCGCGCCCATTCGGAGGGGAGCGTTCGCGCAACGGGAATGATTGGGTTGTATCGACCCCCCCAGAGGCAGGCGCACAAGCGGAGGAACTGTCTGATCAGTTGGTGGTTGGTCTGGGATGGCCGGACTAGCAGGCCTATGCGGGTTGGCCGAAGCCGAACTGATCCCGACACGTTCGACATACGCTGGACCCCTTTGCCTGGGGGAACCTTTGCGCACGGGGTCCTCTGCTGGCACTGGGCTTGACCCCGGTTCCGCGGACACTGCACTACACTGCCTGCTGCTCGATCCCGCCTCCCGTACTCGGCCGGACTGACGTAGCCGAGTGCTGAGTGAAGGCGCTGCCGATTGTAGAACATCTCGACGTAGTCGGTCGCGGCGCCGGCTCGCCGAACACGAGTCGAGGTCGATTGCCAGCGCCGGGCCGCACCGACTACCTCGGATGCAAAGGGCCGCCCGCTGGCGGTTGACCCGACACCCTCACCAGCCGCTCGTCGAACCGGAACCGAACCGGTCGCGCGACCTGGAGCTGCGCGAACTCGGGGTAGAGCGGGTTCAGTACAACGTTCCGCTCCTGCCGCACGATGACGGACGGCACCGAGAGCGCCACAGATCGCCGCTCGCGCGCCCACGTATCTCCCAACTCGCGCGTCGCGCGCGCGATGGCGGCGCCATCCCAGCTGCGGGGGAGCTGCTCGTCCCGAACGACCTCGACGAGCACATCGGGGATGGTGATCTCGAACGCGTGGAAGGTGATCCGGACCTGATCGGCACGAGCGTGGACCAGCACCTCGAGCACGGCGAGCGAGAGGTGCTCGCTCGCGTAGACCACCGGCACGCCCGCCGGGTTCCAGCGGCCGGGGAAAAGCCGCGCGCCCTCGCCGTCGAACGTCCGCTGTTGCGAGTCGAACCGCGAGAGGCGCCAGGCCTTCATCAGCCGTACACCGTGTACTCGATCCGCCCGAGAACCTCGTTCACGGTGTCGGCGCCGATCTCGGTATCGAGCAGCGAGATGGGCTTTTCGCCCCCGAGCGCCGGGTTGGGAGTCCGCAGCCAGTCGAGCGCCGCGTCACGCGCGCCGAGCACGTGCTCCGCCCTTGCGACGACGCGCACGAGGCGCAGGAAGCGCTCGCTCTCCACCGGGTTTAGCCGCCCGTGTTTGCGGCGTAGGAGGCTCCGCGCACTCAGCCCGAGCGCACGCTCTAGCTCGGTCAGGGACAGCTCCAGCGACTCGGACGCCTTCTGGAAGGCAGGGAACGGGACGCCCTCGCGGACGAGGGAGATAAAGTCGCGCTCTCGACGGGGGTTGGCCCCGAGTGCTCGCTTGCCCCCCAGCATCTCGACGACCGCCTCCATCTCCGACATGACTTCCTCGCCTTTCCGACATCTGTCGTAGCTTAGCCCGCCAATCGCCTGGGCGCCATACAGAGGCCGCGACCCGACCCGGCGCCTTCACGGGCAACCCGGCATGGGCCCCATCCGTACCTCGCCTGTGACTTGATCTTCGGCATAGGCATGGCTCACCATGCCAGGAGTGTGGTCGAGACCCTGCTCCTCGAGGTCTCGACCACGCCCAGGAGAATCCGATGCGCCACACCGACGACTTTTCGCTCGAGGGCACGCTGACCGGCGGCAGCGGCTGGGTACGCGACGCCGCCTCGAACGGCGAGCACGCCACGGCGCGCCTCGTGCGCGCGCTCCAACCCGGACCGGTGAGCCCGGAGTCGGCCCTCGGCTCGGCGCTCGTCGAGATCGTCCGCCACGTCCTGCGCGGTGAACTCCAGGCGCGCTTCGCCGCCGAAACGGCGCCCCGCTCGCCCTGGATGACGCCTCCTGCGGCCGCGCGCCACACCCGCGTCCCGGTGAAGACGATCAGGGCCTGGGCGCGGATGGGCAGGATCCCGAAACGCCTCAAGAACCGCTCGGCTGACCCGAAGCAGCAGAAGTACCTCGTCAACGTGGACGACGTCGTCGCCGTCGCCGAGCAGGTCGCCAGTGCGCCCGCCGAGACGAGCGACAGGATCGAGCTCCAGCAGCGGGCGCAGGAGCGCGCAGCGCAGGTCCTCGCCGCGCGCGCTGCGAAGGGGAGATAGCGATGGCGTTCGTGTACCGTCACCCGCGGAGCAGCTTCTGGTGGATGTGCTGGGTCGACTCGCAGGGACGCGAGCAGCGCGCCTCCAGCAAGACGAAGGAGGAGGCTGAGGCGAAGGCGACCGCGGACGAGCTCGAGCGTCGCGCGCGCGCGACGGCAGGGCGCCGCGCTCCCCCGGGCTCGCTCACGGTCGAGCGCTTCTTCGACGAGACGTGGTTGCCACTCCGGCAGAAGATCCGACCGTGGCAGTGGAAGGCGGACCGCGCGGCGATGCGCACGCACTTCCTCCCGCAGTTCGGCTCGCGCGCGATCGCCGACCTCGCGACGGACGAGGGCGAGGTCGCCCTCCTCGACTGGCTCATCGCCCTCCGCGAGCACCCCTCGCAGCGCGACGGCACGCCCATCGCCTCGCGGACCGTCCGGAACGTGGCGAGCTGCGTCCGCATGTTCTTCGCCGACGCCGCGGAACGGAAGGTCGTTCGCCGGAACCCGACGATCGGCTGGGACGCCGACCGCCACCTGCCGCCCATCGAGGACAAGGAGCGCGGCTGGCGTGCGCGAGCGGGGTTCACGCTCGAGCAGGTCGTGACCCTCACGACAGACCCCCGCATCCCGGAGGATCGCCGCGTGCTGTATGCCATTCGCTTCCTCGGCGGACCGCGCCCGGGCGAGGCCGCGAATGCGCGCTGGCGAAACCTCTACCGGGCGAAGCGGCCGCTCTGGCGGCTCACGCTCGAGTCGTCGTTCAACAGCCCCATGCGCCGCGAGAAGGGCACCAAGACGGGAGCGGAGCTCAACATCCCGGTCCACCCCGTGCTCCAGCGGATGCTCGAGAGCTGGGAGGCGAGCGGCTGGAAGGAGTTCATGGGCCGCGCGCCCGAGCCCGACGACCTCATCGTGCCGCGCGCCGACGGGAAGCAGAGGCTCGTGAGCACGAGCTACAAGCAGTTCCTCGCCGACCTCGCTGCAGTCGGCATCGACGCCCAGCGGCAGTATGAGTCGCGCGCCACCTTCCGGAACCTCGCGCTCTCCGCCGGCGTCCCGAAGTACCAGGTGGATCTCATCACGCACCCGAAGCCGACGCAGGGGCCGGACTACTACAACCGCCTCGACATGCTGTGGTCGGGGCTGTGCGGGGCCGTCTCGGCGATCGACGAAGGCGCCTGGAACGGCCGCCCGGCTTCACTTGCGGAGCGGGTTACACCTGAGGTTACACCTCGGGTTACACCTGAGCCCCCTCAGAAGCAGAAGCCCCCGACATCCTTGGAGAATGTCGGGGGCAAGATGGAGCGGGAAAAGGGATTTGAACCCTCGACCCTCGCCTTGGCAAGGCGATGCTCTACCACTGAGCTATTCCCGCAAGAAGCTCGCGAAGGTGGAGGTTTATAGAGGGACCGCCCGAGGGGTGTCAAGCGGGTTTCAGCAGGCCGCGAACACACGGTCTCGGCGGCCCTCCGAGGCCCGCGGTGTATCATCCGCGCCCCGTGCCGGACCCGGTCATCGCCCCTCCGCCCTCCCCCGTCCCGCCTCCCCCGCCGGCTCCGCCGCGCGGGTTCTTCGCGCGCCTCCGCAAGCGCCGCGAGGACGCGCGGCGGCAGGCGCAGGTGGGCGGCGGGCGGCAGCGCGGACCGGTGGCGGACCTCTTCCGTTCGGCGGGCCGGGCCCTGGCGCTGACGCTCGCGAACCTGGTCCTCCCGCGTCCCCGGGCGCAGGTGCCGGCGCCCGAGACCATCCGCCGCCTGCTCGTCATCCGCGTGGACGAGCGGGTGGGCAACCAGCTCCTCACCACCCCGCTCCTCCGCGCGCTGAAGCTGGGCCTGCCGGACGCCGAGCTGCACCTGCTCGCGCCGAAGCAGGGCCTCCTCGTCGCCTCGCCGCACGTGGACCGGTTCCACCTCTGGCAGAAGCGCGACGCGTTCCGGGCCCCGCTGCGCCAGCTCGGGCAGCTGCGTGCGCTCCGGCGCGAGCGCTTCGACGTCGTGATCGAGGCGGGGCACTGGTCCGCCTGGTCCCTCACCTCCTCCGTGCTCGCCCGCCTGCTGGGCGGCCGGCGCGCCATCGTCGGCCACGACCGCGGGGACGCGGCGCGCTTCCTCTCCCACCCGGTGCCGCACGATCCGGCGAGCGTCGCGGAGGTCCCGGCGAAGCTGGAGCTGCTCGCGCCGCTGGGGCTGCGGGCGCGCGGCCTGGAGCTGGAGACGGGGCTGGGACGCGACCTGGCCGCCGCGGACGCGGCGCTGGCGGCGGCGGGCCTGGCGGGCCGCCCGTTCGCGCTGCTCAACCCGGGCGCGCGGCTCGCGGACCGGCGCTGGCCGGCGGAGTCGTACGCGGCGGTGGCGCGCGGGCTCTCGGAGCGCGGGCTCATGGTGCTCGTCGTCTGGGGACCGGGCGAGGAGGGGCTGGCGGCCGCCATCGTCGAGGGCTCGGGCGCGCGGCTGGCGCCGCCGACCGACCTCGACAGGCTCGCGGGACTGATGCGGCGGGCGCGGCTGGTGGTCTCGAACAACAGCGGCCCGATGCACCTCGCGGTCGCGGTGGGCGCGCCGACGGTGGGCGTGTTCTTCCGCGGCGACTCGGTGCGCTGGGGGCACGGGATCCCGGCGTTCGCGGCGGCCGAGGTGCGGGGCGACGCGGAGGCGCCGGCCGTGCTGGCGGCGTGCGACCGGGTGCTGGCCGCGAACCCCGCCTGCGCCTGAGGTCCCTCGACTCCGGTCCCTCGACTCCGGTCTCCCTCGACTCCGGTCGCGCCTGACGGCGCGACCTACGCTCGGGATGAGCGTGGTAATACGCTCGGGATGAGCGGTGTGGTTCCCTCGGGATGAGCGGGGTAATTCGCTCGGGATTTGCGGGGTAGGTACGCTCGGGATGAGCGGGACTGCGCTCGGGATGAGCGGGGGCGAACGAGACGCCCCGCTCGCCCTGAGCGTAGGCGAGCCGGAGGCTCGCCGGAGTCGAAGGGCCGGCCTACCCGCGCGACGTGCGGCGGTTGGGGCGGACGTCGGCGGCGGCCTGGGCCTCGCCCTCGCGGCGGTACACGGCGCGGATGAAGTTCGCGAAGTAGCTCACCGCGGACCACACCGAGAAGAACAGCGAGATGTACACGAGCCAGGTGCCGACCCGGTTCGCGTCGAGGTCGAACGAGAAGAAGAGCGCGTCTATCGGGTAGGTGTAGTGCAGCAGCAGGAAGGTGATGCCGGCCACCTGGAACGCGGTCTTGTGCTTCCCCTCCTGCCCGGCCGCGATGACGATGCCCTCGCTCATGGCGATGGTGCGCAGGCCGGTCACGATGAACTCGCGCGCCAGCACCACGATGCACACCCACGCGGCCACGCGGCCGAGGTGCACGAGCATCACCAGCGCCGCCATGACGATGAGCTTGTCGGCGAGCGGGTCGAGGAACTTCCCGATGACGGTGACGAGGTTCTTGCGGCGCGCCACCCAGCCGTCGAGGAAGTCGGTGGCGCCGGTCACCGCGTACAGCACCGCGGCGATGAAGCTGTCCACCCGCGACTCGTAGAAGGTGAACCACAGGAACACGGGGATGAGCGCGATCCGCGTGGCGGTGATCGCGTTCGGGAGGTTGAGCGCCTCCTGCCGCAGCGAGCGCGCGCTCACGGCCGGCCTTCCCCGGCGGCGGCGTCGGGATCGGCGAGCACCCGCCCCTCGCCCGAGAGCTCCACCACCGCGGCGCCGGCGCCGTCCTCGCCGAGCGCGACGAGCCGCGGCGTGAGCGCCCCGGTCCACCCGACCAGCGCCGCGATGGGCAGCCGCACCGGCGCGGACGGGGACACCTCCAGCGCGAGCGGCGCGCCGGCGGTGACGAGCAGCATGCACCCGCGGCCGCGCAGGTGGACGAGGCTCAGCTCGGCCCCGCTGGTGGACGGGACCCGGCCGTTCTCGAACGCGAGCCCGTCCTCGAACGCGAACACGGCCTCCTCGCGCAGGTAGGCGGCCTCGCCGTCCAGCTCGAGCGCGGTGAAGCGGCGGCCGGAGGTCGCGTGGAGCAGCGCCCCCTCGCCGGAGGCGCGGTGCATCCGGGTGGCGCCCTCGCCGAAGGGCCGCTCGGTGGCGCGGCCGCGGAAGCGCATCAGCTCACCGCCGAGCGCCACCTCCCCGCGGACGGCGAACAGGCCGTCGAGCCGGACCCGCACGGTTCCGCGCACCGTGACCGTGAGGACTCCGTCACGCACCGTGAATGGCGCGCCCGGGGGCGGCGCGGCGGGCACGAGCCGGGCGTCGGCCCAGGCGGCCAGGGTGGGCACGCCGGGCGCGGACGGCTCCGGCTCGGGCGCGGGCGGCGGCACGACGCGCAGCACCGGCACGCTGCCGGGGACGGGCGTGACGTACGGCTCGGGCGCGGGCGGCTCGGCGGCGGGGCGCGGCTCCTCGGGCGCCGCCGGCGCGGGCGAGACCTTCCAGCCGCTCGCGACCAGCTCGTCGCAGCGGGCCACCATGTGGTCGCTGCCGGCCTTGCGGAACCACTCGCGCGCGGCCGCGGGATCGCCGGACTCGAGCAGCGCGAGGCCCAGGTAGCCCATGGCCTTGCGGTGGTCGGGGTTGAGGTCGAGCGCGATCTCGAGCTGCCGCCGCGCCTCCTCGTGGTGCTTCGCCTTCAGGAAGGCGAGGCCGAGGTTGACGCGCGCGGCGGGCTCCACCGGGTTCTCGTCCACCAGCCGCTGCCACGCGATGGCGGCGTCGTCGAACTGGCCCTGCCGGTAGCAGGCCTGCCCGAGCAGCGACAGCACCTTCGCGTCCTTGGGGCCGAGCTCGAGGGCGCGCTCCAGCGCGGCGCGGGCCCGGTCGGCGTCGCCCTGCGCCAGCAGCTCGGTGCCGCGCGCCAGGTGGAAGGCGAGCTCGTCGTCGAGGCCGTCGCCGCCGTCCGCGCGCCGCGCCACGGCTCACCGCCCTGCCTTATAGGCCTCGTACAGCGCCACGACCTTGCGCACGTACTCCCGGGTCTCCGGGATGTTCGGCACGCCGTCGCCCGCGCGCCGGACCGCCTCGGGCCCGGCGTTGTACGCGGCGAGCGTCTTCACCATGTCGCCGGCGTACTGGTTCGCGAGGATGCGCAGGTAGCGCGCGCCGCCCTCGATGTTCTCGGCGGGCTCGTACGCGTCGCCCACGTACATGTCGCGGGCGGTGCCGGGCATGAGCTGCATGAGCCCCATGGCGCCCTTCTCCGAGACGGCGCGGTGGTCGAAGTTGGACTCGACCGCCATCACGGCGAGGAGCAGCGCCTCGGGGAGGTTGTACTTCGTCGCGGCGGCGCGGATGTGCTCGCGGTACCGCGCCTGCGCCTCCGAGCGAGGGAGCGGGCGGGCGCGCGCCTGCGCCTTGCCACCGCGGTACACCCCTCCGCCGTCCTTCAGGCGGGCGATGCGGCGGAAGCGCGGGTCGCTCGGCGCGTTGGAGAAGTGCGCCACGCCGTCCGAGTCGACGTACGAGTAGAGATCGCCCGCCCGCGCGGCCGGAGCCGCCAGGACGGCGCCCAGCAGGGCGAACCTGGCGAGGTAGGGGCGGACGGACATCGTCGAAAAAGTTACCAGCAGCACGCTCGGCCGGACAACTTTATTCCCGGAGCGCGTGCTACATCAAACGCCATGACCACACTGCCTGCACGAGAGAACGTGGACTTCCTGGTCCTTGGTGGTGGCGTCGCAGGGCTGACCTTCGCGCTCGAGGCGGCCGATCACGGATCGGTGCTGGTGCTGACGAAGCGGCAGCGCTCGGAGGGGTCGACGCAGTACGCGCAGGGGGGCATCGCGGGCGTCCTCGGCGCGGACGACGCGCCGGAGCTGCACGTGCAGGACACGCTGGTCGCCGGCGCCGGGCTGTGCAAGCGCGAGGCGGTCGAGGTCACGGTCCGCGAGGGTCCGGACCGGCTGCGCTGGCTCATCGGCATCGGCGTGGAGTTCGACCGCGAGGCGCCCGACAAGCTCCACCTCACGCGCGAGGGCGGCCACTCGCGCCGCCGCATCGCCCACGCGAAGGACACCACCGGCCGCGAGGTGGAGCGGGCGCTGCTCGCCGCCTGCGACGCGAAGGGCATCCGGATCGTCTCCGACCAGGTCGCGATCGACGTCATCACGAGCGGCAAGCTCGGGCTGGGCGGGCCGAACCGGGCGCTCGGCGCCTACGTGCTCGACCGCGCCTCCGGCGAGATCACCACGGTCACCGCGGGCGTGACCGTGCTCGCCACCGGCGGCGGCGGGAAGGTCTACCTCTACACCTCGAACCCGGACGTCGCGACCGGCGACGGGGTGGCGATGGCGTACCGCGCCGGCGCGACCATCGCGAACATGGAGTTCTTCCAGTTCCACCCCACCTGCCTGTTCCACCCGCAGGCGAAGAGCTTCCTCATCTCCGAGGCGTGCCGCGGCGAGGGCGGCATCCTGCGCAACGGCGCCGGCGAGGCGTTCATGTCGCGCTACGACCCGCGCAAGGAGCTGGCGCCGCGCGACATCGTGGCCCGCTCCATCGACGCCGAGATGAAGCGGCGCGGCGACGAGAGCGCGTTCCTCGACATGACGCACCTGCCGAAGAGCTTCCTCATCGAGCACTTCCCGAACATCTACGCCACCTGCAAGGAGTTCGGGATCGACATGGCGGTGCAGCCGATCCCGGTGGTGCCGGCGGCGCACTACATGTGCGGCGGCGTGGTGACCGACCTCATGGGCCGCACCTCGCTGCCGCGGCTGTTCGCGATCGGCGAGACCTCCTGCACCGGCCTGCACGGCGCGAACCGCCTCGCCTCCAACTCGCTGCTCGAGGGGCTGGTGTTCGGCCGCCGCGCCGCGCTGAGCGCCGTGGACGAGCTCGCGCAGGTGGGCGGCACGGTGCCGACGATCCCGGACTGGAACCCCGGGGCCGCGCTCGCGCCCGAGGAGGGCGTGGTGGTCACGCACAACTGGGACGAGGTCCGCCGGCTGATGTGGAACTACGTCGGCATCGTCCGGACGCAGAAGCGCCTGGAGCGCGCGCGCACCCGGCTCGCGCTGCTGCGCGCCGAGATCCGCGAGTACTACTGGGAGTACCGGCTCACCCCGGACCTGGTGGAGCTGCGGAACCTCGCCGACGTCGCGATGCTGATCGTGGAGTGCGCGCGCCAGCGCAAGGAGTCGCGCGGCCTGCACTACCTGCTCGACCACCCCAAGCCCGACGACCGCTGGCTGCGCGACACCGTGATCACGCGCGGCGACCTCGAGTGAGCGCGGCGGCCGCGCCGCGCGCGGCCTACAGGTCGGGATCCGACTCGAGCCGGGACGGCTCGGGCATCGGGCCGAAGTCGAGGTCCATCCGGCCGAGCGCGCTCGTGATGCCGAGCACGTAGGGCCGGCCCTCGAGCGCCGGCGACGCGCTCGGGAAGCGCACCCGGTACACCACGTCGAACGTGCCCACGTACGGGAACAGCCCGGTCACGGTGGCGTCCACGTCGAGCACCTCGATCTTCGACGCGAGCAGCTCGCCCTCGTCGGTCCGCACCGCCACGCGCCAGATGCTCTTCGGCGCGTCGAGGTCGTTCTGCTTGCCGTTCGCGGTGTAGAGCGCGAGCAGGAACTCCTCGCCCGCGGCCGCCTCGGCGCGCTCGGTGGCGAGCCGGGCGTCGAGCTCGGCGGCGGTCCAGCCGAGCCACGCGGCCAGCCGGCGGGCGCGCGCCTCGCGCTCGGGGAGGCCGAGGTGCGTGGCGGTGGCGGTGGCGCGGTGCTCGAGGCCGTCGTACAGCGTCGCGCGGCGGGTGGCGGCGGCGCGCAGGTCGGACCACTCGCCCTCGCGCGGCCCGGGCATCGGCTGGCGCGGGTGGAACGGGCAGCCGGCGAGCGCCAGCGCCAGCGCGGCGGCGGCGAGCGGGCGCAGCCTCATGACATGAAGTCCGCGCGCGTGAAGAGCGCCTGCAGCGGCACGCCCTGGGCCTCGATGGCCTCGCGCCCGCCCTCCTGCCGGTCCACCAGCGCCAGGCAGGCGACCGGGACCAGGTGCTCGGCGCGGCAGCGCTCGATGGCCTTCAGCGCCGAGCCGCCGGTGGTCACCACGTCCTCGATCACGGCCACGCGGCTGCCGTCGGGGAGGGTCTTGCGCCCCTCGATCCACTGGCCGGTGCCGTGGCCCTTCGGCTCCTTGCGCACGATGAACGCGTCCACCGCCGCGCCGGCGCCGCCGTCCAGGAAGCTGGTGAGCGCCACCGCGCTCGCGATCGGGTCCGCGCCGAGCGTGAGCCCGCCCACGCCGCGCACCGGCGGCGTGAGGCCGCGCACGCGCTCGAGCAGCAGCCGGCCGATGAGCACGTGCCCCTCGGCGGTGAGCGCGGTGCGCTTGCAGTCGATGTAGAAGTCGCTCTCCTTGCCGGAGGCGAGGATCACCTTGCGGCGCTCGAACGACAGGCTGCGCAGGAGCTCGAGCAGCCGCGCGCGATCCCGTTCCAGGCTCATGGTTCGTCCTCCCTGCGCTCGAGGTGGGGGAGCAACTCGGTCATCCAGCGGACCTGCTCGAGCACCGCGCGGCGGCCATCCGCCGGCAGGTCGCGCCAGGACTCGAACGCCACCGCCAGGTCCGCGTTCACCTGGTACAGCCGCGAGGCCACGTCCGCAACGAGCTCCTCGGGGGTGACCTCCTCCGCCCCCGCCTCGGCCCCGGCGCCCGCCGCTGCCTCGCCGCCCTCGGGCGCGGCCGCGGGCGCTGCGACGGCCTCGTGGAGGTGCGGCGCCGGCTCCGGCTCGAGGCCGCCGTCGTCGTCGGGCGCCGGCCCGGCCGCGTCGGCGGCTGGCCCGGCGGTGAGGAACTCGAAGAAGCGCTCGCGCAGCTCGGGCTCGACCGGCGCGCGCACCAGCGCGTCGTCGAGCAGCTCCTCGGCCCAGGGCGCGACGCCGGTCTGCTCCAGCCGCTCGCGCAGCAGGCGCAGGCCGTCGCGGTCGAGCGGCTCGGTGAGGAGCGCCTGCCCGAGCGCGAGGCCCCAGGCGTCGTCGTCGTCGAGCGTCGCGTGGAGCCGCGCCAGCACCCGGCCGCGCATCAGCATGCGCAGCGCGGCGATGCGCCGGAACCCGGCCACCACCTGGAAGCGGGGGCCGTCGGTGCCGGCGCCGGGCAGCGGCCGCAGCTCGACGGGCACGAGCTGCCCGAGGCGGCCGATGGACGCGGCCAGGGCCGAGACGTCGCCCTCCTCGCGGAGGCGGAACGTCGCGTCCAGCGCGAGCGCCGAGAGGGGTACGAACTCGACGGCGCCCGTCGCATGGGCGGGCGCCGCGGTGCGCGGTTCGAGCTCCACGTCCACCTCCGCTCGATCCGCGCGGGGCCCGCGGGCCGGGCGGGGGCCGGGTCGCGGCCCGGTCCCCTCCCATTCCGCGCGGGATCGGGACTACTTCCGCTTGACGATCACCTTGCGCTTCACCGCGCCCATGGCGACCGGCGCCGGCGGGGCGGGCGGCCTGGGGGCGGACGGCTCCTCCGCCTT
>NZ_BAZG01000001.1 GCF_000964525.1 Anaeromyxobacter sp. PSR-1
CGGCGCCCGCGGCGACGCGGTGGCCAGCCGCGCCACCCGGCCCAGCTCGGTCGCGGCGCCGGTCGCGAACACCACCGCGCGGGCCCGGCCCGCCGCGACCGTCGCGCCCGCGGGCGCCAGGCAGGGCAGCGCCGCGGCCGCGAGCTCGCCGGCGCGCGGGCGCGGATCGCGGTCCACCGGCAGCGACTCGCCGGTGAGCAGCGACACGTCCAGCCGGAACAGCGCCGCCTCGACGAGGCGCGCGTCGGCCGGGACGCGGTCGCCCTCCTCCAGCGCGAGCACGTCCCCCACCACCACCTCGCGCGCGTCCACCTCCAGGAGGTGCCCGCCCCGCACCACCCGGGCCCGCGCCGGCACCAGCGCCTCGAGCGCCTCCAGCGCGCGCTCCGCCCGCCGCTCCTGCCAGAAGCCGAACACGCCGTTCAGCGCGATCACCAGGAAGACCGCCCAGGCGAGCTGCGGCATCCGCGACACGAGCGCGAGCGCCCCGGCGGCCCAGAGCAGGAGCGCCATGGGGTGCGCGATCTGCGCGACGGCCCGGCGCAGCGCCGGCCGGCGGCGCCGCCGTGGCAACGCGTTCGGGCCCGCCTCGCGTAGCCGCCGGGCGGCCTCCGCCGCGTCGAGCCCGTCCGGCGCGCTGCCGAGCGCGGCGTGGACCGAGGCGATGGGGAGCGCCGCGACCTCCCGCCGATCCATGAGGGCAGTGTAGGCTGGGTCTGGGCCCCGCCCGGCTCCTGCCGCTCGGGGCTGTGCCGCGGGGCGCAGCGGCGCCGGCCCCCTCCGCTCGGGCGGCCCCGTCCGCGCTCCTGTCGCGCGGGGTTCCGCCCGCCGATGCTGCCGCGGGGGGACGCGCCATGGGACACCTCGTCGGCAAGGACCTGTACCGCCGCCTGGGCGGAAAGGTGGACGGGCTCACCGTGCGTGCGCCCTGGAACGCGGCGCTGTTCGCGATCCTGAAGGAGCTCTACTCCGAGGCCGAGGCCGAGCTGGTGGTGAAGATGCCCTACGGCCTCGCGCCGCTGGAGCGGATCGCCCGGGTGACCGGCCTCGCCCCCGACGACGTGCGGCGCCGGCTCGACACGCTCTGCCCGCGCGGCCTGGTGCTCGACGTCGAGGTGCGGGGCCGGACCTGGTACGCGCCGTCGCCGATGGCGATCGGGATCTTCGAGTACACGATGATGCGCACCGGCGGCGCGACCGAGGACGACCACGCGCGCTGGGCGCGGCTCTTCCACGAGTACCTGGAGGACGGCGCGTTCTACCGGGCCAACTTCGCCGGCGGCCAGCGCGTGTCGCTCATGCGCGCCGTCCCGCACGACGGCGCGGTCCGGCCCGAGGAGTACGTCGAGGTCCTCGACCACGAGAAGGCGGTCGCGATGGTGGAGTCGGCCCGCCGCCTCGCCATCGGCACCTGCTCCTGCCGGCACGAGAAGGCCCACCTCGGCGAGCACCGCTGCGCCGCGCCGCTCGACACCTGCTCGTCGTTCGACCACGGGGCCGACTACCTCATCCGCCACGGCTTCGCGCGCGAGGTGTCGCGCGCCGAGATGCTGGACAACCTGGCGCGCTCGCGCGCGCTCGGCCTGGTCCTCAACGCCGACAACGTGCGCCGCGGCGCGACGTTCATGTGCCACTGCTGCGGCTGCTGCTGCAACATGCTGCTGGGCGTGACGCGCCACGGGTATCCGAACGCGGTGGTGACGTCGAGCTACGTCGCCGCCTCGGACCGGGCGCGGTGCCTGGGCTGCGGCAAGTGCTCGAAGCGCTGCCCGGTCGGCGCCATCCCGCGCGTGCCGGATCCCGACCCCAGGTTCCGCAAGCACGGCCGGCCGCAGGTGGACGAGGCGCGCTGCCTGGGGTGCGGGGTGTGCACGCTGACGTGCAACCCGGGCGCGATGAAGCTCCACCACCGGGCGCAGCGCGTGCTGCACCCCGAGGACCTGCTCGAGCGGCTCATCCTTCAGTGCCTCGAGCGCGGCACGCTGCAGAACCAGCTCTTCGACGATCCCGGCAGCAAGTCCCAGGCGTTCCTGCGCGCGCTGGTGGGCGGCTTCCTGCGGCTGCCGCCGGTGAAGCAGGCGCTCATGAGCGACGCGCTCCGCTCGCGGTTCCTGGCCGGGGTGAGGGCGGCGGCGGGAAGGCGGGCGCCGGAGGAGCGCGCGAAGGCCTGAGCGCGCGCCCCCAGCGAGGCCGTCGCGGCGGTGGCGGCCCGGCGCCGGCGGCGCTAGGACCGGCGGGTGCCCACCCTCCCCGTCCGACACCTGAGCGTCTCGATCTCGCGCCCGCCCGCGGAGGTGTACGCGTTCGCCTCCCGGCCGGAGAACCTTCCGCAGTGGGCCTCGGGGCTCGCCGCCGGCATCCGGCAGGTGGCCGGCGAGTGGGTGGCCGACGCGCCCGCGGGCACGGTCCGGATCCGCTTCGTCCCGCCGAACGAGCTCGGCGTCCTCGACCACGACGTGCTGCTGCCCACCGGCGAGACCGTCCACGTCCCGCTCCGCGTGATCGCGAACGGCAGCGGCAGCGAGGTGGTGCTCGCGCTGCTGCGCCTGCCGGACATGACCGGCGAGCGGTTCGAGGCGGACGCGCGCTGGGTCGAGGCGGATCTCGCGCGGCTGAAGGCGCTGCTGGAGCGCTGACCGATCCGCCGCGTCAGCCCTGCGCCACGGCCTGCGCCTCGCGGGCCAGCCCCTCCACCACGGAGTGGAAGCCCTTGAACTGCTCCATGCGGGCGGCGGGGAAGCGGCGGCGGATCTCCTCGGCGAGGCGCGGGACCCGGGCGGTGCCGCCGGTGCAGCAGACCACGCCCACCTGCTCCGGCGCGACGCCGGCCCGGCGCACCGTCTCGTCCAGGCAGGCCAGGATGGCGTCCACCTCGCGCCGGCAGGCCTTCTCGAAGCCGGCGCGGGTCACCGGCTCGCGCACCTCGATGCCGGGGTGCGACAGCTCCACCCGCGCGCGGGCGGCGCCCGACAGCTCGCGCTTGGCGCGCTCGATGGCCTCGAACACCTGGAAGCCGAGCGTCTCCTCGACCATGACCGTGAGCTGGTCCATGCGCCGCCGGTCCTCGTCGGACAGCGACCAGCGGCGCACGTCGGCGAGGAAGCTCGCCACGTCGCGCCGCTGGAGGATCGACAGGTGCGCGGGCGAGCAGAGGTGCTGCACGATCCCCTGCGGCATCCGGAGCACGTTGTTGCCGAACGGGACCCGGTACAGCACCTCCGCCCCGAAGTGCCGCGCCACCCGGTCGCGCATGATCGACGCGTCGAGCGCGTCGCCGGCCACCGCCACCCCGCCCACGGCGAGCACGTCCTCCCGGGCGAGGGCGCGCGGGCCCACGCGGAGCACGGTGAAGTCCGAGGTGCCGCCGCCGAAGTCGCCGATGAGCGCCAGCTCCTCGCGCTCCGCGGCGGCGCCGAACGCGCGCGCCGCCGCCACCGGCTCCGGCAGGAAGCGCACCTCCTCGAAGCCGGCCAGCTCCGCGGCCCGGCGCAGCCGCGCCTCCGCGAACGCGTCGTCCTCGCCGTCGAAGTGCACCGGGCGGCCCAGCAGCGCCCGCCGCACCTCGACGCCGTAGTGCGCGTCGGCGCGCTCGCGCATCCGGCGCAGCACCGCCGCGACCAGCTCCTCCGCGGAGAGCATCCGGCCGCGGATGACCGTGCCGCGGAACGAGCGGGTGCCGAGGTGGTGCTTGATCGAGCGGAGGAGCCGGGCCTCGCCCCCGTGCTCCACGAACTGCCGGAGCGCCTCCACGCCCACGTGGACGCCCCCCTCGTCGGGGAAGCAGACGATGCTGCGCAGGACGGTCGGATCCGGCGCGTCCGGGTCGAGCGGCGCGGGATCGAACGTGCGATCGGCGCTGGCCGCGGCGAGCAGCGAGTTGCTGGTGCCGAAGTCGATCGCGTAGTGGGTGGGCTGCCGGGGCATGGGGCGCGGGTTCTAACCCGGGGCGGGGCGCGAGGAAAGTGCGCGAGCGGGCCGGTTTTCGCTTGAGCCGGCCGCGGGCCGCGTGCGAAGCGAGGAAGGACGATGCATGGCGCTCATACCTTCCTCCTCGCGCTCACCGTGGTGCTCGGCGTGGCGGCCGTCACCACGGTGCTGTTCCAGCGGCTGCGGCAGCCGGTGGTGCTCGGCTACATCCTCGCCGGCCTGATCGTCGGACCGTACGTCCCGGTCCCGCTCGTCGCCGACCGCGAGATCGTCCAGACCCTCTCCGAGCTGGGCGTCATCCTGCTCATGTTCGCGCTCGGGCTCGAGTTCAGCCTGCGCAAGCTGGTCCAGGTGGGCCCCACCGCCGGCGTCACCGCGGTGGTCCAGTCGAGCATCATGGTCTGGCTCGGGTTCGTGGCCGGGCGCGCCTTCGGCTGGACCGTGCTGGAGAGCGTGTTCGCCGGCGCGATCGTGGCGATGTCCTCCACCACCATCATCGCGAAGGCCTTCGACGACCTGCGCGTCCGCGGGCCCCTGCGCGACCTGGTGGTGGGCGTCCTGCTGGTCGAGGACCTCTTCGCGATCCTCTTCATGGCGGTGCTCACCGCCGTCGCCACCGGCGCGGGCGTCTCCCCGGGCGAGCTCGGCGCCACCCTGGGCCGGCTGGGCGCGTTCCTCGCCGTCCTGCTGGGGGGCGGGATGCTGCTCGTGCCGCGCGCGGTGCGCTACATCCGCCGGCGCGGCAGCGACGAGACGCTGCTGGTCGGGAGCCTGGGCCTGTGCTTCGGGTTCGCCTGGCTGGCGCTGGCGGCCGGGTACTCGGTGGCCCTGGGCGCGTTCATCGCCGGCTCGCTCGTGGCGGAGTCGGGCGAGGCGCACGCGGTCGAGGAGCTGGTCCGGCCGGTGCGCGACCTGTTCGCCGCCATCTTCTTCGTCTCGGTGGGCATGCTCATCGACCCGGCGCTGGTGGCGCGCCACTGGGTGGCGGTGGTGGTGTTCATCGGCCTCGTGGTGGCGGGGAAGTCCGCGGCCGTGGGGCTGGGCGCGTTCCTCACCGGCAACGGGGTGCGCACCTCGGTGCAGACCGGCATGAGCCTCGCGCAGATCGGCGAGTTCTCGTTCATCCTGGCGGCGCTCGGGACCTCCCTCGGCGCGACGCGCGAGTTCCTCTACCCGGTCGCGGTGGCGGTCTCGGCCGTGACCACCCTCACCACGCCCTGGCTCATCCAGGCGTCCGGGCCGGCCGCGACCTGGATCGAGCGCAAGCTGCCCTCGCGCCTCCAGACGCTGGTGTCGCTGTACGGCAGCTGGCTCGAGCAGCTCCGCAGCGCGCCGGATCGCCACACGCTGGGCACGCGCCTGCGCGCGGTCGCGGTGGCGCTCCTGGTGGACGCGGTGGCGGTCGTGGCCATCACCATCGGCGCGTCGGTCGGCGCGCCGCGGGCCACGCGGCGCATCGCCGAGACGCTCGGCGCCGGACCGGACACCGCGCGCTGGATCCTGTTCGCCGCCGCCACCCTGCTCGCCGCGCCGTTCCTGGTGGGCCTGGTCCGCAACGGCCGCCGGCTCGGCCTGGCGCTCGCGTCCACCGCGCTGCCGGAGGGCGCCGCCGGCCGGCCCGACCTGGCCGCCGCGCCGCGCCGCGCGCTCCTCGCGGTGGTGCAGCTCGCGGCGACCATGGCGGTGCTGCTGCCGGTGCTCGCCATCACGCAACCCTTCCTCCCCGGCGTGCCCGGCGTCGCGGTCGTGCTGGCCGTCCTCGGCGTGCTCGGCATCGGGTTCTGGCGCAGCGCCGCGGAGCTGCAGGGGCACGTCCGCGCCGGCGCGCAGGTGATCGTCGAGGCGCTCGCCCGGCAGGCCTCGGGCGACGGCGCCGGCGGCGCGCACCCGACGGCCCCCCCCGAGCGCACCGACGGCCTGGAGCGGATCCGGGCCATGTTCCCCGGCATCGGCGAGCCCACGCCGGTGCGCCTGCGCGAGGGCAGCCCCGGCGCCGGCCACAGCCTGTCGGAGCTGGGCGTCCGCGGCCGGACCGGCGCGACCGTCCTCGCCATCTCCCGCGCCGGCGCGTCGGTGATGGTCCCCAGCGCGGCCGAGGTGCTGCGGCCGGGCGACGTCCTGGTGCTCGCCGGCGCGCACGAGGCGGTGGACGCGGCCCGCGACCTGCTCGGGGCCGAGCCGTTCGCGCCGGGTCACGCGGACGCGCGGGAGGACCGCGCCGGCTGAGGCGCCGGCGCGATCGCCAGCGCCACGCCCGCCAGGATGGCGGTGCCGGCCGCGAACAGCCGCGGGGTGATCGCCTCGCCGAGCAGGCCGGCGGCGGCGAGCGGCACGATCGCCGGCACCGCGAGCTGCACCGCCGCGGCCCGGGCCGCGCCCAGCGCCGGCACGACGGTGTACCAGAGCACGTAGCCGACGCCGGAGGCCACCGCGCCGGAGGCGGCGGCGAGCGCGGCCCCGCGCGCCGTGAGGTGCACGCTCCCCGCCGAGGCGATCACGAGGGCGAGCGCCAGCGGCACCGCCAGCGCGAAGTTCGCCGCGGTGGCGCCGGCGGGATCCCGGACGCCGCGCCCGCGCAAGGTGTAGGCGCCCCAGGCGACGCCGGCCGCCAGCATGAGCGCCGCGCCGCGCGCGTCCGGCGCGTGCGCGCCCGGCAGCGTGAGCCAGCCCAGGCCCGCGAGCGCCACCGCGAGGCCCGCCCACTGCCGCCGGGCCAGGCGGGCGCCGCGCAGCACGCTCCAGCCGACCATGGTGGCCTGCACCGCGAAGAACAGCAGGAACGCGCCCGGGCCGGCGTCGATCCGGCGGTAGGCGAGCGAGAACGCGGCGGCGTACGCGAAGAGCGCGAGCGCCGACCCGGCGCTCCCGCCGCGCGGCCGGGCCCGGCGCGAGGCGAGCGCGAGGAGCGCGAGCGCGGCCGCGCCGGAGGCGAGCCGGATCGCGGTGAAGGTCGCGGCGTCTGCGAGGCCCGGGCGCAGCGCGGCGCGCGCCAGGAGCGAGTTCGCTGCGAAGAAGCCGAGCGTGAGGAGCGTGAGCGCGGCGAGGCGTGCGCGCCCGGGCGCGGCGGGCGCCGCGTCCGGCGCGAGGGGGGCCGGACGTGCCGGGCTGCCGTCCATCCGCGCTCCTTCCGACTCCGCCTCGCAGTAGCGAACGGCGGGTGGGCGGCGCAAGGCTCCGCCGGGGCCGGGCCGGAGCCCGCGGCGCAGGCTACGCTGCCGGGATGGCCTCGACCGACGAGCAGCGCAGCGCCTTCCGCGCGCTCCACCAGCAGGGCTGCTTCGTGCTCCCCAACCCGTGGGACGCCGGCACCGCCCGGGCGCTGGAGCGCGCCGGCTTCCGGGCGCTCGCCACCACCAGCGCGGGCTTCGCGTTCTCGCGCGGCCTGCCCGACGGCGCGGTGGGGTGCGAGGAGATGCTCGCGCACGTCCGCGAGCTGGTCGCGGCCACGCCGCTGCCGGTGAACGCGGACTTCGAGGACGGCTACGGCGCCACCGCGGAGGAGGTCGCGGCGAACGTGCGGGCGTGCGTGGACGCCGGGGTGGCCGGGCTCTCCATCGAGGACGCCACCGGGGATCCGGCGGCGCCGCTCTACCCCGCCGACGAGGCCGTCGCGCGGCTGCGCGCGGCGCGCCGGGCCATCGACGCGGCCGGCGGCGGCGTGGTGCTCACGGGGCGCAGCGAGGGCTTCGTCGCGGGCCGCCCCGATCTCGCCGAGACCATCCGGCGGCTGGTGGCCTACGCGGACGCGGGGGCCGACTGCCTCTACGCGCCGGGCCTCACCACGCGCGAGCAGGTCGCGGCGGTGGTCCGGGCGGTCGCGCCGAGGCCGGTCAACGTGCTCGCAGGCGGTCCGGCGTTCACCGTCGCCGAGCTGGCCGCGCTCGGCGTCCGGCGCGTCAGCGTCGGCTCCGCGCTCGCGCGCGCCGCGTGGGGCGCGTTCCTGGAGGCGTCGCGGGAGATCGCCGAGCGCGGCACGTTCGAGCGGCTGGGCGAGGCGGCGGGGTACGCCGCGCTGAACGCGCTGTTCCGGCCGGTTCGCTGAGCGCCCCACCAGCGCCCGCCCCCGGCGCGATGCCGCTGCTGTCCATCGCGGCCGGCGTGCCGCGGCGGGCCTGACGCAGCGTACGGGCACCTCGCGTGACCATCAGCTGCCTTCGCGCCGCACGATCCAGTCCATAACCAGCGCTGATGGCGCATCCGTTCTTGCGCGTTCCGCGGCCGCGGGTTCGCGGGCATGTTGCCGACCACCAAGGAGGCCACATGCACCACCTCACCGCAGCCCAGGCCGTCAAGGGGACCTTCGCGTGGGCGGTCCTCGCCACGCTCGTCCCGCTGTTCGGCATCGTCCTCATCCCGATCCTCACCGTCGCGGCGATCTGCCGCGGGATCGCCGTGGCCGGCGCCGCGCTCGCGTCGCTCGTGCGCACCACGCCCTCCCCCTGGACCCCGGTGGCCGCGCGCGGCCCGATGGCGCGCAGCGGCAACCCGGCGGCCTGATCGGAGCGGCGGCGCGAGGAGCTCCCGCGCGCCGCCGCACGCGCGTTCCCGCGCACCCTCAGGCCGTGGTGCGCCGCACGCTCGCCTCGCCGAGCTGGACCGCGGCGCCGCGCCGGAGCGTGCCCGGGATCTCCGCGATCCGATCCACCCGCTCGACCAGCGCCGCGAGCTGCGCCTCGCTCGCATCCCCCGCGACCTCGACGTCGTAGCGGATCCCGGTGGACACCGCCGGGTCGCCGCCGAACTCGCCGCGGACGCGGACCCGCACCGAGTCGAGCCGGATCCCGGCCGCGAGCGCCTCGCGGAACAGGTCGTTGGAGACGCAGCCCGCGACCGCGAGGTGCAGCAGCTCCCCCCCGTTGAACCCCAGCCCTCCGCCGCCGGCGGCCTCCGGCCGGTCGATCACGAGCGTGTGCCCGCCCGCGCTGCCGATCGCCGTGACGCGCCCTTGCAGGCTGCGGGTCTCCACCTCGAAGGCCATGCCGTTCCCCCTCCCCGGCGCGCTCGGCGCCCGGCCGCGGCCGCGCCGCGCGGCCTTCTCGTAGCGTGATGGGCTCCCGCCCGCCTCCTCCACCCACCGTCCCACTCGGGCGCCGCCGGCGACGGCCGCTCACGCCACCCGCGGCGGCGCCGGCGCGGCCGCGCCCGGCGACGGTGGCCGCGCCGCCGCGTCGCGCCAGCCGGCGTTCTTCCCGTGCATCGCGGCGAGCACGCCGACCATCCGGTCCATGACCGCCTCCGGGGCGACGCCGCCCCCCGCCGCCTCGTAGACCGCCGCCGCCACCACGTGCGCGGCGTAGGCGCCGCCCCCGTACGCGCGGCCGGCGCGGGCCGCGCCGGAGCGCCCGCCGCGCCCCGACACGACCTCGCGCAGGTCCGCCACCACCGCCTCGTCGCGGTCGCGCCAGTCCTGGATCTGCTGCAGCGCCCGCCCCTCCAGCGCCGGCAGCCGGGTGCGCGCGATCGCCTGCGCGACGAGCGCCGCGGACGCCTTCACCACCGCCGGCGCCACCTCGGTCTTGCCCAGCCACACGCGCCCGAGATCGCGGTCGGCCTCCGCCACCAGCCGGTCGGCCCACCGGCCCGCGCCCTCGAACGACAGGAGCCGCACGGTCTCCGCCGCCAGGTACGCGCGCGCCAGGTCGGCCGGGTGCGGGTCCTCCGCGCGCCCGACGTTCCGGAGCGCGGCGCGGCCGTGCGCCGCCGCGTTCATGGCGCGGAAGTAGCCCACCAGCCCCACCGCCGCGGCGGGCCCCATGTTCAGCACCCCGAGGACGTCGGCCGCGGTCTCGTCGATCCGCTCCGCCCAGTAGCCGGCGACCGCCGGGGCGATCCCGGCGCCGAGCAGCCGATCGCGCACCGCCCCCGCGAGCTGGGCACGGAGCCCGACGTCGGCCTCGAGGACGTCGTGCCCGGCGGTCTCGTGCGCGAGCGCCGGCCAGGCGAGCAGGCCGGCCGAGGCGTTCGCGGCCGGCAGGCTCACCACCGCCGCCTTCACGCCGACGGCCGCGGTGGCCGTCGCGGGCCAGGTGTACGGCCCCGTCTCCGCGCTGCCCCACCGGACGAGCGGCGGGACCACGCCGTGGTCCGGGGGCTTCACGCCGCGGCGGTCCTCGGCCGAGAGGAAGCCCTCGTAGAGATCGCTCACCACCTCCTGGAACGCCGCGGTGGCGCGGGCCCGGTGGCCCTCGCCGCGCTGCAGGACCGCCTGCGCGACGTCGAGCAGCAGCCGCGCCTCGCCCTGGCGGTCCGGATCCTCGCGGAGGAGGCGCGCGAAGCCGCCCGGGCCGAGCTGGTCCAGGGTCCGGACGAGCGGCTCGGCCACGGCGCGCCGGTACGCGGGCGGGAGCGCCGCGGACGCCTTCGCGAGGCGCGCGCGGAGCGCGGCGAACGTGGCCGGGTCGGGCGGGCCGCCGGCGCCGGACAGCGCGGCGGCGCGCGCCTCCTCGATGGCCGCGGGCAGGCCGGCGAGCGCGACGGGATCGGGCCCGGCCGGCGCCGCGACGGCCTGGACGGGCGCGGCGGCGGGAAGGGAAAGCGGGAGCGGTGAGGCGGACGCGGTTCCGACGGGCATGTGCACCCTCCGTGTTGGGGACGGGCGCAGATGCCACGGGCGTGCCGGGCCGCGGCCGCGGGATCTCGCGGGTGGCCGCCGCCGGAGGCGGACGCGGCGCGGACGGATCGGCGGCTACGCGGCCGGGCCGGGGCGGACGTCGGCCCGGGGGGCGGCGCGCCGCCGGCGCCAGGTGGCGGGCGGCTCGCCGACGCACTTCTTGAAGGCGCGGTTGAACGCGGCCTCGGAGGCGTAGCCCACCTGCCCGGCGATGGAGGCCACCCCCTCGCGCGTGGTGGCGAGCAGCCCGGCCGCGACCTGCATCCGCCACCGCGCCAGGTACTGCATGGGCGGCTCGCCGACGAGCGCCGCGAACCGCTCCGCCAGCGAGGACCGGGCCAGCCCGGCGGCGCGGGCCAGCCGCTCCAGCGACCAGGGGTCCCCGGGGCGCGCGTGGAGCGCCGCCAGGGCCCGGCTCACGTGCGGATCCGAGAGGCCCGCCAGCCAGCCGGCGCGGCCGGGCGGGAGCGTCTCCAGGTGCCGGCGCACCATCTCGAGGAACATCAGCTCCGCGAGCCGGCTCAGCACGCCCTCGCCGCCCGGCCCCGGCGTCCTCGCCTCCGCCTCCGCCACCTCGAGGAACCGCGTCAGCCACCCGCGGCGCGGGCCGTCCCGATCGCTCGCCCGCAGCACGCGCGGGAGCGCGGCGAGCAGCGGGTTGAACGGGCGCGCGTCGCAGCCGAAGAACCCGCACACCACCTCGGTCTCGGAGGGCCCGGCGCCGACCCTCACCAGGAACGGCCGCGGCGCGCTCCGCGCCACCGCGTACGGCGCGAGGTCCGGCGCGCCGCCGCGGAGGCCGGCCGCGCTCGACAGCACGTGCGGGTCGCCGTGCGGGAAGCAGATCACGTCCCCCGCCTCGAGCGCGACCGGCTGCTCGCCCACGATCCCCGCCAGGCAGCGCCCGCGCGCCACCGCGTGGAACTCGATGACGTGGTCCGCGCCGGGCATCACCTGCGCGGCGATCGCGCGGGAGGCGGGCGCCTCGGCGACCCAGGGCGGCGCGCCCTCGACGCGGAAGAACACCGAGCCGGTGAGGCGGACCGTGGTGAGCACGTCGGCCAGCGGATCCGCGCCCATCGAGCCCCCCTCGTGACGCTTCGGTGGCCGGCAGGCCCCGGTCAGGTCGCGGACGGACGGGCAACGAACGCGGCGGCGCGAGCAGGTCCGGACCGGCCCGGGTTTCCTAGATCCCGCGCGGCATCCACGCCACCCGACCTGAACGCAAGGAGACCGCAGATGAACGGCATCGCTTCCCCCTCCCCCTCCCCGACCCCCGCGCCCATGCCGCCCCCGGGCCTCGACCTCGCCGCCGTGAAGGCCCGGCAGCAGTCCACCTGGAGCTCGGGCGACTACGCGGTGATCGGCACGACGCTGCAGATCGTCGGTGAGACGCTCTGCGAGGCGGCCTCGGTGTCCGCCGGCGAGCGCGTGCTCGACGTGGCCTGTGGCAACGGCAACGCCGCGCTCGCCGCGGCGCGCCGCTTCGCGCGCGTGACCGGCGTGGACTACGTCCCCTCGCTCCTCGAGCGGGCGGGCGCCCGCGCGGCCGCCGACGGCCTGGCGCTGGAGCTCCGCGAGGGCGACGCCGAGGCGCTGCCCTTCGAGGACGGCGCGTTCGACGTCGTGCTCTCGACGTTCGGCGTGATGTTCACGCCCGACCAGGCGCGCGCCGCCGGCGAGCTGCTCCGGGTGTGCCGGTCCGGCGGCCGCATCGCGCTCGCCTCCTGGACGCCGGACGGCTTCATCGGGAAGGTCTTCCAGGTGGTGGGCCGGCACGTCCCGCCGCCCGCCGGGCTCCGGCCGCCCGCCGCGTGGGGCACCGAGGCGCGCCTCCACGAGCTGTTCGTCCCGGGCGCCCGCGACGTCCGCGCGCACCGCCGCGAGTACGTCTTCCGCTACCGCTCGGCGGCGCACTGGGTCGAGGTGTTCCGCACCTGGTACGGCCCCATCCACCGCGCGTTCGCGGCGCTCCCCGCCGAGGCGCGGCCCGCCCTGGAGCGCGACCTGCTCGCGCTGCTCGAGGAGGCCAACACCGCGACCGACGGGACGCTCGTCGTGCCGGGCACGTACCTCGAGGCCGTGATCGTCCGGGCGTAGCGCCGGGACCGGCCCGGCGTCCGCGATCCGCGCGACGCCAGCCGCATGGCGCCACGCGCGCGCGGAGCCGCGCCGGGGCCTCGGGGTGGACCCCGACCCCGCGCGGCGACCCGCGCACGCGCGCGGTTCGCGGGCCTCCGCGGCGCGCGGGCCCGCGGCACATCGGGTGCAACCGCCCTCCGCGACACCATCATGACGGAGGGTGAATGACCGGATCCCGCTCGCGTGGCAAGCGCCGCGTCGCCTGCCTGACCTGCCCAGCCTCGCTCCTGCGCGCGGCGGCACCCGCGCTCCTGTGCGCCGCCGCCGCGCTGCCTCCGCCGGCCGCGGCCCAGTGGGACGGGGCGACGGCGCGGTGGGAGGAGATCCACCCGCCGCTCGCCGACGCGCCCGTCGAGGCCTGCGTCGCGTGCCACGAGGAGGCCCTCATGCCGAACGGGAACCACCCGGTCGGCAGGGTCTACGCGCCCGGCGCGGCGTCCTCGCTGCGGCCCCGCGCCGAGGTGGAGCGCCGGGGCGTGGCGCTCCCGGACGGCCGCGTGCACTGCTGGAGCTGCCACGCGCTGCGCTCGCGCTGGCGCTACCACCTGGCCATCCCCGAGGGCGCGGCCACGCGGCCCCGCGTCGTCCCCGGCGACCCGTCCCCCTACGAGCACGCCTCCGGGGCGCCGCTCCCGCCGGGCGCCGACGTGAGCCCGAAGCCGCTCTGCCAGGCCTGCCACACGTACGGCGACTGACCCGGCGCGCGCGGCTCGCGAGCGCCTTGGGCCTCGAGGCCGTCTGCCAGCTGGCGCCGCCCGCCTGAGCGCCCGGACGACCCCGCCCGGCCCCGGCTGCGGTAGGCTGGTCCCAGGCGAGCATCGCCAGGGAGGCAGCGCGGTGAGGATCGCGATCTACGGCGCCGGCGCGGTGGGTGGGCTCGTCGCCGCGCGGCTGGCCCAGGCCGGGCACGAGGTGAGCGCGGTCGCGCGCGGCGCGACGCTGGACGCGCTGCGGTCGCGCGGGCTGCGGCTCGTCTCGACGGGTGGGGAGGCGCGCGTCCGCCTCCCGGCCTCGGACGATCCGGCCGAGCTCGGGCCGCAGGAGCTGGTGGTCGTGGCGGTGAAGGCGCCCGCGCTCGTCCACGTGGCCCGGGACATCGGCCCGCTGCTCGGCCCGGAGACGGTCGTGCTCACCGCCATGAACGGCGTGCCCTGGTGGTTCTTCGACCGCTTCGGCGGCCGCTTCGCCGGCACGCGGCTCGCGTCGGTGGATCCCGGCGGCGCCATCGCGGCGGGCATCCCCTCCCGCCACGTCATCGGCTGCGTGGTCCACCTCGCCTGCGCGGTGCCGGAGCCCGGCTTCGTGTGCCACACCGCGGGCAACCGCCTCATCGTGGGCGAGCCGGGCGGCGAGGACTCCGCGCGGCTCGGCCGCCTCGCCGCGACGCTCCGCGCGGCGGCCTTCGACGTGGAGGTGTCGCGGCGGATCCAGGCGGACGTCTGGTACAAGCTCTGGGGCAACATGACGATGAACCCGGTCTCGGCGCTCACCGGCGCGACCTGCGACCGGATCCTCGACGATCCGCAGGTGTACCGCTTCTGCCTCGAGGTGATGGGCGAGGCGGCGCGGATCGGCGCGGCCATCGGCTGCCCCATCTCCGAGAGCGGCGAGGATCGCATGGCGGTCACCCGCAAGCTGGGCGCGTTCAAGACCTCGATGCTGCAGGACGTGGAGGCGGGCCGGCCGGTGGAGCTGGACGCGCTCGTGTCGGCGGTCCGCGAGATCGGCGCGCTGGTGGGCGAGCCGACCCCGCGCATCGACACGCTGCTCGGGCTGGCGCGGCTGCACGCGCGCGTGCGGGGGCTGTACCCGGGGTGAACGCCGCGGCCCCGCGCCGGGGAGCCGGGACCGCGGCGTGTGCGCGCGCCCGCCGGGCGGCGCGGGCGTCAGAACACGATCGAGTCGCCGTTCCCCACGTACCGGGTGCTCTTGCTCCCGTAGTTGGCGGAGCCCGCCACCACCGGCAGGCCGCGCTCGATCATCCGTTCGACCGCGGTGATGCCCGTGCAGTGGTTGCTCGCCACCACGTCGAACTGCGCCGCCTGCATGGCGTCGAGCATCGTGTCGGCGGCGGGGCTCCACACCTCGAGCGAGGAGATGTGCAGCCCGCCGAACAGCCCGTGGAAGCGCCCGGTGGAGGTCGAGATGTTCGAGCGCGCGAACGCGATCGCGTTCTGGATCCCCACGTGGCCGCACCCGGTCACGATCACCATGCCCTTGTCCTTCACGTTGAAGAACAGGATCTGCTCGCCGCGCACCCCGAGGATGATGGGCACGTCCATCACCGCCGTGGCGAAGCCGGGGAAGTGCTTGTGGACGACGCCCGGGGTGACCTGCGTCACCGGCCCCTTCAGCTTGCAGCGATCCATGTAGTTCCAGGCGTCGCCGCTCAGGGTGGACGGCACCCAGAACGGAACCTTGCGGTTCACGGCCGTGATCGCCGGCAGCCCCCAGAAATGATCGATGTGCTCGTGGGAGAGGATGGCCCGGTCGATGAGGCCGTGCTCGAGCTTCTCGGTCACGCCCTCGCGGCGGAAGACCCAGCTCATGTACTGGGCGTCCCAGCCGGTGTCGAGCAGCACGGTGTGCCTCGTGCCGTCGCACTCCTCCGCCTCGATCAGCGCCGAGTAGCCGGCCGAGTTCCGCTCGGTCCACGGGATGGTCCACTGGTTGGTGCTCATCCCGCCCGCGGCGTCGATGTCCGCGAGGAACTGCGGGGTGGACCACCAGCCGACCTCGCTCAGGCAGGTCACCTTCAGGCTCTTCAGCTCGCCGATGGCGACCGGCGCGCCGAGCGGGACCTCCAGGTCGTACCCGCCGCCGTCGCCGGGGCAGGCCCGCGCCGCCGCCGGCGCGCCGAGCGCGCCCGCCGCCAGCACCGCGGCGCCGCCCAGCGCCACGTCGCGGATGAAGCCCCTGCGGTCCATGGTCCGCGGCGCCCGGCCGCCCTCGCCCCGCTTCACGTCCACCTCGTCGTTGGCCACGTTGCCACCTCTCGTCGTGGGTTCACTGCCAACCGGCGCGTCTCCGCGCCGGCACTCGCGCGCCTGCCGCCGCTCGCGCGGGGAGGCGCGGCTCAGACGCGGTACTCCTTGATGATCCCCTCCACCTGCGCGGTGACGGACTTCACCGCCTCGGTGGCGCGGTCGGTCGTCTCCACGCGCTTCACGGTGTCGTCCACCGCCTTCGAGAGCTCGGTGACCGAGCCGAAGATCTGCGCGATCCCGGCGTCCTGCTGGCTCACCGCCGCCGCGATCTGGCGGACCGCCGCCGAGTTCTCGCGGACGATGTTGGACAGCCGTCGCAGCGTCTCGCCCGAGGTCCGGACCTGGGTGAGCCCGCTGTCGATCTTCTGCGCGCCCTTCTCCGAGATGGCGATGGTGGAGGTGATGGCGTTCGCGGTGTCGTCGAGCACGTCGCTCACCCGGTGCGTGGCCTGGATGGACTGATCGGCCAGGCTGCGGATCTCGCGCGCCACCACCCCGAAGCCCTTGCCGTGCTCGCCGGAGCGCACCGCCTCGATGGCGGCGTTCAGCGCGAGCATGTTGGACTGGTCGGCGAGGTCGCGGACCGACTGCGTGATGTGGCCGATCTGCCGGGTGCGCGCGCCCAGCTCGCCGATCTTGGTGGAGATGTCGCTCGCCTCGGTGCGGATGTCGGCGAGCCAGGTGAGCGTCTGCTCGATCGAGGTCTCGCCGGAGCGGCCGATCTCGTCCGCCTCGGAGGCGACCTTCAGCACCACCTCGGCCTTCTGCGCGGCCATGTTGGAGGTCTGCTTGATCTCCTGCGCGGTGACCTGCGTCTCCTGGAGCGCGGCCGCCTGCCGGGTGATGGTCTCGCGCTGGTCGGCGTTGGTCGCCTCCAGGTTGGTGACCGCCTCCACCAGCGACGCGAGGCTCTGCCGCAGGCTGCTCGCCATCTCGCGGAGCCTGTCCACCATCTGGTTGAAGGTGCGGCTGAGCTCGCCGATCTCGTCGTTCGAGTGCGCGTCGATCTTCTGCGTGAGGTCGCCGGACCGGACGATCTCGCCGGCCGCGCGGGTGAGCTCGAGCAGCGGCTGGGTGATGGTCCGGGTGGTGTGCCGGTAGAGCAGCGCCCCCAGGAACACCGACAGCAGGATCGAGAACCCCAGGTACGAGTAGACCTGCGTGGTGGACGCCCGGACGATCTCGGACTTCGGCTGGCCGGAGACGATGTACCAGTCGTTCGCCATCAGGTGCGCCGAGCCGGCGGCCGCGCCGGGCGGGTCGAACGTGTTCTTGGTGAGCCGCGAGACGACGTAGAGCTTCTCCACGTCCTCGTACGTCTCGAAGAACGACTGGTCGGCGCCGTCGAGGATGCGGTGGGTGAGCTGGGCGACCTTCTCCTTCTCCTTGTCGTTGAGGATGAGCCGCTTGTCCGGGTGCGCCACCACCTGGCGATTCTCGTCGAACATCATCAGGTAGCCGGAGTCGCCGATCTTCACCTTGTCGAGGAAGAGGTCGGTGAAGTAGTCCATCCGCGGCGCGACCAGCGCGTAGCCGATCACGCGCCCGTCCGACTTCACCGGCGCGGCCACCACGAACAGCGGGTTGCCGCGGAGCAGGCTGGGGTAGACGTGGCTGACGTAGTACGGCGCGCCGTCGAACATGGCGCGCACGTAGTTCAGGTCCAGGCTGGCCTTCCCCAGCGTGCGCCCCTGCACCGTGTCGAGGAAGAAGCCGCCGTTCCGGACGACCTTCTGCTGCCCCTCGTAGTCGATGGTGAGGCTCTGGCCCTCGGGCAGCCGGATGCCCACCGGGACGTTCTCGTAGTACTGGTACCGGTCGTGGATGCCCTGGAGGTAGGCGCGGGCCTCCGCGCGCGCCTTGTCGTCGGTCGGGTTCAGGCACGCGTGCACGACCTTCGGGTTCGCGGCGATCGACTGGGCCAGGTAGATCTGGTCGTGGATCCAGTTCACCAGGGCGACGCGGGTCTGGTCGGTGAGCAGCGTGGACGACTGCTGCGAGAACGACACCAGCGAGGCGCGGGTCACGAAGAAGCCCGCCACGCCGAAGGCCACGAACGACACCGTGACCAGCGGGATGATCCAGCGCAGGAAGCGGAAGGAGAGACTGGTCTGAAGGGCCTGCTTCTGCTTGCCGAACATCGGGGTTCCTCCGGTGGGCTGCGACGGTGCGCGATGGGTGAGGGGGCGAGGGGTGCGGGTCAGCGGTCCGCCGGCGGGCGGGCGGCGGCGAGCAGCGCGGCGATCTCCGGCGGCGCCGCGCGCGCCTCCGGCGCGCCGAGCGCGGCCGCGGCGCCGGGCATGCCGTTCACCACGCAGGTGGCGGCGCTCTGGGCGAGCGCGAGGCCGCCGGCGCGCCGGATGGCGAGCAGTCCGCGGGCGCCGTCCTCGCCCATGCCCGAGAGCACCACCCCGCCTGCGCGAGGCCCGAGCGCCTCGGCGAGGGACCGGAGCAGGTCGTCGCCGCTCGGGCAGACGCAGCTCGCACAGGGCGGCGTCGAGAGGCGGCCGGCGCGCGACCAGAGCAGGTTCCGGCCGGGAGGGGCGAGGTAGACGCAGCCGGCCCGCGGCGCCTCGCCGTCCTGGGCCACCCGCACCTCGAGCGCGGTGGACTCGGCGAACCAGCGGCGCATCCCGTCCACGAACCCGGAGGCGATGTGCTGCGCCACGAGCAGCGTCAGCGGGAGCCGGGCCGGCAGCGCGGCCAGGATCGCCACCACCGCCTGCGGCCCGCCGGTGGAGGCCGCGAGGCCGACCGCGTCCAGGGCGCGCGGCGCCGCCGCGCGGGCCGGCGCCGCGCCGGCGAGCGCGCGCCGGGTCACCACCGGCACCTCGCTCATCAGCCGCACCGCCTCGCGCACCGCGACGCCCCAGCGCCGCAGATCGTCCGGCCCGCCGACCTGCGGCTTCGCGAGGAGCTCCACCGCGCCCGCCGCGAGCGCCTGGAACGCCAGGCTCTGCTCGCGCTCCGCGAGCTGGCTCACCACGATGATGCGCGTGGGGGCGACCGCCATGATCTCCTCGGTGGCCCGCAGCCCGTCCAGCCCGGGCATGACCACGTCCATGGTGACCACGTCCGGCCCGGCGGTCCGCGCGAGCGCCACCGCCTCCGCGCCGTCGGCGGCCTCCGCGACCACGCGGATGCCCGGGTCCTCCTCGAGCAGCGTCCGCAGCGCCCGCCGCAGCGTGGGCGAGTCGTCGGCGACGAGCACGCGGGTGGGCGGCCGCGCCGTCACGCCCGCCTCCGGCGCCGCGCCATCGCCCCGTCGATCTCGGCGAGCAGCATGCCCGCGGCGCAGTCCGCCTTGCTCACGAACGCGTCCGCGCCTGCCTCGCGCGCCCGGCGGCGGGCCGCGTCCTCGTCGTGCGAGGAGACCAGCACCACCGGGACCGCCTCCAGCTCGGGCCGGCCGCGGATCAGCGCGGTGAGCGCGATCCCGTCCATCCCCTCCCCCAGGTCCACGTCGCACACGATGGCGTGGTAGGCGCCCCGCCGCAGGTGCTCGAGCGCCTGCGCGGCGCTCGCGGCCGCGTGCGCCGCGTAGCCGGCGGACTCCAGCACCGCCCGGTGCGCGGCGCGCGCGGTGAGCGAGTCGTCCACGACCAGGACGCTCGGGCCGGCGCCGGCGGCGGGCGCGGCCGACCGCCGCTCCAGCAGCCAGGACGGCCGGAGCACCAGCAGCGGCTCGCCGCGCGACAGCGTGGCCGCGCCGAGGTACGGCTCGAGGTGCCGGAGCTCGTCGGGGAGCGGCCGGACCACCGGCCACCGGTCGCCGGGGGTGGAGTCCACCGCCAGCGCGGTCTCGCGCCCCTCCGCGCTCACCACCAGCACCGGCTGGCCGTCCCCGGGCGCGAGCGGCTGCCGGAGCCCGAGCAGGCCGCCCAGGTCCTCCAGCGGCAGCAGCGCGCCGTCGTCCTCGAGCTGCAGGCCGAAGTGGCCGGCGCGGATCCGCGTGGCCTCGGCCCGGAGGGCCTTGCGCACCGCGTGCATGGGGATCCCGAACACCTGGTCGCCCACGCCGACCAGCGTGAGCGGGGAGCTGCCCAGCTCGGCGGGGACGCTCAGGACGAAGCGGGTCCCGTGGCCGCGGACGGAGTGGATCTCGATCCGGCCGTGGATGGACTTGACCGCGTCGGCCACCACGTCGAGCCCGACTCCGCGGCCGGAGACCCCGGTGGCCGCGGCGCGCGTGGAGAACCCGGAGCGAAAGACGAGCGCCGCCAGCTGCCGCTCGTCGAGGCGGGCCGCCTCCTCGACGCCCACCACGCCGCGGCTCACCGCGGTGGCGCGGATGCGCTCGCCGTCCAGCCCGGCGCCGTCGTCAGAGATCTCGAGGAGCACCTCGTTGCCGGCCTGCTCGACCCGGATGGCCACGATGCCCTCGCGGTGCTTCCCGGCCTGCTCGCGCACGTGCGGCGCCTCGATCCCGTGGTCGACCGCGTTCCGCACCAGCTGCACCAGCGGCGCGCGCAGCGCCTCCAGGATCCGCCGGTCCAGCGCGACCTCGACGCCCACCGCCGAGACCTTCGCCTCCTTCCCGAGCTGGCGCGCGAGGTCCCTCACGGTGCGGTGGAGCGGCTCGATCACGGTCTCGCACGGCAGGGTGCACACCGCCTTCAGCCACTCCTCCATCGCCTCGACCCGTGCCCCGAGCTCCGCCGCGTCGCCGGACAGCGCCGCGCGCGCGGCGAGCAGCGCGCCCCGGAGCGCGTCGGCCACGTCGGGCGCGAGCCCCTTCGGCAGCAGCGAGAGGATCCGCGCGGCCTCGCGCCCCTGGTCCTCGAGGCGCAAGGCGATCTCCCGGAGGCGCTCCACGTCCGCCACCAGCGAGGCCACGTCGCGCGCGTCCACGCGCCACCCGCCCACCTCGGGCTCGGCGCCGGCGGCGGACGGGGCGGGACCGGCCGGCCCCGCGCCGCCGCCCCCGGCCTCCGCCGGCGCGCCGCCCCGGAGCGATCGCACCACCCGCGCCAGGTCCGGCCGGTCCGCGCGGTGGGCCGCGCGCCGCCGCATCCACTCCAGCCCCTGGTCGAGCGCCGCCAGGAACGCGTCCACCAGCGAGCGCGGCAGCGCGGTGTCCCGGGCGTGCGGCGCGAGCTGCTCCTCCATCTCGTGGGCCAGGTCGGAGAGCTCCGCGAGCCCCACGGTGGCCGCGCTCCCCTTCAGCCGGTGCAGGCCGCGCCGCAGCTCCGCGTGCGCCGCGCCCAGGGCGTCGGTCCCCTGCTCCGGCTTCTCCACCACCAGGAGCGCGCGAGTGAGCTGCGCGCCCAGCTCCTCCGCCTCGCGCGAGAACGTCGCGACGAGCGCGTCCATCACCGCCTCATCCATGGGACGCCTCCGCGCCGCGGGCCAGCAAGGCGGCCACGTCGAGCAGCGCCACCGGGCGGAGGCCCTCCGCGGTGACCTCGTGCACCGGCCCCGCACCGCGGGCGCGCGCCTGGTCCACGGCCCGCTGGGGCAGCGCGTCGATGCGCGGCACGTGCTCGCAGTCGATGGCCACGCGGCGCCCGTCGTCCCGCTCCAGCACGAGCAGCACCGCACAGTCCTGCCGCCAGCCCTTCACGCCGAGCAGCGCCATCAGGCTGTGCGCGGTGACGAGCTGCCCCTGGAACCGGAGCAGGCCGATCACGTGGGCAGGGGCGCGGGGGATCGGGGTGACCAGGCGCAGCGGGAGCACCGCCCGGAGCGACGCGAGCGGGATGGCGTAGCGCTCGGCGCCCAGCCCGAACTCCGCGACCGGGAGCGCCACCTCCGACCGGTCCGCCGCCGGGGCGGCGCGGGCGCGCTCGGCGCGCCGGGCCAGGATCTCGTCCACGTCGCTGCCGTGGATCCGCGGGGATGAGGCGCTCACCGTGGGACCTCCCCGCCCAGGAACCGCCGGGCGGCTGCGGCGTAGAAGCGGGCGGGCAGCGTCTCCGGCCCCGCCACCGGAGCCTCCGAGGGCAGCGCCTGTGCGCGGTCCAGCACCGAGCGCATCAGCTCGAGCGCGTGCGCGCGCCGGCCCTCGCGCGCGCACAGCAGCGCGCCCTCCAGCAGGCCGGGCAGGTACTGCGGCGCGGCCCGCCGGAGGTCCCCGAGCAGCGCCCGCGCGCCGGCGTGGTCGCCCCGCTCGATCTGCGCGAGCACGCGGAGGTGCAGCGACACCGGCTCCGGCGCCGCGGCGGGCGGCGGCGGGGGCGCGGGGCGGTGGGCCGCCCTCGCGGACGGGGGACGGAGGGGCGCCCCAGGCCCGGTGCTCGGAGGCGGGGCCGGGACCGTGCTCACCGGGCGAGCCGGCTCCGGCGCTGCGCGCAGCGCGCCGTCCACCGGCGGGCGCTGGAAGACCTGCAGCTCCGGCGCGCCGAGGCGGACCAGTGGCGCGGGCGCCTCGGACAGGTCCATGGTCGCGAAGGCGATGACGCCCCCCGGCGCGAGCGCCGCGGCGAGGGAGGACAGCGCGCGCGCCGCGGCGGCGTGGGTGAAGTAGATGAGCACGTTGCGGCAGAAGATCAGGTCGAACCGGCCCGGGGGCGGCGCGGCGTCGAGCAGGTTGTGGACCTCGAACCGGGCGCGGCTGCGCAGCGCCGGGTCGACCTCGCGCGGGCCCTCGCCGGCCGCCGGGAGGAACGGGTCCTCGACCGCGGGGACGCTGGCGCGCAGCGACCATGCGCCGTACCGCGCGGCGCGCGCGGCCGCGACGTTCGCCTCCACCAGGTCGGTCCCGACCACCTCGAACGCGCGGACGCCGGCCGCGCGCAGCACCGCCGCGAGCGAGTACGCCTCCTCTCCCCCGGCGCAGCCCGCGCTCCACACCGCGCGCGGGCGCGCCGGCTCCGCCGCCCAGCGCGGCGCGAGCACGTTGCGCACGAGCGCGAAGTGCTCCGGGATCCGGAAGAAGTAGGTCTCGCCCACCGGCACCGCCTGCGTGAGGCGCCGCCGCAGCGCGGGGTCGTCGCGCTCGGCCAGCGCGATCAGCTCGTCGGGGGCGGTGCCGCCGTCGAGCAGCGGCGCCAGCGCGCGGAGCACGGCGCGCGCCCAGATGGCGTCGGGGTGGAACCCGGTCCAGCGGCTGATGCTGGCGGTCAGCCGGGACCAGGTGGCCGGGGTGAGCGGGGTGGCGGCCACGGGTTCAGGGGGCGGCGGCGCGTGCCGCCATCAGGCCGGGGAGCGCGTCCATCACGCGCGCGCAGACGAGGGAGACGGCGGAGAGGACGGGCAGCGTCTCTCCGCCGTGACGGACGAACGCGAGGAGCGCGGGGGCCAGCGCATCGCGCCCCTCCCCGCCGATCGGCTCCCGCGGCAGCACCTGCGCCGCGGGGATCTCCACGGGATCGTGGATGCGGTCGACGGCGAGCGCGACGGTCTGGCCGCCGGCCAGCCCGAGCACCACGAGCACCCGGTCCACCAGCGGCGTGGCGTGGGGCACGCCCAGCGCTGCGGCGAGATCCAGCACGCCCATCGGCGTGCCCTCCAGCTCGAACCAGCCGGCCACCACCTCTGGCGCCCCCGGGAGCGGCGAGAGGCGCACCTGGTGCAGCACGCGCGTCACCCCTTCCAGCGGCAACGCCAGGTCGTGCGGACCGGCGCCGACCGGCAGGACCGCCAGGCTGCCGGCGCGCCGCCGCGCGCGCTCGGCCTCCACCAGCGCGAGCGCGGCCGACCGCAGCCGATCGGCCGCGGCGGGCTTCCCGAGGAACAGGTCGGCGCCGGCGGCCATCACCTCCGGCTCGCGGAACGCCTCCGACGAGAGCACGATCACCGGCACCGCGCACAGGCGCGGGTCCGCCTTGAGACGCGCCAGCACCTCGGCGCCGTCCATCTCGGGCATGGACAGATCGAGCAAGATCACGTCGGGCGGCACACGGCCGGCCTTCTCGAGCGCCTCCCGGCCGTTCGAGGCGACGCTGGTCTCGAAGTGGCCGGCGAGCGCGGCGCGCCCGAAGGTGAGCACCGCGTCGCTGTCGTCCACGAGCAGCGCGAGCGGCAGGCTCACGTGACCCTCGGCGGCATCACGTCCTGGATGGTCCGGAGCAGCGTCTTCGCGTCCACCGGCTTGCGGACGAACGCGTCGGCCCCGGCCTGCAGCCCCTGCGCCCGGACCTCCTCGGAGCGGTCGCCGGTGAGCATCACCACCGGCACGGTGCGCAGCGCCGGTCGATCCGACCCGCGCAGCGCCCGCACGAAGGCGATCCCGTCCATGGGCGCCATCTGCACGTCGGCGATGACGAGATCGACCGGGGACAGCCGCAGGAGGCGCAGCGCCCGCTCCCCGTCCTCGGCCTCCAGGAAGGTCGGGTGGAGTCCCATCAGGTACACCTGGAGGATCGCCCGGACGGATGCGCTGTCGTCGACGAGGAGGACGTTCATTCGGGCTCGCGCGTGGTGAGACCGCCCGTCGTGCAAGAACGGGACACACCCTCGGTGACTTCGCGGCCTGCACGTCGGGGTGACGCCGCGTTCACGCGGAGCGCACGGCCATCACCATGCGTGACGAGGACTTGAGCGCCGCCGAGCGCAGCGTGAACGTGCGTGAACGCTTCGTGAACGTTCACGCTGCGCGCGCGTGACGGCGAGCCTTCCGCGCGCCGCCGGGTCGGCCCGACCTCGCCCCGGAGCGCCGGCGCCGCGCGCCGAAACCGCCGCCGGCGCGAGGAACGCGCCGCCGACCCTCACTCTTGGTGAGTTCTACCCGGGGTGCACCGCCACCGGCGACAGAACGCCACAGCCGCGCGCAGCCCGCCGCTCACAGCACCTGGTCGATGGTCACCACGTCCACCAGGCCGTGCACCTGGTAGAGCGCCGGGATCACCTTCTCCGGCGGGTGGCGCCGCCGCAGCTCGGCGACCTTCTCGGTGCCGGCGCGGTAGCACGGCAGGTACATGCGGCCGTTCAGCGGGTGGCGCGCCCACGCACCGGAGATCTTCGCGGCGCGTTCGTCGGACAGCAGGTAGTCGCGGCGCAGCACCGCGGCGACCTCGGCCTGCGGCCGCCCCTCGGCCCAGGTCAGCCAGGACGCCTGGTTCTTCGCGTCGTCCTGGAGGAGCACGAGCAGCTTCCCGATCTGGAGGTCGGGATCCGGGAGCTGCTCCACCTCGGTGACGCCGAGCGCCATCATCATGGCGTTGTTCGCGAGCCCCTCCGAGAGCGCCGCGCCGCGCGTGTTCATGGTGAGGACCGTGCCCTCGAAGCCGAGCCGTCCCTGGACGTGGAGCGCCTGGGCGAGCGCGAAGTTCGTGACGTGACCGGGGACCACCTCGTGCGCCACGAGGTCGAGGAACTCCGGCATGGAGATCTGGAGGGCCGCGTTTATCTCGTAGGTCGCCTCGTAGCGGGGCGAGCCGTCGGGCGTGCGCGCCCGCCCGATGTAGTTCATCGACCCCGAGAACCAGGCGTTCTCGATGGGCAGGAACTCGATGTTCGCCCGCGGGATCCCGTGGAGCGAGGCGGGCAGGTGCGGCACCACGTGCCGGCGCGTGCCCTCCTCGAGCTGCGCGATGCAGGCGTCCGCGAGCAGCTTGATGACCTTCCTCGGGACGAGCCGCTCGCCGCGCCACGCGTCCACCGCCGCGAGCAGCCGGTCCGGCTCCGCGGGCACGCCGAGCAGCCCGGCCAGCCGCTCGCGCTTCGCCTCCGGCCTGGACGGCTCCGGCGGGCGCCCCGTCGAGGCGACGACGCAGCGCTCGTACGGCACCTCCGGCCCGCGCCCGAGCAGCTCCTCGGCGAGCGCCCACATGACGCGCAGCGACTCGCCCTGCGCGGCCAGGTACGCCCCGCGGACCCCGCCCGCGTCGCGGCCGAGCGCGGCGAGCGCGTCGATGGCGCCCGGGACGTCCACGGCGGCGAGGTACGCGTCGATCGCGGCCAGGTCCGGCGACGGCGCCGCCACCCCGCCGGTCTCGCGGAGCCGCGCGGCGGCGGGCAGCGCGTACGCCGCCGGCAGCGGCTCGTCCGAGAACCACGAGTCGGCGATGTACCGGCCGGTCCCGGAGGCGCTCATCACGTCGCCTCCCCAGAGCGTGTCGATCCCGAGGATCGCGTTGGCGGTCGTGCTCGCCAGCTTCGCTTCGTCGGACATGTGCGGCCTCCGGGGTGGCCGCGGAACATAACACCGCCCCGGCACGGCGGCGCGTCCCCGGCGGGCGCGGGCCGCGCCGCGCCGGGACCCACCCCGCTCAGCGCGCGGTCTCGGCCGCCTTCGCCCGCACCGCCTCCTCGTGCGCGCGCACGTCGGGGCGGTACTCGGAGGCGTCGAACATCACGAAGCTGCCGAACAGCACCGCGAACAGCACGGCGCCCACCAGGATGACGAGGTGGAACTTGTGCTCGTACTTCAGGTGCATGAAGAACAGCGCCACCAGCGAGGCCTTCACGGTGGCGATGGCGAGGGCCACCGGCACGTTCGCGGCCCCGAGGTGCACGCGGGCAACGGCCACCGTCAGCACGGTGAGGACCCCCAGGGCCGCGGCGGTGCCGAGCAGCACCGAGGGCGGGAGCACGTGCGGGCCGGCGTGCGCGCCGTCCCCGTGCGCGGGGTGGGAGGAGGCGTTCTCGACGACGTTCATGGGGCCGGCCTCAGATCAGGTAGAGCAGCGGGAAGAGGAAGATCCACACCAGGTCCACCAGGTGCCAGTAGAGCGCCACCGCGTCCACCGGGCCGTAGTAGCCGGGGCCGAAGTCGCCCCGCCGCGCGCGCACGATCAGCCACACGTAGAGCCCGATGCCCACGAGCACGTGGATGCCGTGCAGGCCGGTCATCAGGTAGTAGAGGCTGAAGAAGGTGCCGAGGTGCGCCGGGACCGGGAGCGCCCGCACCGCGGCGGGCAGGCTCGCGAGCAGCTCGGGCGACGGGTTGCAGGCGGTGCCCCACCCCACGCCGTTGTGGAGCTTGTGGCTGTACTCGAAGTACTTCACCACCATGAACGTGGCGGCGAGCACGACGGTCAGGACGAGCGAGCGGATCAGCGTGCGCTGGTTCCCGAGCTGCGCGGCCCGGACCGACCAGGCCGCGGCGAGGCTGCTGCTGATGAGCACGAGGGTGTTGGTCGCGCCCATCCGCCAGTCGAGGAACTGGCTGGCGTAGCGGAACAGCTCGGGGTGGTGGGAGCGGTAGACGCCGTACGACACGAACAGCGCCGAGAAGAACAGCACCTCGTTCGCGAGGAACAGCCAGATCCCCAGCTTGCCGGTGGCGAGCTGGGCGGCCATGTCCTCGAACTGCACGGCCAGGAACCGGCCGCGCTCCTGGCGGGCGGCGGGGGCCGGCTGGGCGGTCGCGTCCATCTAGCGTCCCTCCTCGCGCACCCAGCCCGCTTCCTCGGACACCTCGTGCAGCCCCGAGTAGTCGTACGGGCCGCGGGCGCGCGGCGTCTCGTCGAAGTTGTGGTGGGTGGGGGGCGAGGCGATGGTCCACTCCAGCGACGCGGCGCCCCACGGGTTCGGCGGCGCGCGGCGGCCGCGCCGGAGCGAGTGGAGCAGCCCGGCCAGCGCCACCACCAGGCCCAGGGCGAGCACGAAGGCGCCCACGGTGGAGAGCCGGTTGTGCCCGGTGAACTGCGGCGCGTAGGTGGCGTAGCGGCGCGGCATGCCCAGCACGCCGGCCAGGAACTGCGGCACGAACGTCAGGTTGAAGCCGAGGAACACCAGCCACGCGGACGCCACGCCCACGCCCTCGTGGTACATGCGCCCGGTCATCTTCGGCCACCAGTAGTGCAGGCCGGCCAGGAACGCGATCATCACCGCGCCCACCATGACGAAGTGGAAGTGCGCCACCACGAAGTAGGTGTCGTGCAGCGGCACGTCGGTGGCGAGCAGGCCGAGGAACAGCCCGGTCAGCCCGCCCACGCCGAAGATCGCGAAGAAGGTGAGCACGTACACCATGGGCGTCTTCAGGACGATGGCGCCCTTGTACATGGTGGCGATCCAGTTGAACGTCTTGATGGCCGACGGGATCGACACCAGCATGGTGAGGAAGCTGAAGGCCAGGCTCGCCCAGCGCGACTGGCCCGAGACGAACATGTGGTGGCCCCACACCAGGAAGCCGATGATCGCGATGGCCATCGAGCTCACCGCGATGAAGCGGTAGCCGAAGATGGGCTTGCGGCTGAAGACCGAGACCACCTCCGACACCACGCCCATGGCCGGCAGGATCATGATGTAGACGGCGGGGTGCGAGTAGAACCAGAAGAAGTGCTGGAACAGGATGGGATCGCCGCCGTACTCGGGCATGAACAGGCCGAGGTGGAAGATCCGCTCGAGGAAGCCCATCGCCGCGGTGATGCCCAGCACCGGCGTCGAGATGATCTGGATGACGCCGGTGGCGTAGAGCGCCCACAGGAACAGGGGCATGTCGAACCAGCCCATCCCCGGCGGCCGCATGCGGTGGATGGTGGCGATGAAGTTCACGCCGGTGAGGATCGAGCTGAAGCCGGTGAGCACCACCGCCGACAGCGCCAGCAGGATCCCGAGGCCGCGCGCGCTCTCCAGGCTGTAGGGCGGGTACAGCGTCCAGCCGGTGTCCACCCCGCCCACCACCAGCACCACCACGAAGAAGATGGCGCCGGCCACGAACAGCCAGAAGCTGAGCAGGTTGACGCGCGGGAAGGCGAGGTCCTTCGCGCCGAGCTGGAGCGGCAGCACGAAGTTGCCGAGCGCCGCCGGGATGCCGGGGATGATGAACAGGAAGATCATCACCGCGCCGTGCAGCGTGAACAGCTTGTTGTAGGCGTCGTTCGAGACCAGCGCGCCCTGCGGGCTCCACAGGTGCAGGCGGAGGACCAGCGCGAACACGCCGCCCAGCAGCAGACAGGCGGAGATCGCGGTCAGGTACATGATCCCGATGCGCTTGTGGTCGAGGGTGAAGAGCCAGGAGCGGACGCCGCGCCCGTGCTCGAGGTAGCTCTCGGTCTCGTGCGCCGGCGCGCGCACGGCCACTGCCGCGGTGCTCATCGCTTCGTCTCCTCGCCCTTCGCCGGCGCGCCGCCCTCGGCGGCGAGCGTCTCGAGGTACGCGGCGACGGCCTTCAGCTCGCGCTCCTCCAGCGGCATGGGCGGCATGATGTTCGGGTACCCGGCCACCACCTTCGCGCCCGGCTTGACCAGCGACTCGCGCAGGTACTCCTCGTCCACCAGCGCGGTGGTGCCGTCCGCCAGCTTCTCGTGGCGCTTCCACAGGCCGCGGACCGACGGGCCGACGCTCCGCGTCCCGTCCACGCTGTGGCAGGCGGCGCAGCCCTTCTCCGCGAACACCTGCTCGCCGAGCTCGGCGAGCGTGGCGTCGGCCGGGAGGCCCTCCTTGGACCAGGCGTCGAACGAGGCCTGGTCGGCGTGGACCACCACGGTGGAGAGCATGCGCGAGTGGTCGGTGCCGCAGTACTCGGCGCAGAGGATGGGGTAGCTGCCCGGGACGGTGGGCGTGAAGGTGAGCCGGGTGAAGCGCCCGGGGACCGCGTCCTGCTTGAGGCGGAACTCCGGGACGTACAGGGAGTGGATCACGTCGGTGGCGGAGAGGATCAGCTCGACCGGCCGCCCGGCCACCACGTGCAGCTCGTTCGCGCCCTTGCCGCTCGGGTGGTCGAACCACCAGGACCACTTGCGCCCCGTCACCTGCACGCGCACGGGATCCGCGCCGGGGTCGGCCGAGGTCATCTGGATCCAGGTGCGGGTGGACATCGCGAACAGCGCCAGGACCAGGACCAGCGGGATGACGGTCCACACCAGCTCGAGCCGGGTGCTGTGCGCCGGCGAGGGCTCGGGGTGGAGGCGCGTCGCGCGGCGGCGGTACCGCAGCACGAAGACGATAGTGAGGAGGATGATGAGCGCCAGGAAGAAGGCGCTCCCCCAGAACAGGAACAGGAAGACCCGGTCCACCCCCGCCGCCACGCTGGAAGCCTGCGCGGGGAGGTAGCCGGGGCCTGCCCCGGCGAGGAGGTGGAGGGTGCGAATGGGCAGCTCGGTCACGGTGCGTTCCTGATTCGGCGCCGACGGTCGCGGGCGACGTGGACGCCGACGAAGGAGACGAGGAAGAGCCCGACCACCCCGCCCGCCGCGCGCATCACCTTGAGCGCGAGCGGGAGCGGGTCGTCGGGGGAGAACCCGATGCAGGACAGCAGGAAGCCGCCGAGCGCCTTCTGCTCGGCCGCGGTCGCCACGCGCCCGTCGGCGGCGCGGCGCACCGCGGTGCGCAGCGCGTCCGGCTCGTAGGAGACGCCGTGCAGGTACCCGGAGACCTTGCCGTCGCCGGTGAGCACGACCAGCGTGGCCTGGTGCGCGAACTCGCCGGTCTTCGGGTCGTAGCGGTACCGGAAGCCCACCGCCTCGGCGAGCGCGTCGATGTCGGCCTTCGCGCCGGTGGCGAAGTGCCAGGCGCGGGTCACGCCCTCCCCGCCGCCGGCCTGCTGCACGAACGTCTCCTCGTACTTCTGGATCTGCGGCAGCGTCTCGGCGGGATCGATGCTGAGGGTGAAGACGGAGAAGTCCTCCCCCTTCCAGCCCGCGTCGCGGAGCGCCCGCGCCAGGCCGGCGAGCTGCAGGCTGCAGAGCTTCGCGCAGCTCGTGTAGTTGAAGGAGAGCAGGACCGGGCGGCCGGCCAGCGCGCGCAGCGTCACCGGGCGCCCGTCCTCGCCGGTGAAGGCGAGGTCGCGGGGCACCTCGGCGCCGAGCCGCTCCACCACGCCGATGGCGGCGAGCTCGCGGCGGAGCTGCTCGGGCGTCTGCGCGCGGGCGGCGCCCGCCACGAGGACGAGGACGGCCGCCGCGAGCGCGAGGGGTCGCGGGAGTGAGGTCACGGGGAGGGGGGGACGGGGGTGGCGCGGCTACTTCTTGGCCTTGGCGCCCTTGGCGCCGCGGAGGTCGAGCACGTAGTACGTGAGCGCCCAGCGCTCCTCGGCCGGCAGGTGGCCGAACGCGGTCATGGTCGTGCCGGCGATGCCCTGCTCGAGCGTCGCGAACACCTTGTCGGCGGTGGTGCCGTTCCGGTACGCGCCGGTCACCAGGTTGCGAGGCTTCGGGTCCAGCGCGGCCGCGGCCGCGCCGTCGCCCAGGCCCTTGTCGCCGTGGCAGGCGGCGCAGTTCGTGGCGTAGGACGCCTTGCCCTTGGCGAGCAGCTCGGGGGTCTTCTTCGGCGCCGGGCCGGCGGCGCGGGCGCCGGCGGCGGAGAGGACGGCGGCGGCGGCGAGGGACATCGCGATCGACTTCTTCATGTGGGGTTCCTCCAGCTGCGGGGTTGAACGGGAGCTCCGGGCTGCCCGCGGCGCCGGCTCAACGCCGGCCCGCCTCGAGCATCTCGCGCTCCATGGTGAGGTAGGTCCCGTAGGCGTTGATCCGGTTCGCCGGCTCGAACGCGGGGAGCTTCGCGTACGCGCTCCAGTCGGCGGCGGCGTACGCCTCCTCGAACGGGACGAGGTCCTGGACCGCCGCCCCCATCACCGCGCGGAGGTGGCGGAGGTAGTCGCGGGTCAGGGCGAGGTGGGTGGCCGGGTCCCGCGAGGCGGGGCCGTGGCCGGAGACGAGCAGCTTCGGGCGGCGCTCCAGCAGCCGGTCGATGGCCGCGAGCCAGCGTCGGCTGTCGGCCTCGCCCACGAACGGGATGCGGCCGGCGAAGATGACGTCGCCGGAGAACACCACGCCGTCGTCCGGGAGCACGACCATCAGGTCCTCGGGGGAGTGCGCCGGCCCGAGCCGGACCACCTCGAAGCGCGCGCCCCCCAGCTCGAAGGCGGCGTCCGCGTCGAGCCAGCGATCCGCCGGGAACAGCGGGTTCCCGGCGTCGAACCAGGGCGCGAGCTCCTTGCGGCGCTGCTCGAGCCGCTTCGCCGCCTCGTCGCCCTCGAGGTACGCCCTGCCCTCCCCGCTCGCCCAGACCTCGGCGCCCGCCGCCTTCAGCGCGCCGAGGCCGTAGACGTGGTCGGCGTGGTAGTGCGTCAGGATCACCCGCCGGATCGGCTGCCGCGTCACCTTGCGGATCGCGCGCACCAGCGCGCGGCCCAGCGCGGGCGTACCCAGCGCGTCGATCACCACCACGCCGTCGCCGGTCACGACGAACGCCGCGTTGGAGTTGAAGCCTCGGTTCGCGGCCGACGCGACGCCCGGGTCGCCCTGCACCAGCCAGACCCGCGGCGCGAGCCGGACCGGCTCGAGGACGGGATCGGCCGCGCGGGCGGGCGCGGGACCGGCGGCGGCGAGCGCCGCGACGAGGGTGGCGAGCGCCGGGGTCATCAGGCGGCCATCCCGGGGTCGCGGCCCACGCCGACCAGGCGCGGCAGGTTCGGCGTGCGCGGCGCGACCGTCTTCCGGGCGCGCAGCCAGCGGCCCACCACGTCCCAGATCGGCTCGCCGCCGGCGTCGCGCGCCGCCTCGCTCACCGAGGCCCAGGTGGCGACGCGGTACGTCTTCGACGCCTCCAGGGGCTTCCCGCGCAGCCGCAGGTCCTGGATGCGCTCGCCGCTCCGCGCGCCGGGGTGGCACGCGTACTCGAGCCCGCCGACCCGGACCATGTCGCCGCCCTGCTGGTAGTAGGGGTCCGGGTTGAAGATGTTGTCGCAGACGTCCTCGAGCACCGCCTTCACGGTCGCGCCGGTCATCTCGTTGACGCCGACGGCCGGGTAGCTGATGGCGGTGGCCGCGAGCAGGTCCTCCTGCGTGATGGTGTCGCCCGGCAGGAGCGACGCGCCCCAGCGGAAGCCCGGCGAGAACGCGATCTCGGCGTCCTTCTCGGCCATGAGCGCGTCGAGGATGAGCTGGTCGTAGGTGCCGTTGAAGTTGCCGCGGCGGTAGAGGACGCCCTCGGTGACGGCCAGCGGCGCGGCGAGCCGCTCGCGGAACGGCGCGCGGACGCGCTCGATGTGCGCGGCCATCTCCGGGTCGGCCGGGAGCAGGTTCGAGAACACCGGGAGCAGCCGGTACCGGTGGCTCGCGATCTTGCCGCCGCGGACCTCGAGGTCGAGCACGCCCAGGAACTTGCCGTTCGAGCCGGCGTTCGTGACCAGCGTCTGGCCTCCCCGGTTCTTCACCGGGATCGGGCGCGGGACGCCGTCGTGCGTGTGGCCGCCCAGGATCGCGTCGATCCCGCTCACGCGCGACGCGAGCTTCAGGTCCACGTCCATGCCGTCGTGGGAGAGCAGCACCACCACGCGCGCGCCCTTCGCGCGCGCCTCGTCCACGGTGCGCTGGAGGTTCTCCTCGTCGATCCCGAACGTCCAGTCGGGCACGAGGTACCTCGGGTTCGCGATGGGCGTGTACGGGAACGCCTGCCCGATCACCGCCACCGGGACGCCGTTCACCTCGCGCATCACCCAGGGCTCGAACACCGGGTCGCCGAAGTCGGCGGTGTGCACGTTCTGGGCGACGAACGAGACCTTGCCGGCGAAGTCCTTCTCCACCGCGCGCTTCACCCGGTCGGCGCCGAGCGTGAACTCCCAGTGGCCGGTCATCACGTCCACGCCGAGGAGCTTGGCGGCGTCGATCATGTCCTGGCCGTCGGTCCACAGCGCCGTGGCCGAGCCCTGCCAGGTGTCGCCGCCGTCGAGCAGCAGCGCGCCGGGCCGGCTGGCCCGGAGCCGCTTCACCAGCGTGGCGAGGTGGGCGAAGCCGCCGACCTTGCCGTAGCGCCGCGCCGCGGCCTCGAAGTCGAGATACGTGAGCGCGTGCGCCTCGCGCGTCCCGGGACGGATCCCGAAGTGCGAGAGCAGCGCCTTGCCCACCAGGTGCGGCGGGCGCCCCCGGGCCGGGCCGGCGCCCAGGTTCACCGCCGGCTCGCGGTAGTGGAGCGGCATGAGCTGCGCGTGCACGTCGGTGAAGTGCAGCAGGCTCACGTTGCCGTGGCGCGGCAAGTCGTACAGCCCCGCGCCCTCCGGCCCCGCCGCGCGCGCGCGGAGGGTCATCCCGCCGGCGGCGGCCGCCGCCAGCATCCGCATGAACTCCCTGCGATCCATGGTCTCGCTCGCTCCGCGCTACTGGTTCACCGGGGAGGCGGGATCGAGGAGCAGCGCGACCAGGTCCTTGATCTGCTCCTCGGTGAGGATGGCGTGGTGCCCGAAGCGCGGCATGGTGGAGCACGCCGTGAACGCCTGCGGGTTGAAGATCTTCGCGTAGGTGTAGCGCTGCATGGCCTCGCCCTGCCCGCGCACCTTGCCGTACTGGTAGAGGCTCGGGCCGAGCGTGCCGAACGACACCTCCTGCTTCGAGAGGCGGTGGCAGGCGTAGCAGTTGCCGCCGGACGGCTTCGCGGGATCGTCGGAGAACTGCTTGCCGACGCCGCTCTGGGCGATCTGCTCGCCCTTCTTCCAGTCGCCCATGAGCTTGCCGTCCGCCGGGTAGGCCAGCGTGGCCTGCTGCGCGGCGACCAGCTTCTTCGCGGCGGCCGCGGGCAGCGGGCCCTGGCCGGGCGTGCGGCTGCAGGCCGCCTGGACCTCGTCCTGCTCCAGGCGGTCCAGGCCGGCCTGGCCCTTCTCCTTGAAGGAGGCGCGGATGACCTCGCGGGCGCGGGCCTCGTCCTTCGCGCCCCGCTGCGGCTGGGCGGCGTGCGCGAGGCCCGCGAGCGCGAGGCCGGCGAGCGTGACGGCTACGGTTCGAGCGAACGGCATCGTCTTCTCCTCAGCGCTTGATGGCGGGGGCGTCCATGCCCGCGCCGTTGGCCTGGCGGGCCAGGTAGGTGATGAGGGCGACCGAGCCCTCCGAGCCGAACACGAGCTCCGGGAACCGCTGCTGGCGCAGGCAGTCGTTCATGCGCCACTGCATGGTGCGCACCTCGCCCTGCGAGACGCGGTAGGCCGGCCAGGTCGCGAAGGCGCGCTTCGCGTCGGCGGGCGTGGTGAGGTTGGGGAGCTCCTGCAGGCGGATGCGCTTGCCGCTCTGGGCGTGGCAGGTCGCGCAGGAGAAGTCGTGCGGCCCCCCGCGGTAGAAGAAGATCCGCTCGCCCAGCGCGTACGCGGCCTTCTCCTTCGGGTGCGCGAGCGCCACGCGCACCGGCAGGCCGCGCGACTGCGCCACGATCCAGGCGGCGAGCGCCTCCAGGTCGGAGCGCTTGTCGCCCGCGCCGAACTTCTGCTTGGTGGCCTCCGCGGCGTCGATCCCCTGCAGCGTGCCCATGCAGTGCACCAGGCGCGTCTCGAGGTCCATGACGCGGTCGCCGTCGGCGAAGTACCGGGGCAGCTCGGCGTAGGCGCCCTTCACCACGCCCGGCCCCTTGCCCAGGTCGCAGCCCTCCAGCGACGCGGCCTTCGGCCCGCGCTTCTCCTGCCAGAGCGCCTCGCCGCGCGCCTCCCACAGGTCGGCGGGGTTGCCGTCCTGGAGCAGCTCGCGGTAGCGCGCGATGGCGGCGGTGGCGTCCTCCTCCTGCGCGCGGTGGGCGGCCGGGGCCAGGGCCGCGGCCGCGAGGAGCAGCGCCGGCCCGATCGATCGACGGGTCATCCGAATCTCCTTCAAGGAACGGTTCGTGAAGCTCAGGGCCTGAGGTAGGCGAAGCCCTCGCGCGCCTGGAGGCGCGCGGCCTCCGCCACGCCGGACTGGACCAGCGTCGCCTCCGGCAGGAGCTTCGAGGGATCGATGTTGCGGGTGACGAGCGTGTTGCGGCACGCCCGGAACTCGACGTGGCGGGTGACGAGGTCCTGCACGATGGCGTCGAACGGGTTGCCGTTCTTGTCCATGGCGCCGTCGAGCAGGAAGTCGATGCCGGCGCCGTTCGCCACGACCACGATCTTCGCGGTGGGGTCCGCGTCGAGGTGGTTGCGGATGTTGCGCATGGCGCGCACCGCCTCCTCGAGCCCCTCGGTCAGGTGGTACACGACCTTGATCGGCGCCGCCCTCGGGGCGGCGGCGCGCGCGGGGGGCGGCGCGGCCCGGGCCGCCGGGGCGGCCGCGAGGCCGGCGGCGAGGACGAGGAGCCAGCGGGCTCCCCTCCCCGCCGCCCGCGCCGCGTGGCTGGCGAGCGGCGCGCTCAGGCGATGGTCCCTTCGTCGGTGCGGGTCTCGCCCTTGTTGTCCACCCAGGTCACCTTGACCTTGTCGCCCTTGGCCGCGCCCTTGAACTTGAAGGCGAGGTACGGGTTCTTCGACACCGCCGGGCCCCAGTGCGCGGTGAGCACGGCCTTGCCGTTGCACTCCGCCTGGACCGAGCTGATGAAGTGGGCCGGCACGATCGCGCCGCTCGCGTCCTTGCGCTGGCCCGTCTCCATCTCGTGGCTCATCAGCACCTTCACCTCCACGACGTCGCCCTGGAGGCTCGCGCGGATCTTCATCGGATCTGCCATGGCTGTCTCCTCGCTCCCTACCCGCCGCAACCGCCCAGGGTGACCTTGATCTCCTTCGTCGCCACGTAGAACCTGCCGCCGGCCTTCACCAGCACCGACACGTTCGAGGTCCGGGCCATCTTGACCCGCGTGGAGACGACCGGCAGCGAGGCCGGGGTCAGGAGGAACGACGCGGCGAGCATGTTGGGGTTGGCCTCGACCAGGAACGCGATCGACTCGGTGTCGGGCAGGTTGCTGGTCGCGGTGATGGGCACCACGGCGCCGTTCTCGGCGATGTCCGGCGCGGTGACGGCGATGTCCTTCGAGTCGGCCGGCGCGCCGGCGCCGAGCGCGTCCAGCGCCTCCTTCATGGTCCGTGCCTCGAACGCCGCCTTGTTCCAGTCGGCCGCGCGGCCCCAGCTCGGCTTCAGGATGCCGGCGGCGACCAGCATGCCGAGGAGCGTGGCCCCGCCGGTCGTCTCGAGGAACCGACGCCTCCCGATGCCCGCCTGCTCTACCTCTCTCATTCCGCTCTCCTGTACGGGTTCTGCCGGGCGCGGCGACCGTCGCCGCGCCGCGGGCGCCTCAGCGTGCTCCCTCGAGCACCCACTTCACGATCGTGTCCACGTCGCCCTCCGCCACCTGGCGCTGGGGCGGCATCGGCACCGGCCCCCACGCGCCCTGGCTGCCGCCGCGCACCCGCGCGGCGAGCTTCGCCGCCGCGGCCGCGTCGCCGGCGTACCGCGCCTTCAGGTCGCGAAAGCTCGGGCCGAGCCGCTTCGCCTCGACGTCGTGGCAGGCCAGGCAGCCGCTGGCGCGCGCCAGCGTCAGCCCGGCGGCGGGCTTCACCGCGGCCGGGGCCGCCGCGGGCGCGCCGGTCCGGGCCGCGCCGGCGGGCCGGGTGGTGTCCGCGCCGCGCACCGGGCCGAAGGTCCGGTTCTGCTCGGCCAGGTTCCCGTGGGCGTTGCGGGCGAAGTCCGGCAGCGTCGAGGCGACGCGCGGCTCGGGCCCGCAGTCCTTCATGCACGCGACCGCGCGCACGTCCGGCTTGCCCTTCACGTCCCACAGGCCGTGGGCGCGGGTCATGCCGTTCCGGTTGGGCAGGCGCTGCTGCACCGCGCGGATCGAGTCCTGGTCGAGCACGAAGTCGGACGGGACCACGTCGCCGAGGTTCAGGAGGTACGCGAGCACCGCGTAGGTGTCGTCGTCGCTCAGCGAGCGCGGCGCGTCCCACGGCATGGCGCGGCGGATGTAGTCGAACAGCGTCGAGACCGTGGCCACCTTCATGAGCGTGGTGCGCTGCGGGTGGCCGTTCCCGGTGAGCGCGGCCACGCGCCCGCGGGCCTGGTCCTCGGCGGTGGTCCCGCCGACCAGCGGCGTGAAGACCTCGTTGCTCTCGCCGAAGGTGCCGTGGCACGAGGCGCACTTCGCGTCCCAGAGCTCCTGCCCGCGCAGGACCGAGCCGGAGCCGCGCGGCAGGCCCTGGAAGTCGGGCCGCACGTCGATGTCCCAGGCGCGGAGCTCGGCCGGCGTGGCCGGACGGCCGACGCCCTCCGCCGCTTGCGCGGCGCCGGCGGCCAGCAGCGCCGCGAGGACGAGCGGCTCACGCCAGCTGCACATTGGACACCTCGCCGTTGGGATCGACGCGCCAGGTCTGGATCGCGTTGTTGTGGTAGATGGACCTCGTCCCGCGCACCTCGCGCAGCAGCCGCGTGGTCGGCTGCACGTAGCCGGTGTCGTCCACCGCCCGGCTCTGCAGCAGCGCGGCGCGCCCGTCCCACCGCCAGCTCACGCTGAACCGGGTCAGCGCCTTCGAGAGCACCGGCGTCTCCAGCCGCGCCGGCGTCCAGCTGCGCCCGCCGTCGAAGGAGACGTCCACCCGCTTGATCTTCCCGCGCCCGGACCAGGCCAGGCCGGTCACCTCGCAGGCGCCCTGCTCCACCAGCACCTGCCCGCCGGAGGGCGTGGTGATGACCGACTTCGCCTCCTGGATCGAGGTGTACTGGCGGTGACGACCGTCGGGCATGAGGTCCACGTAGTGGATGGCCTCGTCCTTGGTGGCCCAGGGCTGGTCGCCCACCTCGATGCGGCGGAGCCACTTCACCCAGGAGACGCCCTGGACGCCGGGCACCACCAGGCGGAGCGGGTAGCCGTTCTCGGGCCGCAGCATCTCGCCGTTCTGGCCCCACGCGACGAGCACGTCGTCGAGCGCGCGGTCGATGGCGACGGTCCGGGTCATGCCCGAGCCGTCGGCGCCCTCGGCGAGCACGTAGCGGCCCTTGGCCCGGTCGAGGCCGCAGTCGTCGAGCAGCGTGGAGAGGCGCACGCCGGTGAACTCGCTGCACGACAGCATGCCGTGGGTGTACTGGACGGTGGGCACCGCCACGTTCCCCCACTCCATGCCGGTGTTGGCGCCGCACTCGATGAAGTGGATGCGCGAGACGGACGGCAGGCGCATCAGGTCGTCCATCGTGTAGACCTTGGCCTGGCGCACCAGCCCGTGGACCATCAGGCGGTGCTTCGCGGGATCGACGTCCTGCCAGCCCTGGTGGTGGCGCTCGAAGTGCAGGCCGCTCGGCGTGATGATCCCGAACAGCCCCTGCAGCGGCGCGAAGGAGACCGACGCCGCGTTCACGCGGGTCAGGCCGGGGCTCTCGCGGCGCTGGAGGTTCGCCTCGTAGGGCGACGGCAGGCCGTAGCCGCGCGCGGCCACGGGCTTGCCGAGCGAGGTGTTCCAGGGCTGGCGCTCGAGGATGGCCGGATCACCGGCCGGAGCGCCGACCGGCGCCGCGCCGGCGCGTACCGCGACCGCGCCCGCGGCGATCCCGCCGGCGGCGAGGAACGCGCGCCGCAGGAAGCTCCGCCGTCCGGCGGAGACCTCGGTGATCTGCTCTTGGGTGAGGAAATTCTCAGGAGCCCGGAGGATGCGGGCGGACTTGGATGGCACGCGTGGGCTGTAAGAGAACGAATAGTCGTCGTCTCCGTCCTGAGTGGGGCTTGACGGCGTTCACGCATGGTGACGCATCGCCTGCCAGTGTGGGTGACGCGCGGCGTTGAAACATGGACGGGGCCGCGCTTCACGTTTCGTGCGCTCTCGTGGGGCGCGCGCGACGCGCTCGGCGCCCGGAGCGGCTCTCAGGCCCGGCTCTCAGGCCCGGCGCCCGGCGCGGCGCTCCGGGCGGCCGTACCGCCACGCCGCCCAGGTCAGCACGCCGGCGACCACCGGCGCGAGCAGCACGAGCGCCGTGAGGGCGAACAGCGCGAGCGCGGCGCCCGCCGCGACGACGGCGGGGACGCCCACGAACGCGGCGACGTAGACCGCGGCCTGGCGCGCCTCCCGCTCCGCGCGCTCCCAGTCCGCCGCCGGCGCCTGCAGCACGACCGCTCGTTCCACGCTCATGACCGGCCCTCCTCGCGTGTCGCGCCATCATCGCGCGCCGCGCGGCCCGACCGGACGCCCCACCCGCCCTAGCCTGTGCGCGTCGGACAGGATGCCGCGCGCGCGCCGCCTGGCGGCGCGGTCTCCTTCGCCCATGGCAAACGGCCCTCGCGCCCTCCTCGTCGCCGCCGCGCTGGCCTCGGGCGCCTGCGCGCACGGCTCCTTCGGCCGCGCCGACCCCGAGGCGGAGCTCCGCACGGCGATCGGCGCCGCGAACGACGCGTTCATCCGCGCGCTCGTCGCCGGCGACGCGCGCGGGATGGCGGCGGTGTTCACCGAGGACGCGCTCGTCATCCCCGCGATGCAGCGCGGCTTCGTCTCCGGCCGCGCCGAGCTCGAGGCGTACGACGCCCGGCGCCTGGGGTCGCTCCGGTACCTCGAGGCGACCATCACCACCGTGCAGCTGGAGGTCTCGGGCGATCTCGCCTGGGAGGCGGGGACGAACCGCCTGGTCGTGCAGCAGGGCAACGGCGCGCCCATGACGGTGACCGGCCGCTACCTGGCGGTCTGGCGGCGCGGGAAGGACGGGCGCTGGCGGATCCGCGCGGAGCTGCCGGTCCCCGACCCGCTCCCGTAGCGCCTCAGAAGACGTCGATCGACACGTCCACCGGGATGCCGCGCCGGGCCTCGAGCGCGGCGGCGAGCTTGCCCGCGTCCACGCGCGCGGTGAGGCCGCGCCGCTCGAGCTGGCGCTGCGCCTCGGCGCGGAGGTCCACCCGCGCGTCCGGATCGTCGTGGGCCTCCACGACCACGCGGCTCCCGCGCACGCCGACCTTGACCGGCTCGCGGACCATCCGGACCGGCGTCTTCAGCGGCACCACCTCGAACAGGCGGGGGATGTCCTCGGGGTAGAGCCGGACGCAGCCGTGGCTGAACTTGCGGCCGATCCCGAACGGCTCGTCGGTGCCGTGGATGAGGATGCTGCCCGCCGAGAGGCGCAGCGCGTGTGTGCCGAGCGGGTTGTCCGGTCCGGGCGGGACGCGGTCCGGGAGCGTGGGGTCGTCGCGGCGCATCGACGCCGGCGGGTACCAGGTGGGCGCGACCGTCTTGCCGATGACGGTGAAGGATCCCAGCGGCGTCTTCGCGCGATCCTTGCCGATGCCCACCGGGTACGTGACCGGCGCGGCGCCGCCGCCCGGGAGCAGGTAGAGCCGCATCTCCGAGAGGTTCACGACGATCGACCCCGGCGCCGCGGAGGGCGGCAGGATCCAGGCCGCGGGCACCACCAGCGGCGCGCCCGGCGTCGGGACGTACGCGTCGAGCCCGGGGTTCGCCGCCTCGATGGCGTTGAAGCCCACGTCGTGCGCGCGGGCGAGCTCGATGAGCGAGTCGCCCTGCTTCACGATCCGGGTGCCGAGCACGCCGAGGACGTCGGCGCCGCCGGCGGCCGGCTCGAGGAGGGGCACCGTGGCGAGGAGGAGCGCGAGGAGCGGCTGCATCGGCACAGGCTTCGCGTGCGGGCGGCCCCGCGTCAACCCCCGCTCAAGGGAACACCAGCAGACCGAGGTTCGCCCCGCCCTGGAGCGCGGGGGTGATGCCCGGGTCCCGATCCGCCGGATAGGCGTGATCGCGCTCCAGCCGGTCCATCGCGTCCGGGAACACCGCCAGCCCGAAGGACAGCTCCACCGCGGTGCGCGGCCCCACGTCGAACAGCACGCGCACGCCGCCGCCGGCGCCGTGGCCGAGCACGCCGTTGTACTTGTAGCCGGCGAGCAGCGCGATCTCGGTGGTGGAGGGGCCGTTCACCCGCAGGCTCACGTCGCCGTTGAGCTGGTACGCGTTGTAGTAGTCGAAGCGGAGGTCGCGCTCCGGCGTCCGCTCGTTCGAGAAGACCATCACCGGCGCGTAGCCGCCCGACACCCACCCCTTCAGCCGGCCGGTCCCGCCGCCCGCGATGAGGCCCGCGCCGGACCAGAAGCCGAGGGTCGGCCCGACGCCGAAGCTGCGCTGGCCCGGCGTCGCCGCGACGGCGGCCGGCGCCTCGAGCACGCCGGCGGCGCCCGCGGCCGGCGCGGCGCCAGGCTCCGCCCCCGTCGCCGCGGCCGGCGCGAGGGCGACGAGCAGCAGCGCGGCGATGGCGGAGCGGCGGCGGGCGGCGGCAGGACGGGCTGGGCGCATGGAGCTCCTCGCGGTGGACACGGTCCGCCGCCAGTGTAGCCCGTGCGCCGCCCGAGGCTACTCCGGCGCCGGCCCGAAGGACCGCTCGAAGAGCGCGCGGATCGCCTCGAGCCCGGCCGCGGAGAGCGCGCGGGTCCCGGCGCCGGCGAAGCGCGGGTGCGTGATGACCGGCGGCGCCTCGGTCGCCCAGCCCCGCCCGTCCCAGCGGAACCAGCCGTCCCGCTCCTGGTCGAAGACGTGGACCGGCTTCCCCCAGTGGCGCGCCAGCTCGACCGCCCAGCCGGTGCCGCCCTGGGCCGTGTCGTCGGGGTTGAGCGCGCCGACGGCGAACACCTCGCCCGCGGTGCCGACCTGGTGCCAGATGAGCTGGAGCACGCGCCGGTGCTCCGCCGGACCGGCCAGCGCGCGGGGCAGGTGCGCCTTCAGGTAGGCCTCGCTGACGTCGCCGAGGCGCAGCTCCGCCTCGGTCAGCTCCGTGAGTCCGCGGGTCCGGGCCAGCGCCGGGCGGCCGGCGAAGGTGAAGTTCACCTCCTGCACGCCCCAGCGCTCCGCGCAGGCGCCGAACGCCTCCTCCGCGCCGGCGGACCCGCCCGCGAGCAGCGTGAACGCCTCCGGGCCGCGCGCGTCGCCGCCGTCCTCGTCCTCGCCGCCCGCGTAGCGCAGCGAGCCGCCCTCCACCACGAGCGGCAGGTCGGCCTCGTCCGAGCCGTCGAGATCCCGGAGCAGCCGCACCCGCGCGCCGCGCCCCTGCGGCACCAGGGACAGGATCACGTCCACCTGCTCGCCGCAGCGCTCCGGCGGCGCGGCAGGGTCGTCCGGGTCGGCCTCGCACGGCGGGCGCCCCGGGGCGGACCGGGCGGTCATCCACAGCTCGGCGCCCGCGCGCGCCGCGCTCGCCTTCAGGCCGGCGAGCGTCCCGGCGACGTCGGGCCGGGGCCCGGCCCAGGCGAAGCCGTCCACGAGGAGCGTCGCGGGGGTGCAGCCGAGGTGCGCCTGGAACGCGGCCAGCGCCTCGTCCAGCGTCCGGACGCCGAGGCCGCCGTCCATCGCCGACCAGATCAGCCGCTGGCGCGAGACCATCTCGTGGACGCCCCGGCGGTCGGCCAGGTCCACGCGATCGGCCAGCTCCTCGAAGAACGCGTCGTAGCGGGCCGAGACGTGCTCGACCGGCTGACCGAGCGCCACGTGCAGCACCGGGCGGCCGCGCAGGAGCGCGTCCAGCCCGAGCTGCACCAGGACGGCGGACTTGCCGACGCCGGCGGGCGCCACGATCACGCCGAGGCGACCCTTGCCGAGGCCGCCGCGGATCCTCCGGTCGAGGATCCGCAGCGGGCTCTGGAGGATCGCTTCCTGGCGGATCATGGCTCCGGCATCGCTACTTCTTCCCGCCTTCGGCCTTCTTGGACGCCTTCGTCATGAGCTCCTCGGCCATGGCCGCCGGCACCGGCAGGTAGCGCGAGAACTCCATGCTGAACTCGGCCTTGCCCTGGGTCGCGGACCGCAGGGTCGTCGAGTAGCCGAACATCTCGGCCAGCGGCACCTCGGCCTCGATGCGGGCCAGGCCGCCGTCGTCCTGCGAGCCGATGATCATGGCGCGCCGCTGCATGAGCGTGCCCAGGATGCCGCCGGAGAACTCCGCCGGGCCCTCGCACACCACGCGCATGATCGGCTCGAGGAGGCGCGGCTTGGCGCGGTCGAAGCCCTCGCGCCAGGCGCCGCGGGCGGCCTCCTGGAACGCGATGTCCGACGAGTCCACCGCGTGGCTGGCGCCGTCGTTGATGACGACGCGCACGTTCACCACCGGGAACCCGAGCAGGCGGCCCTTGGCGATCATCGAGCGGAAGCCCTTCTCCACCGAGGAGATGAACTCGCGCGGGATGGCGCCGCCGACCACGTCGTCCACGAACTCGAACTGCTGCTCGCAGGGCTCGATGTAGCCGCACACGCGGCCGAACTGGCCGGAGCCGCCGGTCTGCTTCTTGTGCGTGTAGGCGAAGTCGGCGCGCTGGCTGACCGTCTCGCGGTACGCCACCTGCGGCGGCGACACCTCGACGATGCAGTTGTACTCGCGCTTCATGCGCTCGATGTAGACCTCGAGGTGCAGCTCGCCCATGCCGCGGATGATGGTCTCGCCGCTCTCCTCGTCCAGGCCGGCGCGGAAGGTCGGGTCCTCGCGGGTGAAGCGCCGGAGCGCCTTGCCCATGTTGGTCTCGCTCTTCGAGTCCACCGGCTTGATGGAGAGCGCGATCACCGGCTCGGGAACGTGCATCGAGGTCATGTTCAGCTTGACCTTGCCGTCGGTGAACGTGTCGCCCGAGTTGCAGTCCACGCCGAACATCGCGACGATGTCGCCGGAGCCGGCGGCGTCGATGTCCTCCATCTGGTCGGAGTGCATGCGCACGAGCCGGCCGATGCGGTGGTCCTTCTTCGTGCGCATGTTCGTGATGAACATGTCGCGCGAGAGCTTGCCCTGGTAGATGCGCAGGTAGGTGAGCTGGCCGTAGCGCCCGTCCTCGAGCTTGAACGCCAGCGCCACCGTCGGCTTCTCGTTGTCGATGGTGAGGGCGACCTTCTCCTCGTCCTTGGTCAGGTCGTGGGCCTCGTTGACCACCTCGGTCGGATCCGGGAGGTAGTCCACCACGCCGTCGAGCAGCTTCTGGACGGCCTTGTTCTTGTAGGCCGAGCCCATGAACACCGGGGTGAGCTTGAGCGCGAGCGTGCCCTTGCGGACGGCCGCCTTGATCAGCGCCTCGGTGACGCGGTCCTCGAGGATCGCCTCGGTGAGCTCGTCGGAGAACATCGACGCCGCGTCGAGCAGCTCCTCGCGCGCCTTGGCCGCGTCGGCCTGCATGCCGGCCGGGATCTCGGACTCGGTGATGACCTCGCCGTCGTCGCCGCTGAAGCGGTACGCCTTCATCGTGACGAGGTCCACCACGCCCTCGAACTTGTCCTCGAGGCCGATGGGGAGCTGCATCAGCACCGGGTTGTGCTGGAGCTTCTCGCGGAGCTGGTCCTTGACGCGCAGCGGGTTCGCGCCGGAGCGGTCGCACTTGTTGACGAACGCGAGGCGCGGCACGTTGTAGCGCCGCATCTGGCGGTCCACGGTGAGCGACTGGCTCTGGACGCCGGCCACCGAGCAGAGCACGAGGATGGCGCCGTCGAGGACGCGGAGCGACCGCTCCACCTCGATGGTGAAGTCCACGTGGCCGGGGGTGTCGATGATGTTGAGGTGGAGCCCCTTCCACTCACAGTGCGTCGCGGCGGAGGCGATGGTGATGCCGCGCTCGCGCTCGAGCTCCATCGAGTCCATCGTCGCGCCGACGCCGTCCTTGCCCTTCACCTCGTGGATGGCGTGGATGCGCTTCGTGTAGAAGAGGATCCGCTCCGTCAGCGTGGTCTTGCCGCTGTCGATGTGGGCCGAGATCCCGATGTTCCGGAGCTTCGAGAAATCCGTGTACACGTCTTACCTCCACCCGCGGGGGCGGACCGAGCTGCATGGGCGAATCGGTTGCGCGGCGTCGCTCGCCAGTCCCGCCGGCGGGGCGTGAGAGCCGCGTGTCTCGAACCCGTTTCGGCGCGCGTTTCATCCACGCGAGCCGGCCACGGATACGACGAAGCCCGCGCCGTCCACCCACATCCACGGCCGCGAGCGGCGCGCACCCTCGCACGAACCGGCGTCGAGATGCAAGCCGCCGCCCACGGCGCCGCCGCCGGCGACCGGAACCCTCCCCCGCGGCAGGCTTTTTCGGCCCGGCTCCCCCGGAAGCGGGGGCGCGCCTGCGGCCGTCCGTCCGCTACGACCGGTCGAACAGGTTGAGGACGAGCGACTTCCGCCCTCCCGACGCCTTCACGTTGGCCCAGCGGCGCCGCTCCCGGAGCTTGTGGACGACGATGAGGGTTCCGGCGGCGGCGACGACGACGAGGGGGACGACGGTGGCGAACACGGCTGGGCTCACGTGGCGGCGTTGAAGGTGGGGGCGCCCGCCCGGCCGGGCGGCGCTCCTGTGGCGCCGGGGCTCGGCCCTCCGAGACCCCCGCGCTCGCGCCACCTCTGGCACGGATCGACCGGCCTTGCACCACTCGGACGGGGGAGCGCTCGAGCCCGCGCTCGCAGCGGCGACCGCGGGGCTCAGGGGAGCAGCGTGCCGTCGTAGCAGAGGCGCGCGCGGGTGGCCGGGAAGTACCAGCCGATGGCGGCGCAGAGCTCGTCGCTCGCCGGGTCGTCGCCGGGCTGGACGGGGCTCGCGGTGGTGTTCAGGTAGTCGCAGCGCGTGGTGAGCCGCCCGCTCGCGAACGCCAGGAACGGCGCCGCGTCGCGGCGCGCGAAGCCCGGCGCGGACCAGTCGGCGCTCTCGAAGAGCGTGGTGGAACCGTCCGCGATCGAGGTCGCGACCGAGTGCTTGTACGTGCGCGTCGTCAGCGCCACGAAGCGCGCGCCGGCGGGGACGTCGCAGGTGGTCTCGGCCGTCGCCGAGCCGGAGGCCGGGATGCTGAACGAGGCCGCCACCGACACGTACGGGCTCGCGAGCATCGTCGCCGTCCCGGCCGGCCAAGCCTCCGCGTCCAGCTCGACGTGCGCGGTGATCGGCTGGTCCGACGCGTTCACCCAGTGCACGCGCAGGTAGCCCGCCTGGCCGGCGGGGATCCGGAGGCCGACCGCCTTGCCGCTGCCGTCGTCGGGCGGGAACGAGAACGAGGCGGTGCCGGACGACCCCACGTACGCAGGCACGGGGCCGCTCGCGGGCGCCCACGCGCAGCCGGTGGACTGCGTTCCCGGCGCCTGGACGTTGTCCGGCGTGAGCATCATCGCGACGCTCGCCGCGACCGCGGGCAGGCGCGAGGTGAAGGACCGGACGACGAGGTCGTCCGCGTTCGGGGTGCGGAAGTACCAGCAGGACGCCAGCTCCTGCCCCGCGCCCACCACGAGGTCCGGGCTCCGGAGCTGGAAGGTGCGGGGAGGCGGCGGGGCCGCGCCGCCGGAGCCGCCGGAGCCGCCGCCGCACGCCACGGCGGCGAGGGCGGCGGCGAGCGAGAGCCATCGGGACGCGTGCCTCACGTGGACCTCCCGTCCCGGTCAGCCGGTGGGACGCGACACGGTAGCCGAGGCCCTCGACCCGGCCCACCGGTCCGGGTGGGTCGGGGCGGGGAGACGGGCGACACCCGTCGATGCAGGTCAAGGGGCGGCGGCGTCGATGCACCGGCGGTCCCGCGCGTCCCGCCGGCGCGTGGGCGCGAGGCGGACGGCGAGCGCGGTGGCGGCGGCCAGGGCGCCGAGCGCGGCGACCCCCACCCAGCCCGCGTGCGCGAACACCTCGCTGGCGGCCGCGGCGCCGGCGGCCATGCCGAGGAACATCGCGCTCACCAGCACCGCGTTGAGGCGGCCGCGCGCGGCGGGATCCAGGCCGTAGACGACGCTCTGGTGTGCGATGAGGCTGGCCTGCACCCCGAGGTCGAAGACCACGGTCGCGACCACCAGCACCACCAGCGATCCCGGGAACAGCGCGATGGCCGCGAAGGACCCCACCCCCAGCGCCGCGCCGGCGCGGATCACCGGCTCGGGACCGCGCCGGTCGGCGGCCGCGCCCGCGAGCGGGGCGATGGCCGCCCCGGCAGCGCCGGCGAGGCCGAAGGCTCCGGCGGCCACGGGGCCGAGCCTGAACGGCGGCGCCGCGAGCGCCAGCGTCAGCGTGGACCAGAAGGCACCGAACGCGACGCTGAGGAACGCCTGCGCCAGCGCGGCGCGGCGCAGTGGAGCGAGGTCGCGCGCGAGCCGGACGATGGACGCGAGCAGCGCCCCGTACCGGGCGCGTGCCCCGGGGGGCATGGGCGGCAGCCTCAGCCCGACCGCGACGGACAGCGCCGCCACGGCGGCGGCGGCGCCCAGGTACACCGCCCGCCAGCCGACGTGCGCGCCGACGACGCCGCTCACCACGCGCGAGAGCAGGATCCCGAGCAGGAGGCCGGTCATCACCGACCCTACCGTCCGCCCGCGTGACGCCGCCGGCGCGAGCGCCGCCGCGGCGGGCACGAGGTCCTGGGCCGCCGTCGCGACCAGGCCGATGGCGAGGCCGGCGACGGCGAGGAGCCCGGCGGATGGGGCGAGCGCGGCCCCGAGCAGCGCGACCGCGAGCGCCGCGAGCTTCGCGACGACCACGCGCCGGCGGTCGAGCCGGTCGCCGAGCGGCCCGAACAGGAGGATGCCGGCGGCGTAGCCGAGCTGCGTGAGCGTGGGCACCGCGCCGATGGCGGAGGACGATGCGCCGAGGTCGCGCGCCATCGTGTCGAGCAGCGGCTGGTTGTAGTAGAGGCTCGCCACCGAGAGCCCGGCGCCGCCCGCGAGCAGCAGGAGGAGCGGCCTGGCGATCGGGGCCTCGGGCCGGGGGGAGGTCGCCCCAACCGGGTGGCCGGCGGGGGCGGCGAGGGCGGTGGGGGCCAGTTCGTGCGTCGTCATGGCGGGCACGATGCGCCGTGCGGTGGCCCTGCGGTAGACGCGTGACCGGGAGATCCGTTATGCGTCGTACGTATGAAGGCGACGACCGATCGTCTGGCCCTCGCCGAGACGTTCGTGCGCATCGTCGAGGCGGGGAGCCTCTCCGCCGCGGCGCGACAGCTCGGCACCTCCCAGCCCACCATCAGCCGGCGCCTGCACGCGCTCGAGGCCGCCCTCGGCGTCCGCCTGCTGCAGCGATCGACCCATGCCATCCACCTCACCGAGGCCGGGCAGAGGTACGCCGCCCGGGCCCGGGAGCTGGTCGGCGAGTGGCGCGCCTTCGAGGCGGAGCTGCGCGGCGACGGAGACGAGCCGGCGGGGCACCTCCGGGTGGTCGCGCCGCACGCGTTCGGGCAGCAGCAGCTCGTCGGCCCGGTGGTCGAGTACCTGCGCCGCTACCCTGCCCTGAGCGTCGAGTGGCGCCTGCACGACGGCCCGGTGCGGTTCGTGGAGGACGGCGTCGACTGCTGCGTCTCGGTGGACGCGCCGGAGGGCGACGCCATCGTGGTGCGGAAGATCCACGAGGTGCAGCGGATCGTGGTCGCTGCGCCGTCGCTCGTCCCGGGGCACGCCCCCTCGCGCCCCGCGGCCCTCGCCGCGCTGCCCTGGCTCGCGCTCGTGCCGTACTACCGCAACACCGTCCGCCTCGAGGGCGCGCGCGGCGCGACCGCCGCCCTCCGGATCCGGCCGCGCTTCGTGACCGACAGCCTCTTCGCGCTCCGCCAGGCCGCGTGCAGCGGGCTCGGTGCCGCGCTCGCCTCGGACTGGATCCTCGCCGAGGACGTCGCCGCCGGCCGCCTCGTGCACCTCCTGCCCGGGTGGCGCGGGCCCACGCTGCCCGTCTACGTCGCGTATCCGAAGGCGCGGTTCTACCCGGCGAAGCTCCGCGCGTTCGTCGAGATCATGCGGACGGCGTTCACCGCGCAGGGCGCCGGGATCGGCGGCACGAGGTCCCAGCGCCGCTGATGGCGCTGCCTGCGAGGCGGACCGCGGCACGCCCGTCCCGGCGCGCCGCGGCCGCCCCGCGCCCGCTCAGTTCCAGTTGTCGATCTTGAGGTCGTCCGGGGCCGGCCTGCCCTTCCCCGTCTCGGCGAGCTCCCGGAGGCTGAGCAGGAACGTCGCCCACTTCATGGAGCAGTGGGCCGTGAACTCCGATGCCTCGCGCCAGCCCCGGTGCCCGAAGGCCACCAGGGTCTGGTCGCCGTCCCGGGACAGCCGGAACGCCACCTCCGTCCCGATCCACTCCTGCGGCCCGCCCGTGCAGCGCCAGCGCACCTCGCGCTCCGGCTTCAGCTCCAGCACCTCGAACTCCGCCCCGCCGATCTCCGTCCCGTCCGGCTTGCGAAACATGAAGCGAACCGTCCCGCCGGGCGCGGAGCGCCCCGTCGTGTCCCGCGTCCACCAGCCCGCGAGCCCCTCCACCGTGGCCAGCGCCTCGTAGACCTTCGCCGCGGGGGCCCGGATCCCGAGCCTGTGAATGATGTCCGGCATGTCGTGCTCCTCCTCGCGCCGGGGACCTCGCCCCGCGCCTCGCCTTGTCTAGGCGGCGGGGCGCGAGGGAAGGGAGTGACAAGTGCGGCGCGATTCGGAGCGGCCCGGATCAGTCGAGCTCGTCCCAGCTCGTCGGGATGGTCGCGTCCACGGTGCCGTCGCCGTTCGCGTCGAGCAGGAGCGTGATGGCGCCGCCGCTGCCCATGCGCGCGACGACGCTGGTCGCGTCGGTCGCCGTGACCTTCAGCTCGCCGGCGCCGGGCGGCGCCGGCTCGACGCCGGTGAGCGCGCCCGTCACGCTCACCGCCAGCGGCCCGGGCACGCCGGTCGCGGCGAGGGTCATCGCGTCGCCGGCGGAGGCCATGGTGTAGCCCGGCGCGTCGGACCAGGCGTTCCGCACCGTGAAGGCCGTGAGCCGCGTCTCGGTCGCGCCGGCCCCCTCGCCCTCCGACATGGCGAGCGCCACGCCCGGCTCCGCGGTGGACTGCTCGGTGACGCCGGCCGGGGTGGCGGTGCGCGCGAACCGCAGCGCGCCGGTGATGCGCGCCTCCCCGACGTCGTCCAGAAGCCCGATGTCCACGGTGGTGAACCGCGTCGCCACCGAGTAGCCGTCGGTGAGGGGATCCCCGGTCACCTCGGTGAAGGTGAAGGTCACGCTGCCACCCAGCGTGACGGGGTCGCCCGCCTCGCCGGTGACGCAGCCGCCGAACGCCACCGTCGCCACGTGGCCGGCCGCCAGCGGGCCGGGCGTGATGGTGACGGTGTACCCGCCGGCGCTGCAGAGCGGGACCGGATGGCCGGCGGCCACGCCGAGGACCAGATCCAGGCCGACCGCCCCGACCTGCCGCGGGAGGTCGAGCGCGAACGCCGCGAGGCCCGCCACGTCCACGACGTTCGTGCCGTTGATGACGCCGCCTGCGCTCGGGTGGAGCAGGTCGTCCCAGTGGCACGCGTCGGTGTGATCCGGCTGCGTCGAGCCGCGGAGGTAGAGCTCCAGGCGCACGTCGCCCGGCTCGCCCGCGACCGTCATGTTCACCATCGAGTTGTCGGACCGGACGCCCCCGGGGTCCACGCCGATGTCGGTGCAGAGCGGCTGCGCGAGGGACAGGAGGCCGACCCTCCCGTCGCCCGGGACGTCGCCCGCGCGGTACAGGAGCCTCGAGCCCGGGTCGAACGAGATGATCTTGTCGTCCATCCGGATGACGCCGAGCGGCACCACGCGGCGGGTGAAGCCCAGCTGCGGATCCGGATCGTCGCGCACGTCGAAGCAGCCGAGCTGGTAGGGCAGGCTGCCGGTCGCGGTGAGCAGCGACGTTCCCGACGCCTGGTACACGAGCCCGTGGTGCACGCCGTCCGCCGAGGTGGCCGCGACCGCCGCCCGCCCGCGCAGCGTCCCGGGCTGCCCGTCGTTCGTGTCGAGCGCCAGCTCCAGCGTCGCCGCGACCGTGCGCGGAGGTCCCCGGACCACGTTCGAGAAGGCGAGGTTCAGGGAGCCGCCGAGCACCACGCCGTCGCCGGCGTGCACGCGGCAGCTGGTGAGGTCGATCCGGGCGGTGTCGCCCGCGGACCAGGCCCCGTCGCCCGAGCCGTCGGTCCACCGCAGCGACGCGCCGCCGCTCGCGCAGGCCTGCAGCGCCCGGGCCTCGCCGCTCCGCAGCGTGCCCCCGCCCAGCTCGACGAGCGCGGGCGTCAGGAGGTCCGTGACCGCCGGGAACGTGTCCACGACGCGCGAGGCCAGCCCGGCCGCGAACTCCATGTTCGCCGGGTTGAACGCGAAGCCGACGACGTCGCCGTCCCCGTCCCCGCCGCCGTCGCCACCGCCTCCCCCACTGCAGGCGACGACTCCCGCGGCAGCGATGGCGACCAGTCCCGCAACGATCCCGTGGAGCGCGCGCACCATGGCCCTCCTCCTGCCCCCCGGCGCTGGGAGGATCGTGCGCCGCTGGCGCCCACCGGCCGCGGGGAGGACGGGGTCGGCCCTCGGCGCGGGACGGCGTGCCGCAGCCGCCATCCCCTCGGCTCGGCAGACCGGGGTTCCCCCGCGGGGAGGCGCTCCGCCCAGTGCGAGCCTCGATCGACCCTCAGCCGCGGTACGGGTCCTCCACGCCGATCGAGCCGTACACCGCCCGGCGCAGCGCGGCCGCCCTCGGGTCGTCGAGGTGCGTGCCCATCTTGTTCGGGACGTAGCCGAAGCCCATCCCTGCGTGCGGATCCGCGAACCCGAACGCCCCTCCCGCCCCCGGCGCCCCGAAGGCGCTCGGATGGGCCCAGGGGCTGCCGGCGCTCGGCCTCGCGAACCCGAGCGAGAACGGGATCTCGACCTTCAGGCACGCGTCGCGGAACCCGCGGGACGGCCGGACGGGCGGCGCCGCGAGCTGCCGCAGCGTCTCCTCGCGCAGCGCCAGCTCCGTGCCGCCCGACGCGAACGCACCGTAGACCCGCGCCATGCCGCGCGCGGTGCCGACGCCGCCGCCCGCGGGGATCTCGAGGTTGCGCGCGTAGACGCCGCGCGCGCACTGCTCCGGGAGCTCCGACCCCTGCAGCGCGCGGCGCAGGCGGGACCGCGCGCTCAGGCCGGCGAGCGCGAGCAAGGGAGGCATGGTGAGGAGCATGCGCAGCATGGACCCGGACCGGACCAGCGGCGCGAGCCTCGCGTCCGGGATGTCCTCGGGCAGCCGGATGTAGAAGTCCGCGCCCAGCGGCGCCGCCAGCTCCTCCTGGAAGAACCGGCCCAGCGTCCGGTGTGCGGGATCCACCCGGCGGAGCAGCTCGCCCTGGTAGAAGCCGACGGTGATCGCGTGGTACGCCTGCCGCGTCCCGGCGGGCCAGGCCGGCCGCTGGCGGGCGAGGACGGCGGCCAGCCGATCGGGATCCGCGACGAGGCCCCTCACCGGCCGCTCGTCGAGCGCGAACAGGCCGGCCTGGTGGGCGAGGAGCTGCCGGACGGTGATCTCCGCCTTCCCCGCCTGCGCGAACTCCGGCCAGTACGTGCTCACCCGCTCGTCGTAGTCGAGCAGCCCGCGGGAATGGGCGAGCGCGATCGCGAGGCTGGCCAGGCCCTTCGTGGCGGAGAAGACGAGCGCCATGGTGTCCTCGCGCCACGGCTCGCCCGTCGCCGCGTCGCGGACGCCGCCCCACAGGTCCACCACCTTCTCGCCGCGCAGGTAGACCGCGCAGGCGGCGCCGACCTCCCCGCGCCGCTCGAAGTTCTCCTCGAAGGCCCGCCGCACCGCCTCGAACCCCGGCCGGACGAGGCCGGCGACGCGCAGCTCCCGCGTCGGCGACCTGCCGTGCGCCCTCAGCGTCCCCGCGATCGACCCCGCCATGGCGCCCTCCTCGCGCATGGGTTCGCGGAGCCATTCCCCCGCGCCCGCTCCGGCGCGTCAATCGGGCCAAGGGTCACGGCCTCGAGGAGGAGCGGCGGCGTGACGCGCGGCGCCGCCCCGCCGCGGCGTGATGGGCCGCCTGCCGGGCGCGCGCTCCTGCTAGGGCGCCGGATCGGGGACCAGCGCGTCGCGGTGGATGCGCCACGCGCCGTCCGGCTGGAGCTTCCAGATGGTCAGGTAGCGGCCGGTGCGCGTGACCGGCGGCGCGTCGCCGGTCTGCACGGTCAGGCGGTTCGTCCCGAGCTCGTAGGCCGCGTCGCCCTCGACCTGCACCGAGGCGGTCGCGATGGTCACCTCCAGGAACCGTGCGGCCTGGAACCTCGCCGCGAACAGCGCCTGGATCGCGGGCCGCCCGGTGACGAAGCCCTCCTTCGCGGACGACATGTACACGGCGTCCTCCGTGAACAGCGAGGCGATCGCCGCCGCGTCCGCGCGCTTCATGGCGCCGCTGAAGCGCGCGAGGTTCTCCCCGATGGCGGCGCGCACCGCCGCCGGATCGCGCGGCGCGCCGGCGCCGGGACCTGCGTGGGCGCAGCCCGCGCCGGAGGAGGCGATGACCGACGCGACGAACCAGGACCGCAGCGTGCTCAGGCACATGATGGTCTCCCTTGGCGGGAATCCTCTTCGCGATGACGGACCGTGCAAGGCACCTCGGGGGGCCTCATCGCGTTTCCCGCCCCCGCGTCCCTCCGTCGAGACGCGGTGCTCGCCGCCCCAGCCGCCTCCGAACGTCCTCGCCCACGCGGGGTCGCGTCCGCGGCGCGCAACCCAGCTCAGGTGCGCCGCGAAGGCGAATGGACCGGCGCCGGTGATCTCCTCAGCATCGCGCGGGGGGAGCACGGAGGGATCCATGATCACGAGACCACGGGCTGCCGTACTGCTGGCCATCGCCGCGACCGTGTCGGTTCCGGCGCTGGCGGCGACCAATCCCTACTACCTGGAGCCGGGCTGGATGTCCGACCCGCTCTTCACGGGCAGGGAGAAGTACTGCCCTCCCTACCCCGACGTGCTGCAGTGCCCCGGCGCCTGGTGGCGCGACACGGCCAACCAGAACCTGCTGTCGCAGCACACCGTGGACGAGTTCGACCGGCGCATCGACCTCGTCTACGCGACCCCGCCCGTGCCCGGCGAGACGCCGTGCTGGACCGACCCCGCGGGCAACGAGCACTTCTGCTCGGGGTTCGAGGTGTACGTCTGGCGCGGGGGCTCGCCCTCGAACGTGGTCCTCGTCACGACGCGGTACGCCTACCTGATCGTCGGCTGCGGCGGGGGCGACGGCGCCGCGGGCGACGTCAGGACGGAGATGTTCCGCTTCTTCTCCACGCATCCGACGCGGCTGTCCAGCCGCAGGCTCGCGGGCGTCGTCCTGCCCGCGGCGCTCCCGCAGTACGACTGGGGCTGCTCGACCTGGACGGCCGGCACCGCGAACGTCGGCGTGTACGCCGCGGCGAGCTACGCGTCGGAGCTGGAGCGTGAGCGCCTCCTCGTCGACGAGCTCACGAGGCGGCGCCGCTACGCGTACGGCGCCGGTCCGACCTGGGGCGCGGACGGCAAGATCGGTGCCGGGTCGGCCCGGAACGCCGCCTGGATGCCGCCGGAGGCCGCCGCTGAGCCGACGGCGTTCATCTCGACGGCGACGCCCATCCTGCTGCAGCCGCCCGCCGTGACGGTGCAGCTCATCCCGACGGGCCGCGGTCACGCCGACCTCCTGACGTACATCCCCGCAGCGAGCCTCCTCGTCGCCGGGGACATGGGCACGTACCTCCCGGACGCCGGCACCATCGCGGAGCAGCCCGTCTCGGTGACCGCCTGGATCGACGCGCTGGAGGAGCTGCGCCTGCTCGCGCCCGACGTCCTCGTGCCCTTGCAGGGTGGGCCGACCGTCGGCGCCGAGGCGGTGCTCGCGAGGTTCGTCGCCCAGAAGGCGGCGCTCGTGCACCTGCGGGACCGGACCCTGGAGCTGGCGAACGCCGGCACTCCGCTGGAGGAGATCGTCGCCGCGATCACGCTGCCGGAGGAGCTCGCCGGCCGTCCGGAGCTCGAGGAGTTCGCCGGGACGATCCCGTTCCTCGTCCGCTCCGTCTTCCACGAGCGCCTGGGCTGGTTCGGCGGCGCGCCCGTCGAGCTCACCACCACGCTGACCGAGCTTCACCAGGCCCAGATCCTGGTGGGGCTCGCCGGCAACATGGACACGCTGCTGACGCGGGCGCGCAAGGCCGAGCTCGCGGCGCAGACCCTGGCCCAGGCCGAGGAGGCGCTGTTCCTCGCGAGCGCGGCGTACCGGTACGCGCGCGACGTGAACACGAGCTACCTGACCGACGCCACCGCGGTCTACGCCCAGGCGCTGAGGAAGGTGGCCTACATGCAGAAGAGCGCGCACGTCAGGAACTACCACCTGTGCAAGGCGCTCCAGATCGAGGGGCACATGTACTAGCCGTCGGCGTCCCCGCGGCGAGCGGTCCGGGGGTCGCCGCGGGGGCCTCACTCCCGGTCGGAGGGCAAGAGCCTTGCGACCGCGAGGCAGCCAAGGCCGACCAGGATCAGGAGGAGGCCAGGCCGAGCGAACGCGCCGGTGCTGGCGACCCGCGCGAAGAGGCCCTGGGTGAAGACCTTCGGGTTCGTGATGGGGAACGGCAGCGCCATCGCGCCGACCGCCGCGACGCAGGTCCCCACGATGATCAGGGTGGTCTTCGCGCGCCCCACGGGCTGACCATACCATCCGTGCACCGACGCCGCGAGGCCCGCGCCCGTCGGGCCGCGGCCGGTCGGGCGACCCCGCAATCCCGGGCCTGCTCCACCACTGACCGTGAGGCATACTTTCCGTCCCAGGGGGGAGCATGAACGCGGTTCGGGGACGGAGCCTCGCTCGCGCCGGCGCGGCGCGATGGCGCTGGCGGAGCCGTGGAGCTGTCCGGCGCCGGGCGGCGGCGCCGCGGACCGCGCTGGCGAGCGCGCTCGTCGCCCTCACGGCCTGCGCCGCCCACTTCCCGCGGGTGGACGAGCCGACGGTCGATCTCGAGCCCCTCACCGTCGGGGTCCCGCTCGCCAGCGATCAGCTGTTCGAGGCCCAGCTGCCGCTGCACCTGTTCCTCTACGACGGGCTGGACCGCCGCCGCCTCATGAACGACGGCGGGCTCGGCCTGGCCCTGACGTTCTCGTTCATCGGCACGCTGCGCATGGAGACCTCGCAGTCCACGCCGATCCGGCCGCCGTCGTACCTGCCGCGCCTGCGCCTGCAGCTCGTCGACGTCCTCCCGCTCGCCTCGAGCGGCGCGACCCGCGCCGATCGCCTCCTGGTGTCGGTCGGGCTGATCGCCGCGCACCACTCCAACGGGCAGAAGGGCTGCGCGCTCCGCGACGGCGCGCTGCTGCCCGGCGCCACGTCGGACTTCGACTGCGGATGGCCGCCCGGTGTGCCCCCGTCCAACGAGCTGAACCTCGACAGCGGGAGCTTCACCGAGCACGTCCTCGGCGCCGAGCTCCTCCTCCGCTGGCTCTCCTTCCCGGCGAGCGGCGGCGCTTCTCGCGGCGGAGTCACCACCAAGCTCGGCTTCGACTGGAACGTCCCGTGCTCGTTCTCCGGGTGCATCGAGCCGGCCATGCGCCACCGCCATGGAGAGACCGCGATCCGGTGGCTGGCCTCCGGCGAGCTCGAGATCACGGGACGGCACCGAGCCATCCCGCTCCGCCGCCGGATGGCCTCGGACGCCCGGCTCCGGCTCACCGCATCGGGCGCGGTCCACCTGGGCTTCGGGCGAGGCCATTCGCCGTACGGCGACGCCGCCTTCGATCTCGCCTACGTGACGCACTTCGATCACGGAGGCAGCGGGGGACCGTTCGTGCGGTACCACCGCGGCCACGATCCGCTCAACATCCGGTTCGAGGAGCGCTGGGACGTCTGGATGATCGGGTACCTGGTCGAGTTCACGGCGCCGCTCGTGCTGGACGGGCCGGGCGCTTGACCGCACGCGCGCGTCAACAAGCCGCAGGGAGGCGGGCGGGAAGCCAGAGATGGCGCCGGCCACCTCGGCCATGATGCCCGCGGGGCGGCGCGCCGGCGCGCCTCCGGGAGCGGACCAGCGATGGCGCCGATTCGCTGCCACGGCGGCGCCCACGGCCGGCGAGCGGCGAACAGGTCGGGACCGACCGAGCGGGGGACGCCGTGGAACACGCGATCTGGGAATGGGCCGCCTTCGGCGGCTTCGTGCTGGTGATGCTCGCGCTGGACCTGGGCGTCTTCCACCGGAAGGATCACGCCGTCGGGCCACGCGAGGCGCTCGCGTGGTCGCTGCTCTGGATCGCCCTCGCCCTCGGCTTCGGCGCATACGTGTGGCAGCGCCACGGCGCCGACAGCGGCCTCGAGTACCTGACCGGCTACGTCATCGAGAAGTCGCTCTCGGTGGACAACATCTTCGTGTTCGTCGTGATCTTCGGCGCGCTCGGGATCCCGGCCCTGTACCAGCACCGGGTCCTGTTCTGGGGCATCCTCTCCGCCCTGGTGCTCCGCGGCGCGATGATCGCGGCCGGCGCCGCGCTCCTCGAGCGCTTCCACTGGATCATCTATGTCTTCGGCGGCTTCCTGGTCCTCACCGGCGTGAAGCTCTTCCTCGCGCGCGGTGGGGTGTCTCACCCGGAGCAGAGCGCCGTCTTCCGCGTGCTGAAGCGCGTGGTCCCGGCCACCCCTCGCCTCGACGGCAACCGCTTCTTCACCGTCGAGGGCGGCAAGCGCGTCGCCACCCCGCTCTTCTTCGCGCTGGCCCTCATCGAGTTCACCGACGTCGTGTTCGCCGTGGATTCCATCCCGGCCATCTTCGCGATCACGCGCGACCCGTTCATCGTGTTCACCTCGAACATCTTCGCCATCCTGGGGCTCAGGTCGCTGTACTTCCTGCTGGCCAGCTTCGTGGAGCGGTTCACGTACCTGAAGCCCTCGCTGGCGGCCGTCCTGGTGTTCGTCGGCGCGAAGATGGCGCTGGTGGACTTCGTCAAGGTCCACCCCGCCGTCTCGCTCGGCGTGGTCACGCTGATCCTGGCGACCGGCGTCGTCGCGAGCCTGGTCGTCACCCGGCGCAGCGCGGCCGCCCCCCGCGGCAGCGCGGGGACGTAGTCCCCGAGCCGTCGCGCGGAACGCGGCTCACGCCCCGGCGTGCACCTCGGGGCGGGCCGCGGGCGGCGCGCCCTCGCGCGCGGGCGGGCTCGCCGGCTCCCTGCCCCGCCAGCGGCCGCGCGCGGCGAGGGCGAGCGCGCGAACGCGGCCGATGTCCTCGTCGCTGAACGGCCCGTTCACGCCGGAGATCGCCGCCAGCCGCATGCCGTGCTTGAGGCCGAGCTTGTAGATCTCCTTCACCTTCTCCCACTCGATGTTGCGGCCGACGGTGTAGCTCTCGAACCGGCCCTCCAGCGCGAGGACGATCGTCTCCGCCAGGCAGGCGTACACGACGCCGTCCGGCAGGCCGATGTCGCGCATGCGCACGCCGCCGGGCAGCTGGATCTCGCCCGATTCGACCACGAGCACGTCCGGGCGCTTCGCCACCTCCGACGCCGGCAGGTCGAGCGGCCGCGCCACGTCCGTGATCACGCAGCCGGGCTTCACCTTCATGATGTCGAGGACCTTCTTGCCGGCGCCGGACGTGGCCGTGACCACGAGGTCCATGTCCCGCAGGTTCTCGTCCGCCTTGCTCGACAGGTGCACGCCTGCGTCGGGCGTGTCCGCCAGGATCGTCTCGCGCAGCGTGAGCAGCTTCCCGATCTCGGGCGAGACGAGGTAGACGTCGTCGAAGGACATGGCGAGGAGCCGCGCGCAGGCCGAGCCGATCGCCCCGGTCGCCCCCACCACCATCGCCTTGCCGGCGACCCGGCCGTCCTCGCTCCGCGAGAGGAGCCCCAGGCGCTTCACGCCGTCGGCGGCGGCCCAGAGCGCCGCGGACGCGCTGTAGCTGTTCCCGGTGGTGATGGGGATGCCGGCGCGCTTCGCGACGGTCACGCCCGCGTCGCCCACCACCTTGGTGAACGCGCCGAGGCCCATGATCTGGGCGCCGAGCCCCTCCGCGATCTTCGCCGCGGCGAGCAGGCGCCGGTAGGTGAACTCGGGGCTGTGCGCCAGCAGCTCCTTCGGCGTGCCGCCCACGGTGATGAGCCAGCCCTCCGCCTCGGTGCCGGTCGGCGACCGGATGCCGGTGATCTTCGAGTACACGAACGGCGGCGAGTAGGCGATGAGCTTCTCGACCGCGGGGAGCACGACAGAGGGCGCGATGCGCGACACCAGCTCCACCGGCTTCGCCGCCTTCAGGTACTCGCGCGACAGCGGGTGGATGACGAAGGCGAACCGGTTCACGCGCCGGGGCCTGCCGGACGGGAACAGGATGCGCGGCGCGAGCTTCATGTCGCCGAAGATCTCCAGGTACTCGTCGTGGAGCACGTCGTCGCGGCTCTGCCTGCCCAGGGCGGCGATGATCATGGCCTCGATGACGTTGAGGCCGACGACGCGCTCGAGCAGCTGCGGCGTGCGGTCGATGACGACGTCCACCCCCTGCTCCCCGAGCCGCTTCACCTCCGCGTCGGGGATCGCCGAGGTGAGGACCATCTTGTGGTTCAGCGCGCCGCGTCCGACCGCGGCGAGGTCGTCGTGGGGCCCCACCAGGACGCTCGCGTCGCGGGCCGCCCTGCCGAGCACCAACCGCGTCCAGACGTCGCGAGCCGAGGCCGGCGCCTTCCCCCAGAGCCCCTGGAGCGGACGCTGCACGGGGGCCGTGAGCGCCGCGTACGCCTCGAGCTGCGCGACCGAGCCGAGGATCGCCGGGATCCCGAGCTGGAGCAGCGGGTCGGCGAAGCTCAGGTTGTGCGTGTACTCGGACACCGCCTGCGCGATCGCGTAGTTCGCGAGCCCGGACAGGAAGAGCACCCGCGCGTTCGTGAAGCAACGCTGCTCGTGCGCCTGGATGTGCCGGATGGCCCACTCGTCGAGGAAGCCGCGGAGGCGGGCGCCGGTGGTGACCGGCACCTCGCACACGGCCGCCTCGAGCTCGGCCGTGATGGGATCCTCCCACCGGCGCGTCCCCACGAGCAGGTGGTCGGAGACCAGGCCCAGGCCGATCGCGTCGCACTCGCCCTGCCAGCGCGCGAGCAGGTCGAGCGCCCTGCCGACGTCGTGGTCCACCCCGAAGCGTCGGAGCCTGAACTGCTGCCCCATGAACCGCGTGGTGTAGTCGTAGTCCCCGGCGCTCGCGCCGAGGCTGATGCTGACGACGTTCTTCGTTTGCATGGTCCGCTCGCCGCAATGATGCGCCAGCCCGTGGGCACGTTCGCCGGCACGGGCGGGGCCGGTTCGAACCGGTCCCCTCGGGCTGGTGTGACCGACGAGCAGGACGATCGGCTGGCGGTGGCGCCGCGGCGCTCGCTCCGGGTCGCGTCTCTCCCTGGTCTGCGACCATCGGGCGCAGCCTCATCGATCCACCCGAGGAGCAACGTCGGCGAGGACGAGCGGGGAGGTCGCCATGAAGGCGTGGAAGGGGAAGCGCGTCCTCATCACGGGCGCCGCGGCCGGGATCGGCCGGGCGCTCGCCGAGCGGCTCGGCGCCCGCGGCGCCGAGCTGATCCTGACCGACCGGGACGAGGCGCCGCTGGCCGCGACCGCCGACGCGATCCGCGGGGCCGGGGCCATCGCGACGCACCACGTCCTCGACGTGACGAAGGGCGCCGCCATCCTGCAGGTGCGGGACGCCATCCACGCCAGCGGCGGGCCCATCGACGTGCTGGTCAACAACGCCGGGGTGGTCTTCGGCGGCGCGTTCCTGGACGTCCCGCTCCAGAAGCACCTCGACACGTTCTCCGTGAACGTGCTCGGGCTGGTGTCGATGACGAACGCGTTCCTCGCCGACCTCGTCGGAAGGCCCCGCGCCCACCTCGTCAACGTGGCGAGCGCGGCGGGCCTCACGGCCGTGCCGTTCGCGAGCACCTACGCGTCGAGCAAGTGGGCCGTGGTCGGGTTCTCCGAGTCGATCCGGCTGGAGCTCGCGCGCCTGGGGCACCGCCACGTGCACGTGACGACGGTCTGCCCGCTGTACGTCTCGACCGGCCTCTTCGAAGGGGCCCGGCCGCCGCTGTTCACGTCGATGCTCACCGCGGCGCAGCTCGCGGACGAGATCGTCGCGGGCGTCGAGCGGGACGACGTCTTCGTCCGCACGCCCTGGCTCGTGAAGCTCGTGCCGTTCCTGAACGGCGTCCTCCCCACCTGGCTCGCCGACGCGCTGTCCACCGCGCTCGGCGCCGCGGGCAGCATGGAGCAGTGGACCGGACGCACCCCGGAGGCGCCGAAGGCGCCCGGGCGCCGGGCCACCGCCCGGCGCTCGCGCTGAGGCAGTCGCGCGCGTGCAGCGCCCTCGGCGTGGACCATCTCGGGTTCACGGACAGAGACGTCTTGCCGCTGCGGCGGGGGTCGGCTAGGAGGGGCGTGACCGAAAGGAACGCATGAGCCGCTACCTGGTGCTGCTTCGCGGGATCAACGTCGGCGGCAAGAACCTCATCGGCATGCCCGCCCTGAAGGCGGCGTTCGAGGCCGACGGGTTCTCCGAGGTCGCGACGTACATCCAGAGCGGCAACGTCCTCGTCTCGACCTCGGAGCGCGGCGCCACCCTCGTCCCGCGCATCGAGGCGATGCTCTCGAGCGCGTTCGACTACCCCGCCAGCGTGGTCGTGCTCTCCCGCGCGCAGCTTCGCCGGGTGGTGGAGCACGCGCCCGATGGCTTCGGCACGCGGCCCGAGCGCTTCCGCTACGACGCCATCTTCCTGAAGGCGCCGCTGTCGCCCGCCCAGGCGGTCGAGCGCGTCCCGGTGAACCCCGAGGTCGACGAGGTCACCGCCGGCCCCGGGGTCCTCTACTTCTCCCGGCTCATCGCGAAGGCGTCGCAGAGCCGCATGAGCCGGGTCATCGGGCAGCCGACCTACAAGCAGATGACGATCCGCAACTGGAACACCACGACGCGGCTGCACGAGCTGATGGGCGAGTGAGACCTGGCGCCTCGTCCCGCGGTTGGCCGTGCCCGGTCGCGCATGCGATGCTGATCGAGGATGGACCGGGTGACCGTCCTGGCGCTGAGCCGGCCGAGGTCGCGCCGCCGCTCGTCGTTCCCGCTGTCCGTGGAGGTTCACATGGGTGCGTGGGGCTCAGGGGTTCTCCAGGACGACACCGCGCTCGACTTCCTCGACGAGCTTCGCGCATCGGATCACCCGCTCGACGTCATGCGTGACGCGTTCGAGGCCGCAGCCACGGCCGACTACCTGGAATACGGCGCAGGCCACGGAGCGCTGGTGGGTGCCGCCGTCGTCGATGCGATCCTGAACGGCGGGACGCTCGGAGAAGAGGACCAGGAGCTGGAGACCTGGATCTCGGCCCTCGACTCAGGGGCGGCAGCCGGCCTCCGGAGCGCTGCCGTGAAGGCGTGCCGGAGGCTGATCGCGCCTGGGTCCGAGCTCGACGAGCTCTGGTCGGAGAACGAGGAGGAGTACCCTCGGTGGAGGCGCGGCGTCGAGCACATCATCCAGCGGCTGGAAGCCGGAGCTCAGCCGATTTCCCACGAGTGAAACAGGTACAGGGCGGAGCCGTCGCGGGCGATCTGGACGTATCGATCCTCCTATCGCCCTGCGCCCGGCGCCGCGCCCGCCTCTTCGAACTCGAGGTGAACGTGCTCGTCGTGGCGGACCCAGACCGGCCGCCGGGTGATGCGGCTCCCGAGCGCGCCGAGGCGGCGGCCCGAGGGCGTGTCCAGCACGAGGGGGACGTACTCCGGCGCGAGGATGACCCTCGCGATGCGGAGCCCGCGCCGCGCCGACTGGTCCTCCGCCTCCAGCAACAGGGCGGCGAGGCTCTCGAAGTCGATCCGCTGGTCGCCCCGCTCGCCTCGCGCGTCGAACTCGAGCCCGTAGCCGAACGCGTTCCACGGCCAGGCGCCGAGCGACGCCGCCGCGCCGGCCCGGGTCCGGAGCGGCACGAACACGTCCACCGCCATCCCGTTCTGGTGCGAGCGGTGGGGCCTGAACCGGCCTCCGCGCGGCCAGCCCGTCTCGCCCACCACGAACGTGCGCCCGCCCTCGGATCTCGACCGCGTCGCGAACGTGGCGAGGAGCACGTCGCGGACCCGTCCATGGACGTACTGGCGGCCCAGCGCGGACCCCAGGAACGAGTATGTCACGTACCCCGGCCCCCACGGCGGGATGACGTGCGCGTGCTCGACGCTGCCGCGGGCGATGGTGCCGATGGCCCTCGACGGCGTGTCCCCGTCCGCGAGGACCCGCAGCCAGGCCCACGCGAGCGCCGCCGGGAACGCGGTCACCGCGAGGACCACCGCCGAGATGGCGAGGCGCTTCAAGCCGAACCCCGCGGGCCGCCTGGACCCGATCCGCGATACCCCATCCGCTCTCCTCGGCGCGCACCTCGCGTCACGATACGCGCATCTGCTACCATCCGTGCAGTGCCGCGTGCGCCTGCCGGTGGGAGATGGGTCCGGGTCCTCCTGGGCGGACTCGCCGCATGGGCGCTCTTCGTCGCGCTGGCCGGGCTGCCGCACGTCTCTCCGTCGCGTGGTTCGTCCCGCCGGCGTGATCGTCGTCGCCTCTGCGCTGATCGCATTCGGCCTCTGGTGGTTCCCGGGCGTCAGGTGACGACCCTGCGCCTGGCGTCGCTCACAGGGTGAGCAGGAACCCCGCACCGACGCGGACGCCGGGTCGGCCGTCGTGCCAACCTGCCGCGCTCACCACCGCGAGATCGACGAACGGGAGGTGGAGCGTGACGGCCGGCCCGGCGCCGATCCACACGCGGGTGCGGTCCGGCCCCGGGGATGGGATGGTGTGCCAGCCGGCCTCGAGGCCGAGCGTCGCGTACTCCAGGACGTCCCAGACGATCTCCGCGCTCGCGGCCCCGCCCGGCCGATCCCGGGCGGTGCGGGATTCGTGCGCGCCGTAGGCGGCGAGCCGCCCCCGCAACGCGACGTCGGGCGCGAGCCGCTTCCGGCCCATGGCGCTCACCCCGTACGACCAGACGGTGCCGCGGTCCGCGTCGTGATCGATCCCGACCAGCCCGGCTTCGACGGCGAGCTCGGGACGCTCGAGCGCCTCCACCTCTCCGAAGGAGAGGCGCAGGGCCCCCGGCGCGCCGACCTCGAGGCGATCGGTGATGCCGAGCGCGAGCCCCCAGCCCCCGGTGAAGCCGCCGTGGGCGAGCCACCGCTCGCGCGCCACCCACCACTGGAATCCACCCGCCGGCAGCGTGAGCGACCGTCGCGCGAGCCCCGGCTCGAAGCGCTTCGGGAAGTCGTCGGCGCGCGCCGCGGCGGCGACGTTCGCGGCGCTCGCGGGCCTGAGCTCGACCCCGTCGACGAGCGCGCGCCACGAGTCGGCGAAGTCATCGTCCGGGAGGCCGCCCGTGTCCAGCGCGGTGTACGCGATGACGCATGCGCGATCCGGGGCGGCCGGTGGCACGAAGGCGATGAGCGCCGAGTGGACGACGCGCTTCTGGAGCAGGCCGGCCTTCGCGGCGGTCTCCTCGGCCCGGATCGCCACGGCGACCGCGGCGTCGCCGAAGGTCCGCGGCGGGCTCGCGTCGAGCGCCTCGATCGCCGCGGCCGGATCGCCGAGCTTGCTCCTCGCCTCGGCGGAGAGCTGGGCGAGGACGGCCTCACCGGACGGCAGCACCGTCCGTCGGTCCTGCTCGGAGATCTCGATCCACCGATCCCGCGCGCGACCGTCCCCCGCGTGGACCAGCTCGAACCCTCGCACCGGCACGTCGAACGTGCGCGCCACCTTCCAGCCCGGGCCCGCGGGCGCCGGAACGACGGCGGACTGGAGCTGGAGCACCTCGCGATCGCGCACCGGCCGCGTGCGCGGCCCCCAGGAGCATCCGGACATGAGGAGGCCCACCACCAGCACCACTGCGAACCGGTCCATCCGTCTCCTTTTCGACCCTCGGCGCCGATGCCGTGGAGTCCTCGATGTCACTCAGGCCGTCGGCGGCCGTTCCAGCGAACGCGAGGCTCTAGCAAGCGCGATACCACACCATTCGTGACATCATGGAACGCTTCGTGCTCCGACGCCTTCGGCGACCTGTTCCTCGGCGGCGCCGACCTGTCGAACGACGCGACGCACCTGGACGGCCATCGCGCGGTCATAGCTCCACGGATCACCGCCTTCAGCTACCGGTATCCCTGGCCGTCGATCTTCACCAACAGCGGCGAGCTCGCGATGTCCATCCACGTCGCGTTGCTCGACGCGCGCGGCGCCGTCGCCTTCGAGCAGACCTACGTGGCCGAGCGCGTCGAGGTCCCTGGCCGGCCCGGCGTCCTGGCGGCCGAGAACATCACCCGGGCCGCGCACGTCGCCGCCCAGGCCGTCATGTTCCGGGCTGCCGAGGACATCCGGGAGCGGCTCGCGCCCCAGGCTGCACCGCCTGCTCCATCGACCGAACCGGTGGCGGAGGGCGCGCGCCTGGGGACGGCCTCACCGTGAACCCGGCGCACAGTGTGGCCCGGGCGTGACGCCACCGCCTCAGGGCGAGCGCTGGTGCGCCTGCCCCGTTCCGTTCGGGCTGAGCCCCAGGACGGTCCAGCCCGCGGCGACATGGCGGCCCAAGGGCACGGGTGATGGCGCCCGGCCACCCGACCTCGGAGCGCGTCCCCACGTACTGCGCGCTGTGCGTCTCGCGCTGCGGCGCGATCGCGACCATCGAGGACGGGCGCTTCGTCCGCCTCGATCCCGACCCGTCGCATCCCACGGGCCAGGCGCTCTGCGCGAAGGGACGGGCCGCGCCGGAGCTCGTCCATCACCGCGACCGCCTGAAGTACCCGTTGAAGCGCACGCGACCGAAGGGCGATCCGGACCCTGGCTGGCAGCGGATCGGCTGGGACGAGGCGCTGGAGCTCACCGCGTCGCGGCTCGGCGCGCTCGCCGCGGAGTCCGGGCCCGAGAGCGTCGCGTTCAGCCTGGTGTCGCCCTCGACCTCGGCGTCGGACGACTCGATGGCCTGGGTGGAACGGCTGATGCGCGCGTTCGGCAGCCCGAACCTCGTCGGCGCGATGGAGCTCTGCGGCTGGGGCCGGTACTTCGCGACGGGCTTCACGTTCGGTGCGCCGGTGCCCGGGAAGTACCTGCCCGACCTCGAGAACGCCGGCTGCATCCTGTTCTGGGGATACAACCCCAACCACGCGCGGCTCGCCCACGCGACCGCCACCCTCGCGGCGCAGAAGCGCGGGGCCCGCCTCGTCGTGGTCGACCCGCGGCGCACCGAGCCGGCACGGCGCGCCGACGCGTGGCTGCAGGTGCGCCCCGGCACCGACGCCGCGCTCGCGCTCGGGCTCGCCGGCGTGATGATCGAGCGCGGCTGGTTCGACGAGCCGTTCGTGCGTGAGTGGACGAACGGCCCGCTGCTCGTCCGCTCGGACACGGGCCGCCTCCTCACCGACGCCGACGTCTCGGAGGGCGGGGACGCGGGACGCCACGTCGCCTGGGACCGAGCCGCCGGCCGCCCCACCGGCTACGACCCGCGCCGTGGACGGTACGACGTGGACCCCACGGACCTCGCCCTGTCCGGCGAGCACACGGCGAGGACGTGGAAGGGCGACGTGCGCTGCCGGACGGCGTTCGACCTCGCGGCCGCGCGCTGCCGCGCCTACCCGCCGGAGCGCGTCGAGGCGATCACCGGCGTGCCGCGCGCCGAGGTCGAGCGCTCGGCGCGGCTCCTGTGGGAGTCGAGACCCCTCGCCTACTACGCGTGGAGCGGCGTCGAGATGCAGACGAGCTCGACGCAGATCGCACGGGCGATCGCGCAGCTCTCCGTGCTGACCGGCAGCCTCGACGCACGCGGCGGCAACGTGCTCTTCCCGGCGGTCGCCAGCCCCGCGGTCGGCTCCGAGGTGCCGGCGCGGCCGGCGCGCCCGGCGGTGGGGCTCGGCGTCGCGGATCGTCCCCTCGGCCCGGCGCGGTGGGGTTTCGCGACGACCGACGAGCTGTACCGCGGCATCCTCGAGCGCGAGCCGTACGCCGTGCGAGGTCTCGTCGGGTTCGGCTCCAACCTGCTGCTGTCGCACGGCGACGTCCTGCGCGGACGCGGGGCGCTGGCCGCGCTCGACTTCTACGTCCACGCGGACCTCTTCATGAACCCGACCGCGGAGCTCGCCGACCTCGTCCTGCCGGTGGCGAGCGGCTTCGAGCGCGAGGCGCTCAAGCTCGGCTTCGAGGTGAGCCCCGAGGCGCAGTCGCTCGTCCAGCTGCGGCGGCCCGTGGCCGCGCCGCCCGGCGAGGCGCGCTCCGACACCAGGATCGTCTTCGACCTCGCCGTCGCGCTCGGCCTCGGCGAGCACTTCTGGAACGGGGACCTCGACGCCGCCCATCGCCACCAGCTGGCGCCCTCGGGCCTCTCGCTCGAGTGGCTGCGCGCGCACCCGGAGGGCGCGCGCGTCGCGCTCGAGACGCGCTACCGCAAGTTCGCGGAGACGGCCGGCGGCGTCCCGCTGGGCTTCGGCACGCCCACCCGCAAGATCGAGCTGTACTCGGAGACGCTGCTCGCGCACGGCCAGCCGCCGCTGCCGGAGTACCAGGAGCCGCAGGTCGGCCCGGTCTCCCGTCCGGACCTCGCCGAGCGCTACCCGCTCGTCCTCACGTGCGCCAAGCACACCCTGTTCTGCGAGAGCCAGCACCGCGCGCTCCCCAGCCTGCGGCGCAAGGCGATGGACCCGGAGGTCGAGCTGCATCCCGTCGCCGCGGCGGAGCGAGGCATCGCGGCGGGCGACTGGGTCCGCATCGAGACGCCGGAGGGTCGCGTCCGGGCGCGGGCGCGGCTGAACGACACCTTGCAGCCGGACGTGGTCTGCGGCCAGCACGGCTGGTGGCAGCCGTGCCCCGAGGTGGGCGCGCCGGGCTACGAGCCGTTCGGCCCCGACGGCGCGAACTTCAACCTGCTGATCGGGAACGCGGCCATCGACCCGATCAGCGGCTCCGTGCCTCACCGGGCGTACCTCTGCGAGATCCGGCGGGCGGAGGAGGCCGGCGGGCGATAGGCGGCCTGCAGACGAACGAGAGAGGGCCGGCGCTCGCCGGCCCCCGTCGCGCCCTTCGTCCGCGGCGGCTCAGGTCAGGAAGTACTCCCGGGCCAGCTCGTCCCAGCCCTCGCCTGCCAGCGCCCGGGCGATGCCGTGGACCGGCGTGCCGCCGTCCTGCAGGACCTGCCCGAGCTCGGGGGCGAGGCGGAGCGCGAGCGTGTCCCCGGCCGCGTCGAGCATCCGCTGCGCCGGCGCCTCGGCCTGGAGCTGCCGGAAGTTCGCGACCAGCCGCGGCGCCTTCACCTTGAACAGCCAGCCGGCGCCGTAGGGGTCCTCGAGCGCGCCGTGGGCGCTGACGCGCGGGTTCACCGCCACCACGGTTCCATCCACCGGCGAGAGCATCGCGACGCCGCGGTCCTCGTCGCGCAGCTCGATGGCGGGCTCACCCTGCGCCACCCGCGTCCCGACCGCGGGCAGCTCCACCGTCGCCGGCCCCACCAGCTTGTGCGCGAAGTCGTCGATGCCGACCGAGACGAGCCCATCGCCTCCCAGCCGCGCCCAGGTGTGGCCGGGGTGCAGGTGCACGTCGGCCGGAACGTGGAACCAGCCGGCCGAGGCCGGCCGGGGGATGGCCGTCGCGCCGGCGGGGCGCGCGGCACGGAGGGCGGCGGAGATGGCCTCGCGCAGCGGCGGCGAGACCCGCACCACCTCGCGCACCTCGCGGCGGCCTCCCTGCACGTACCGCCAGAACGGGATGAAGAGCAGCAGGTAGCCGATCCCGAGCCCGTACTCCAGGAGCTTCGCCGGGTAGACCGAGAGCAGATCGTAGGCCATTGGCTCCCTCGTCCTTGCGTGGCGTGCGCTGCCGTCGACCGGGGTCAGTGCGTGGCGGAGAGGTCGAGGGCCGGGATGATGGCGAATCCGATGAGGGCCAGCACGAGTGCGAACATCATGGCGTGCTCCTTGTCAGCTCCTGCGGTGGGCTTCCGTCGCTGCGGTCCTTCGCCCTTCGCCCGTGCTCAATGGCAAGCCGCGGGCCAGCGCAGGCGCGCCGCACCCCGATCCTGGGAACCCCGTGCGGACACGCACGGTTGCGCGCGAGCGGCCGCGGCGAGCTCGTCGGCGCGCGTCGCGACGCCCGCGGCGAACTGGTGAGAGCGACAGCGGCGCCGCGTCGCTCCCGGCCAGAATCAGCCGCAATTCCGGGTCAGTCGGGCGCGCGCGCGCCACTGACGAGGAACGCAACACGGTGCAGAGTTTCGCGACGGCCTTACGACGGCGCCATTGGGTGCCGGCCGCGGGTCGCGAAGTCGGTGTTCCCGAAGTCGGTCGCCCCACTGACGGGCGTGAGACCCGCTCACGGGTCGCGCATCGTGGTCGAGAGATTCGGTCGAGCTGTGGGGTGCGTGTCTCGCAAGAAGTCGATGAGTGCTCTGAGCTTCGGCGAGACACGGCGGCGGCTCGGATAGAAGAGACGGAACGACTCGTGGGGCGGGCTCCAGCTGGCGAGCACGCGCACGAGGCTTCCCTCCTCGAGGAACCGCTCGATGTAGCCGTTCACCGTGTACGTGAGCCCGAAGCCGTCCAGCGCGGCCTGGAGGAGCGCGGCGGAGTCGTTGAAGACGAGCCGAGGCTCGAAGCGCAGCTCGTAGCGCTCGCCACCTCTCTGGAACTCCCAGGGCTCCACCACGCCCGACGGCTGGTGGCGGAAGCCGATGCACGCGTGGGCCTTCAGATCGCGCGGGTGCCGCGGCGTTCCGTGCCGCCGGAAGTAGGCGGGCGTGCCAAGCACCTGGGCAGTGAGCCGAGGGCCCACGTCGATGCCGACCATGTCCTGCGCGACGACGTGTCCGAAACGAATGCCCGCGTCGAAGCCCTCGCGCACGACGTCCGAGACGCCAGAGTCGATGAACACCTCGAGCGCGATGTCCGGGTACGCGGCCATGAAGCGACCAAGGAGTGGCTGGAGCACGATGAGGTACGCGCCGCGCAGGACATTCAGCCGGAGCCTCCCTCGGGGGCGCTGGCTCAGCTCCCCGACCGCCTCGTTTGCCGCCTGGAGCGCTTCGAGCGCAGACGACGCGCTGGCGAGGTACCGTACGCCCACCTCGGTGAGCGACACGCTGCGGGTGGTTCGATGCAGGAGCGCGGCGCCGAGTCGGTGCTCCAGGTGCCGGACCGCCTGGCTCACCGCCGAGGGCGAGACGCCGAGGCGCCGCGCGGCGGCCGAGAAGCTTCCGAGCTCCGCGACCAGCATGAACTGCTCGAGGCCTTCGAGTTTCGGACCGCTCATGACTTTGAAGTTACCGCTTCAAAGTGCGTCAAGCCACGCCGCAGTTTCACGAAGGCGCGCCGACCTGCATCCTTCCTGCACCTCGACCCAAGGAGCATCGAGATGGGACGGCTTCGCGATGGCGTCTTCGTCGTCACTGGAGTGAGCAGCGGACTCGGACGTGCCCTGGCCCGTGAGGCGCTCGCCGCCGGACACCGCGTCGTCGGCACGGTTCGAACCGAGGACGCGCTCGTCGAGTTCGAGCGGTCGGCGCCCGGCCGTGCCTTCGGACGGCGCCTCGACCTGACGGACACCGCCGCCGTGCCGGCGCTGGTCGCCGGCATCCAGCGCCACCTCGGGCAGGTCGACGTGCTCGTGAACGCGGGTTACGGGCACGAAGGGACGGTGGAGGAGTCGCCGCTCTCGGAGCTGCGGCACCAGATGGAGGTCAACTTCTTCGGGACCGTCGCGCTGACCCAGGCGGTGCTGCCGCTCATGCGAGCGCGCCGGCGAGGGCACATCCTCACCGTCACCTCGATGGGAGGCATCATCACCCTGCCCGGGATCGCGTACTACCACGCGAGCAAGTTCGCGCTCGAAGGGCTGTTCGAGTCGCTCGGGAAGGAGCTTCGCACCTTCGGCATCCACGTGACGTGCGTGGAGCCTGGAGGCTTTCGCACGGACTGGGCAGGCCGCTCGCTGGTGCGTTCGGAGCGGCACGTCGCCGACTACGACGAGGTCATGGGGCCGATCCGGAAGGCGCGGCTCGAGCGTCACGGCAACCAGCTGGGCGACCCCGCAAAGGCCGCGCGCGCGATGCTCGCCGTCCTGGACGCCGAGCACCCGCCCGCGCATCTCGTGCTGGGGTCGGACGCGCTGTCTCTCGTGCGAGAGAAGCTGAGTGCGCTGGAACGCGAGATGACCACCTGGGAGTCGCTGAGCGCGTCAACAGACCTCGACAAGGGCGAGCGTTGAGCCCGGCGCGCCGGCGGCGGTGAGGACCGGCGCCGTCAGCGCACGCCGGCTTCAGGCCGGCCGGGCCAGGTACGGAAGGGCCTGCGCCACCATCGCGTCCGACGCGGTCAGGCTGATCCGGAAGTAGTCGGGCTGCTTCATGAGCGCGCCCGGCATGACGAAGATCCCGTCGTCGGCCAGGGCGTTCCACTGGCGGACGGGGTCACCCGCCCACCGTGCCCACAGGTAGAAGGTGCCCTCGGGCGCGAGGACGCCGTGCCCGGCCCGGCCCAGCGCCTCGCTCAGCGCATCGCGCCGCCGAGCCAGCGCCGCCACGTCGATGGTGAGGCGCTCCAGCTGCGGCACGGCGTACTGCATGACGGCGTTCGGAAAGCACCACCCCAGCGCCATCTGCGTCGCGAACATGACCTCGCGCAGCTGCTCGCGATCGGAGGCGGGCATCCGCGGCGAGAGGGCCAGGTAGCCGAGTCGCTGCCCCGGTGCCAGCAGGACCTTCCCGTAGCTGTACGAGACGAGCGTCCAGGGGTAGACGGCCGCCGGGCTCGTGAAGCCGCGGCCGTCGAAGCGGATGCGTCGATACGGCTCGTCGGACAGGAGGAAGATCCTGCGGCCGATCCGGCGCGAGGCGCGCTCCAGCACCTCCGCCAGGCCCGCCAGCTCTTCACGCGCGTAGATCCGCCCGGTGGGGTTGTGGGGCGTGTTCACGATCACGAGGCGGGTGTCCGGGCCGATGGCCGCCTCGATGGCCTCGAGGTCGAGGTCGAAGCGCGGCGCGCGGAGCGCCACCTCCCGCGGCACGGCGTCGGCCGCCAGGAGCATCGGCTCGTAGCAGAACCAGGCCGGCGCGTTGAAGATGGCCTCGTCCCCGGCGTCGAGCAGCAGGCGGAACGCGAGCGAGATGGCGCCGAAGGCTCCGGCGGTGAGGGCCACGTCGGCTGGCTCGAGCGGAAGGCCCAGCTCCTGGCCGACGGCCTCGGCCAGGAACGTCTGCGGCGCCTCCTCGCTGGACTTGTAGGCGAACCAGTTCTCGTCGCGGGGGACCGCGGCTTCCCGGATGGCCGCGACGAGCCCGTCGAGCGGCATCTCGTGCGGGTTGCCGAAGGTGAAGTCGGCGATGGTGGGATCGCCGCGCCGTTCGCCGTACCGCGAGCTGAAGTAGAAGCTCGTGACGGGCTCGAACGCCCCACCCGCCGCCGCCGCCCTCCGCGACACGATGGCCATGACCGTGCGCCCTCAGGCCTTCGGCGCCGCGTCCGGCACGGAGCGCGCGATGGACTGTTCCTCCTCGGTCATCTCGGCCGGCACGTGCGCGAAGAGCGGCGTGCTCAGGTAACGCTCACCCGTGTCCGGCAGCATGCAGAGGATGTTGGCCCCCCGCTCCGCGCCGGCGGCGACCTGGAGGGCGCCGGCCAGCGTGCCGCCGGAGGTGATGCCCACGAAGATCCCCTCCCGTGCGGCCAGCTCCTTTGCGCAGCGGATCGCCTCCGGCCCGGGGACGGTCACGATGCGGTCCACCAGCTTCAGGTCGACCGCGTCGCCGGTCAGCTTCGGGATGAAGTCCGGGGTCCAGCCCTGCATCGGATGCGGCTTGAAGCTGGGGTGCGGCGCAGCCGGGGTGCCGTCCGGATTCCGTGCCTGCGCGGTCCCGCTGCCCAGGAGCGGCGCCTCCTGCGGCTCGCAGACGACGATCTTCGTCTCCGGCCGTTCCTTGCGGAGCACGCGGGCCACGCCCTTGAGCGTCCCGCCGGTCCCGTAGCCGGTCACCCAGTAGTCGAGCCGGTCGCCCGCGAAGTCGGCCAGGATCTCCTGCGCCGTCGTGCGCGAGTGATAGTCGGGGTTGGCCTCGTTCTCGAACTGGCGCGTCATGAACCAGCCGTGCGCGGCCGCCAGCGCCTCCGTCTTGCGGATCATGCCCACGGCGCGCTCCGCGGCCGGGGTGAGCACCACCTTGGCGCCCAGGAAGCGCATCAGCCGGCGCCGCTCGACGCTGAACGACTCGGCCATCACGAGCACCAGCGGATAGCCCTTGGCCGCGCAGACCATGGCCAGGCCGATGCCGGTGTTGCCGCTGGTCGCCTCGATGACGGTCTGGCCCGGCTTCAGCGCCCCCGACCGCTCCGCCGCCTCGATGACCGCGATGGCGAGCCGGTCCTTCACCGAGCCGAGCGGGTTGAAGGCCTCCACCTTGACGAACAGGTTCACGTTCGGTGGAGCGAGCCTGTTGATCCGGACTACGGGAGTGTTTCCGATCGTCTCGACGATGCTCGCGTAACGTCGACCACCCATGGCGCACCTCGTGGAGCGGCGGGGGAGCCGCCGCTCGAGGCGACATCTGTAATGGGGGCGCGCCGCCCGGAGAGGGACCGAACGGGATCGTCGGCCTCGCGCTCCCGGGCCCGCATGGGGCCCTCGCCGGGACGCCTGCCGTTCGGTGCCGGCGTCGAGCCTATTTCCCGAGCACCTGCTCGACCGTGCCAACCTGGAAGACGACCGCAGCGCGAGCCCACGGGAACCGCTGCTTCACCCGCTGGTGGTTCGGGGTGTCCACCTCGAGCACGGCGCGGCCGCTGAGGCGGAATCCGATGCCCGCGGGATCGTGTCCCCCCACGATCATCTGCACCGGGCTTCCGCTCCGGAGGTTCTCCTCGGTCTTGCGGTACCCGCCCGCCGGGAAGATCAGCGTGTCGCCGTCGAGCACGTCGATGTAGCTGTTCCACGTCGCCACGAGGTGGGGGCCGTCCGCCCCCTGCGTCACGAACGCAGCCGAGCCCTCGCCCTTCAGCGCCGCCCTCAACCGATCCGGAATCATCGTTCCCTCCGCTCCTGCGACCCGTGCCCCGGCCGCGTGCGCAATGGGTCTACCGGTTGCGCCGGAGGATCGCCACGGGAGTGTTCGTTGGCTCCGGCGTGCGGATATACTCATCGTGGAAGCCATTCATCGCTGCGAGACCGGCCCGGAGACCGACGGCATGAGACAAGACGGCGCGCCCGAAGCCACCTCTCCGGTCGGCGGGAGCCGCCCGAGTCCGACAGCTGAGACGGGTCCGGCCTCGAGGCGCCGGGTGCCTTGGGTCACGGCCACGGCCTGCGCCGCGATGGTGGCGCTCTTCGCGGTGGTCTCCGTGACGCCGGACGAGGCGCCGCTCGCATCGTGGGGCTACCGCGGCGACGCGTTCCAGGTCTGGTCCGGCGCGGCATGGGTCCTGCTCGCTTCGGCCTTCATCCATCAGCACCTGTGGCACCTGGCGGTGAACGTCTACTGGCTCTGGACGCTCGGGCGGGCGGTAGAGGCCGCCTTCGGACCGCTCACGATGGGACTGCTCCTGCTCACCTCCGCGTTCGTGAGCTCGGCCTTCCAGCTGGCCATCTTCGACGAGGTCGGGGTGGGCGCGTCCGGAATGACGTTCGCCGTGTTCGCCTTCGGCTGGCTGGCGAGGGGCAGGCGCACCGAGCTGAGATCGATCTTCACGACGACCATCGGAGTCGTCTTCGCCTCGTGGTTCGTCGGTTGCTGGATCGTCCTGACGCGTCTGGTAGCGAACGGGGCTCACCTCGGCGGGCTCCTGTTCGGAGCGCTGGTCGCGGAGGCCGTGGTGATGGGCAGGCGGCCCCGCCTGGCGAAGGCCGGAGCGATCGTCCTGCTCCTGCTGGCGCTCGGCGTCAGCGTCGCCTGCCCGTGGTCCGCCACCTGGTGGGCAACCAAGGCGTACGGAGCTCACGCCCGCGGCCAGTACGACCTGGCCATCGGCGCCTATGACGTGAGCCTCCGGTTGCGGCCCGACCAGCCCTGGGTCATGGCGAGCCTGATCCGTGCCTACCGCGCCGCGGGGAAGGCGAACGCTGCGGCCTCGGTCCTGGCGAGGCTGAGGACCGTCTCGCCCGAGGAAGCAGCCAGGGTCGACGAGGAGGGCGGCAAGACGATCGAGTGATCGGCGCCCACCAGGATCGCCGTCCCCGCGTAGCGCAGCGCGCGCGGGGAGCCGGGACCGGGTACACTCCCGCCGCGTCCGCCATGCTCGATCCCCTCGTCCGGCTCCTCGCGCAGAACCCGCTCCTGCTCCTGTTCCTGGTGGCGGCGCTCGGCTATCCGCTCGGCCAGGTGAAGCTGCGGGGCAGCCGGCTCGGGGTCGCGTCGGTGCTCTTCGTGGGCCTCGCGGCGGGGGCCCTCGACCCCTCGCTGGCGCTCCCCGAGATCGTCTACATGCTCGGCCTGGCGATCTTCGTGTACGCCATCGGCCTCTCGTCGGGCCGGGCGTTCGTGGCCTCGCTCCGGCGCGACGGGATCCGCAACACCGGCCTCGCGGCCTTTGCCGTCGCCCTGGCGGTGGCGCTCTCCTACCTCGCGCGCCGGCTGCTCGGCCTGGACGCGTCGCTCACCGCCGGCCTCTTCGCGGGCGCCACCACCAGCACCCCCGCCCTCGCTGCCGCCATGGAGACGCTCAAGCAGACGGTCCCCGGGCACGCACTCGCCGAGCCGGTGGTGGCCTACTCGATCTGCTATCCGTTCGGCGTGGTGGGCGTGGTGCTGGCGGTGCGCGCCGGCTGGTGGCTCTGGAAGCCGGACCTCGCCGGCGAGGCGCGACGCCTGGCCGAGATGGGCGCCGCGAACGAGCCGCTCGGCTCGACCACCGTGCGCGTCACCGAGGACATGGGCGCGCTCACGCTGGAGGAGCTCGTGCGCGGGCTCCGCTGGCACGTCATCTTCGGCCGGCTGCTGCGCGGCGATCGGCTCATGCTGGCCGCGCCGGACGTGCGGCTCGAGGCGGGCGACCTCGTCACGGTGGTCGGCACCCCCGCCGAGCTCGAGCGGGTGGTGGAGCGGCTCGGCATGGTCGCCGACGAGCCCATCGACACCGACCGGAGCGAGTTCGACCTCCGGCGGATCTTCGTGTCGAGCCCCGAGGTGGCCGGGCGGACGGTGGCGGAGCTCGACCTGCCGCGCCGGATGGGCGCGGTGATCACCCGCGTCCGGCGCGGCGACGTGGACCTGCTCCCCGCCCCGGCCCTGCGGCTCGAGGTCGGCGACCGGGTCCGGGTGCTCGGCCCGGTGAAGCAGCTCCCCGGCGTCACCGCCTACTTCGGCGACTCCTACCGCGCGGCGAGCGAGGTCGACATCCTCACCTTCGGCCTCGGGCTCGCGCTCGGCCTGCTCCTCGGCATCCTCCCGCTGCCGCTGCCGGGCGGGGTACGGGTGTCGCTCGGGTTCGCCGGGGGGCCGCTGGTGGTGGCGCTCGTGCTCGGGACGATCGGGCGCACCGGCGGGATGGTCTGGCACCTCCCCTTCAGCGCCAGCGTGGCGCTCCGGCAGTTCGGCCTCACCCTCTTCCTGGCCGGCATCGGAACGCGCGCCGGCGTGGGCTTCCTCGCCACCTTCGCGAGCCGGGAGGGGCTGCTGCTCTTCGCCGCCGGGGCCGCGATCACGTTCGCCACCTCGCTCGCGGCGCTCTTCGTGGCCCACCGCCTCATGAAGGTCCCGATGAGCCTCGCGCTCGGGATGGTGGCGGGGATCCAGACCCAGCCGGCGGTGCTCGGCTACGCGCTCGATCAGACCGGCAACGAGATCCCGAGCCAGGGCTACGCCGCGGTGTACCCGGCCGCCACCATCGCGAAGCTCCTGCTGGTGCAGCTGCTGGTAGCCTTCGGCTGACCTCGCGAACCACTCGGCGGCGAAGGAGCGCCGAGCGCGGGGCGCTTCCGACGCCTCGCCGTAGGTCAAGACCTCGGCCACCTGAACACCTGAACACCGCGAAGGTGGTGAGCGCGGCCGTCGCCGCAACGACGACGTGCATCGCCCATCTTCGCACCCCAGGCCGGGCGAGACGCGGTCGCCCGCGGGTCGGGTCCACCCTACGTGAGCTTTCCCGTCCTGCGAGTGGCGGACGCTGGTACGCTCGGAAGGTGAAAGCCAGACTCAACGCGCCGTCGTGGCAGAACGTGCTTGGCGTGGTCACGCGGCTCGACACGGTGCTCGCCGCCGTGTTCATCGGCTTCGCTGCAGCTCCGATTCCGTCGGCATGGCTATGTGCCGAGGCGACATGCCGGTCCCCCATCGACACGTTCTCGTTCTACGGGGCCACCGGGTGCGCCGCGCTGGTGACGGGCGCCGCACTTTGGCGGTGGACGCGGCGCTGGTGGAGCAGGTCGCTCGCGTTCGTCGCTGCCTTGGTCTCGAGCTTCGCCTTGCCTGCGCTCGTGTGGCCTCACGCAGCGTGGTCGGTACGCGCTGACGGTGGACGGGAATGCCCGGTCAGGTTCGGCGAGCCTCGGGATGCCGTTCGGAGCGCCTGCGGTCCTCCGAGCTATTGGTGCGAGGGACCGAAGTACATCGACTCCTCGGGCTCCTGGAATCCACTCTCGTCCACCGTTTGCGGGTTCTCGGGCGACGTGTACGACTCCCGCTTGGTGACCTACGACTGCCGGGGCCGAGTAGCCTCGGTGACCGGGTTCCGCGCCGCCGACCCAGAGGTCTGGCGTCCGGTGGGATGTGTCTCATGGGGACGCTCGCGGTGATCGACGGCCCGAGCACTGTCCAGAACCGTCCGTTTCTGAGCAGGGCGAGCGCCGTTCGTAAACCCGCCCTTCACCCCGGTTTTGAAGCGGGCTGCAGAGGGGGGATTTTGAGCAGGTTCAGCCCGCGATTCACCGGCTCGCACCGACGGGATCGGGCAGGACGAAGAATGGCTCGGTGTGCTTGCCGAACAAGTACCGGGCTTCGCCCTTGAGCGTCGTGGGGTCGAAGTAGACGAGGCAGAAGGGCTCGATCTCTTCTGCTTCGATGAACGCGCCCTTGAACGGCCAACGTTCAAAGAACGACTTGCGCTGGTAGGTGCGGGCCGTCGCCATGACGCCCCCCTTCCACGGGATGGCCTCGAACACGCGCTCGACGGTGACGCGTCCGAGATCCACCTTCTTGCCGTCCCAGTAGGCGTCTCCCTTCCTGACCACGAGACGACTCAATACGGAATGGCTCGTCGTCCATGCCGTGCTCGTCTGGACCATCCCATCGATCACCAGCAGATCCTCGCCGTTCACGGCGAAGCGGTACGAACGGGCTGCCGGGTCCCAGACCCCTTGCACAGATCTGGTCGTCAGGCCGTCGTCGGCGAGCTCGATGAGGGTCAGCCCGTTGCTGCGCCCTCCAAGCATCAGCGTCGCGGGCTCGCTCGCGGAGTGGTCGGCGAGGTCCTGGGTACCGGCGCGGGCAGGCAAGCTCGGGACGACCGCCCAGGCGAAGCAAGCCACGACAGCGGCAATCCGGTAGCGCATGCGCTCATCGTGAAGAGCCGATTGGCATTGGTCAAGCAGGACGAAGGAAGACCTTCGCGGGTTGCGGCCCCCTGCGACAGGACCGAGGCATGACGAACAGCGCCCGGCCATGTGCGGCTTCAGCATCACCTTCGCGTCTCCGTCGTCGCGCCATCATGCGCCCGCCGCGACCGCGTCTGCGAAGCGGGGGAACCTGGGTTTGAAGGAGAGGTCTTCGCGGATGCGGCTGCCGTCGAGGAGCGCGTCGAAGGCGCTCGCGCGCACGGCGTCCGAGCCGTCTGGTGGCGCCGCCCCCACGGACGCGAACAGGGTGGCGAGCGCGGGGGACTCGTCGTCGACCACGTTGTAGATGCGGTGCGCAGGCGAGACGGCATCCAGCAGCCGGGCGACGGCCTGCGCGACGTCGACGTGGTGGGCGATCGACATGCGCTGCGCGGGCGGGAAGCCGCTCAGCAGAGGGATCGCCTCCTCGATGTGCGGATCGCCGTCGCCGTACACGAACGGGAGCCGGAGCACGCGCACATCGAGACCTTCGATGCCGAGGAGGAAGCGCTCCGCGGCCAGCTTGCTCACCGGGTAGGCCGCGGTCGGTGCGCAGGGATCGTCCTCGCGGGCGAGACGGCCGCCGTTCGAGCCGTAGACCAGGCCGGTGCTCGTGAAGACGAAGCGCTTCACGGACGCGGCACGGGCGACGCTCGCGAGGTGCCGGGTGCCGAGGTCATTGACCGCATGGGCTTGCTCGGGGGTCGCGCCGCGGAAGAACGCGGCACAGTGGACGACGGCGTCGATGCCGCCGACGGCGGCCACGAGCGAGTCCACGTCGAGCAGGTCGCCCGCGGCGAGCTCGACGTCGACCTCGCGCAGGTCGGCGGCCCGTGCCGGATTGCGCACGAGCGCTCGGACTCCATCGCCGCGCTGGGCGAGTCGCTTCGCGAGTCGGCTTCCGACCTTTCCGGTCGCTCCGGTGACGAGGATCTTCATGAGCCGACCCTAGCCCTCCGCGACCGTCGCGCCTTGGAAGAATCGGACACGCGGACGACGCTTGCGGGGCGGCGGGGTGCGCACTAACGATCTGCTCGTGCAGGCACCGGCCGTCCACAACGCTCGCATCGCGCCGACCGTGCCGACCGCGGCCGCCGTGGCGACATTCTTCGTGTCCGAGTGCGACCACGACATGCCGGGCCTCTCGCTCCCGCGTCCGGAGATCCAGCTCGTCGTGCGCTTCGGGCCGTCGGCGCGGGGTGGCCTCGACGTGCACGCCATGGGCGTCCGCCAGCAGGTACACCGCAAGCTCATTCGCAGCGGGCAACGGGCGGTGACCGCGCGTCTTCACCTGGGCGCTTCGGAGGCGGTGCTCGGCGTGCGGGCCTCCGCGCTCGCCGGGCGCATCGTCGCGCTCGAGGATCTCTGGGGCGACGCCGCGACGCGGCGTCTCCTGGATCGCCTCGCCGGCGCGCGCGACTCGATCGACGCGGCTGCGTTGCTCGAGAGCGTGATCATCGAACGCGTCGCGATCGCCGGCGGACGCCGCCCCGGCGCGCAGCGCACCCTCGACGCCGCGGATCGGCTCCGGCGCAGGAAGGTGAACGCCGTCGCCGCCGATCTCGGCGTGAGCGAGCGACACCTCCGTCGCGTGTTCCGCGAGCACGTCGGCGTGAGCCCCAAGGCGTACGCCAGGCTCGTGCGCTTCCATCGCGCGCTCGGCGCCGCGCGCGCGGAGCGTCACGCGAGCTGGGCGGGCATCGCCGCCGCGGCCGGCTACTACGACCAGGCGCACCTCATCGCCGACTTCCGCGCGATCGCGGGCGTGACGCCGCAGGCGCTTCTCGGTGAACTCCGGGTGGGCCCGTTGCTGGGGTGACGCGGAGCTTCTCGAGCACTCCGAAATGGCGAACGCCGCAGCGGCTCTCTCGTCACCCGCCAGGCGCTTCCGTTCGCGCTTGGTGAATCGTGCTCGACCGTTGAGCCCTCCGAAACTCCCCGGGCGGCACGCCGACGAAGCGCTTGAACCGGTACTTGAAGGCGCTCTCGGAGCCGCAACGCACCGCCCGCCCGATCTCGGCAAGCGACAGCCGGCTGCTACGCAGCAGCGCCTGGGACCGCCGGCGAATGCGACAATGCGTCAGATGGGAGTGCACCGTTTCGCCGACGACCGACTTGAACCTGGCGGCGAACGAAGAGCGCGAGAGCCCGGCCGCACGGCCCAAGGTGTCGGTCGGCCAGTTCCTCGCGAAGCTCGGCGAACTGGCGAAGGCATGACCAGACCAGGCCCGCACCGCACTCAGCGCCGTCGTGGAGTCGATCGTGCTCACGCCCGTGCCCGGCGGCCGAGTGCGCGTGCCCCCGAGCCCGAAAAGCGAGACGGCCGCCCTGGTGGACGGCCGTCTCGGTGCTGAATCAACTGGTTGCGGGGCCCGTTTGGGGACGCATCAGCCCTCGCCGCCCCAGAGGCAACATGGGTGGTGCCGCGCGGCGAGCCGGCCAGGTTCAGGCGCCAGCGGCGGTGACATCCCGTCGCGGTGTCGTCGCGCGTGGCTCGGGGTATCAGACCCGCCATGGCCACCGCCCGCGCCCTCGCAACCGAGCAGCCCATCATCCGCGTCGTTCGTTTCTACAAGATGGACCACCTCGGTGACCCGCTGCTCCAGCGGAACGGCCGCATCCGGCTCGGCGTGGAGGACTGCAAGGCCATGCTGCGGTCGGGCATCAAGCCTCCCGACTTCGCGCGGAACGACAACCTCATCATCGCCATCGGCGGCGTCACCGCGAAGGATGGCTTGCGCGACCGGCTGGCGTGGGGAGGCATCGCGGTGGAGCGGCAGCATGACGGGTCCATCGACTGCGAGGACGGCTTCCTCCTCGTGAACGAGGGCCCGCTGGAGTGGCGGGCGGAGTTCCCGCTGATCGCCAAGTTCATCGACCCCGTGCAACAGGGCCACCGCGTCGGACGCATCGAGGTCTATCGTGGCGATCCGGTCCAGAGCATCACGCCGGCCTTGTGCCGCGAGTTCATCCGGATGTTCGAGTGGGGGATGCAGGTCGCCGCCGCCCATCGTGGACCGCGCCCGACCGGCGCGCGCTCGGGGCTATGCGCGCCTCGTGGCGGGCGCCCGCCGGCGCCGCGTCCCCTCGGCATCTGCCCGCCGCCGAGGAAGAAGGGCGGCTGCTGACCCGCGCGCGCGGCGCCGCGCCCCACGCGACTACTACGGGGCCGAGTACCGCTTCACCAGTTCACGGCACTTGCCCGCCCACCCCGCACAGTAGGACGTAACGTCCGCGACGCCCGCCCCTTGGCTCGGCGCGCGTTCCGCACGTTCGAGCTGCCCCAGGAGTTCCAGGAGGTGCTCTCGGCTTCGCAGAGCATCGGGGTTCGCAATGGCAAGAAGCAGGTCGCCTCACCCGTGGAGCGGTCGACCGTGAGCACCGGAGTGCCAAAGTCTCGCCGGCGGCGACCCGCCGCCGCTGGCTCTCGATGCGGTCCGCCCCGGTCAGTCGGTGCCCGTGATCGACTCGTTTCCCCATCCCATCTCCTCGGCGTCCAGGTCGGTCATCATCGCCGAGGTGTTGCGTCGATCACATGAGAGCGCCGGATCAAGCCTAGACGCCGACCACTGGCACAGCTGCGTCGCGCGCCGATTCACTAGAACGCACCCCCCTCCCGCAATTGACGAGCCGCAAGGCGAAGACGGTCGCCTCCAGCTAGCACGCTCACAATGACTGAAGGAGCTCCGCGACAGCTTCGTGCGGCGAGGCCGGTCAAGTCTCCTGGCCTGATGCTCGCCCCTGCGCGCCGCACCTCTCTACAGCCAGCCGGCAAGCAAGCGAGCGACGCTCAGGCGACGAATTTGGGCACACCGGCGCGACTCACAGCGCCTCGATGTGCTCACGCCAGCGTCCAGGGAAGGATTCCCGAGGTGATTGCGTGCTCTTCATCGTCCTGATCGTCGTCACATGGATCCCGCCGATCCTGGGGCTGGGGGCGCTCTTGCGATACGGCGGGGATCCCTACCTGAGGCGCGCCGTCACTGGGATGCTGGGCCTCGGCGTGCTCGCGCTTGGAGGGATGGTCCTCAACTTCGGACTGCCGCTAAGCCCTCCGGTCGCCACGGTCGCGTGGCTGACGGGAACGGTGGTGTTCTGGCTGCGGCGCAGATGGCTGAGCGAGGGAGTGTCGCGCATCGAGGTCCTGGGCTCGGCCCTGGCGCTCGCAGCCATCGTCGCGCTCATGCAGCCACCCTGGAGGCTGTACGACGCCGGGCTCTACTACCTTCAGGCCGTGAGGTGGGCAAGCGAACAGCCCATCGCGATCGGGGTGGTGAACCTATATGGGCCGCTCGCGTACAACAATTGCTGGTTCGTCCTGAGTGCCCTGCTCGAACACTCCTTCGCGTCCGATGGCGCGAGCGCATACTTCGTGAACATCTTGCCCATGCTCTTCGCGGCATGCGGTGCAAGTGCTGCTGCCGCTCGCCTACTTAGAGGAGACAATAGCTTCTCGAACATCGCAATGATTGCGGTGATCCTACCCGTTGCCCACGCGACCGAAGGCATCGGGGCACAAGCACCAGATCAGGCCCTCACCGTCATCGTTCCGTTCACTCTCGTCTTGCTGGCGCGCGCGCTGGAACCGAACGACGGAGATGCCGTGGCCGCGATGCTTCTCGGCGTTTTCGCCGTCACGATCAAGGTATCGGCCGCTCCGCTGTTGCTCGGCGGAGCGGTCGCCCTGGCGCGGAGGCGCAACGCCCTTGGCCGCAAGCGCCTCCTGGCACTTACTGGGCTGTTGTCACTGTGTGCTGGATTGTGGGCATTGCGTTCAGTTCTGCTGTCGGGCTGCGTCGTGTACCCCGCAGCGAGCACGTGTATCAACAGCCTGAGGTGGACGCCTTCTCCCGCTCAAGTGCAGGAGGAGGCTAGGTGGATCTATGCGGACGCGCGGCAGCCCGGACTGACTCCCGATCAAGTTCTCGGCAGCTGGGCGTGGCTACCGGCCTGGCTCGAAGCGACGCTAAGCAGGCTGGATTACCTGATCTTGGGCGTGATGATCACGTGCGCGCTCGCGGCAATGTGGGCGACCCGGCGTGCGCTGACAGCGCCACTCGCCATCACCATATCCGTAACGCTTGGCGGAATTCTTTACTGGTTCGCGTTAGCGCCCAACCCGCGCTTCGCGCTCGGATTCCTGTTTTCTGCTGCCCTGCTTCCATTTGCGTTTGCTGCCAGCCGCGTCCCCGCAGCACCTAGCCGCGCATTCCGGGTCGGGACCATCGCGGCGGCCCTGCTCATGGCGGCGGTCCTGGTGTTTGCGTCGGGCGTTTTGAGAATCGCGGTTCTCCGGCCATGGCCGATCCCAGTCGTTGCGCGGCCGCAACTGCCGCTAACCTATACCTCTGAGATGGCTACGGAGTCAGGGCTTCGCGTCAGCGTTCCCGTCAAGGGCGACCAGTGCTGGGCTAATCCCGTTCCATGCACTCCGAGGTTCGATCCCAAACTCGCTCGTGACTGGGCGTTCGTTCCCGCGGACCAGTTGGAGCCGTGAACTGCGCACACCCTCCACTCGTGCCGGCGGATCGCCGTCCATCCACAAGACCCTTTACGGGCTCCCGCCCAGCCCCCGCCGCCTCACCACCCCGCCAGCACCACCACCAGCACCGGCGCGATCACCAGCACCGGCAGCATCGAGCCGACGCGGACCCGGCGGTCCTCCATCCCAACGCCTGAGAGCAGCAAGTTCACGCCGATACCTGCCAGCAGGAGCCCGCCGGCGCCCCCGACCGCGAGCACGCGCGGATCCGTCGCCGGGTTCGGCAGCAGCCGCGCGAACGCGGCCGCCGCGACGCTGATGCCGCCCTGGAGGAGGAGGATCGGCAGCGCGGAGAGCCCGACCCCGACCCCGTAGACCCCCGCGAGCGCGACCGCGGCGATCCCGTCGAGCGACGACTTCAGCACCAGCGTCTGCGCGTCGAGCGTCAGGCCGTTCTGGATCGAGCCGACGATCGCCATCGGTCCGATGCAGAAGAGCAGCGACGCGGTGACGAAGCCCTCGGTGAAGCGGCCTCCGCCGCCCACCTTGCGGCGCGCCGCCTCGCCGATGGCGGTGAGCCGCTCCTCGATGCCGAGCAGCTCGCCGACGACCGCGCCGAGCGCGAGGCTCACCAGCGCGAGGATGATCCCGGGGAGCGGACCGGCGCGGACGCCGTCCAGCCCGCGCGCCATCCCGAGCTCGACCAGCAGCGTCACAAGCCCGAGCACCTGCATCAGCGTCCGCCCGAGGCGCTCCGGCAAGCGGGCGCCCACGCCGGCGCCCACCACCGTGCCGGCCGCGACCGCGGCGACGTTGATCCAGGTGCCGGAGGTGCGCGCGACGAGGTCGAGCAAGGGTCGCCCCAGAAGAAGACGCCGGCTCAGCTCTGGGCTGGCCGGCGTCGGACTGGTTGCGGGGGCCTGATACCTCCCTCAACGAACCGCTCTCTCGACAGCACGTTCTTCTTGCCGAGGCTCCAGGCACCCCGCTTCGCGCCGGGACGGTGAGGCCCTGCGGAACCGAAGGCTCCCCACACGCCTCGTCAGCCGACGAGCCCAAAGACGACGACGTACGTGCAGCAGGCCGTTGGGACAAGAGCGCCGGCCCATCGGAGTGCCCTGCTCTGGTCCCGCCGCTGAGACCACGACCACCACCCTGCGACGAGGAAGAAGAAGAGCTTCGGGAGCGCGAACAGACCAGCCCACTCCCCCGCTTCTGGAACACCTACCCACCGCAAGAGCGGGACGTTGACCACGCACGCCAGAACGACCGCCATGCCGGCTGACGGCAGCCAGCGGATGGCCAGCAGGATGCCGAGCGCATCCATGACGACAACCACCCCTAGAGGGAAGGCGTTGTCCTGCGGGAGCAATCGGAAGACCGCAAGGTTCAGCGGAGAGAGGAGCAGCACCCCGAGCGCCCCCAGTGCGAGCCGCTTCATTCGACTCTGGTTCATCTCGTCACCTCGGCTCGCGAGCCAGGAGCGCCATGAAGGAGGGCGCGATGTCCGCTACCACCTGCACCTTCCCGCCCATGAGCGCCGCCTCGTGGTCCAGTTGGACTACCGGGCACTCCCCGGCGTTCGTCGTCTTGTTGAGGTCGAAGCAGACCGGGTCGTAGCTGCCACCGGATGGTCGGCCGAACTGGACGAAGCCCGCCGCGAGGAGGGGTGTGGACAGGTGCTCGTCCCAGAAAGCGGCCTGCACAAGCTCCCACCGCTCACCGACCCCACCCCCGGTGTTCGCGAAGAGCGTGACCGGACCAACATCGAAGGCCGGGAACAAGTATCGGGTGACGAACGATCCGTACGACCGTGGAAGCCGGCCGGGCAGCTTCGCCTCGAACTCGTCCACCCAGGCGCACGGCGAGGGCGCGCGGACGATGCCCCACGCAACCCAGTCGAGCGCGGCCGCCTGCTGTCGCCCCTCCCGCAGGTTCACCGGGACGACCTCGGGGTCGAGCGCAGCACGGGGAGACCCGTTCACGCGCGCGACGAACTCGTCGATGGCGAGGTCCACTTTCCGCTGCGTCTTGCTCACCGCTTCCCCTTCGGCCGCATCCTGGTGCCCCTCCCGCTGCCGCGCTTCTCGGCGAGGCCGCGCCCCGAGCGCTGCGATGGCGACGATGTGGGCGAAGGTGGCCCGTTCCCGTCCGCCCCGTAGACCGTGAGCACGACCTCCGCATTCAGCGCCGCGAGCGCCGCGACTTCCTCGGCCCGGATCTCCCAGTGGCTCTCGTGCGGTCTTAGGCCGGCCGCGATGCCGATGTCGAACACCCGTCGCGAGGCGGCCGCCCAGGCTCGCCGGGCCGCAGGCGGGAGCCCTCGTGCCCACTTCAAGAGCCGCATGAGGGTGTTCGCGAGGTCGAGCTCGGGCTCCAGCACTTCGAGGATCAGGCACTCCTCGCCCTCGAACTGCGCGTCCTCGTGAAGCACGAACACCTCATCACCCAACGCGGCGAGGAGCGGCTTCCGGTGGAAGCGACCAACCAGCAGCAGGTCGATGTTCAGGAACTGCACCTCACGCCCGACGGGCATCCACTCCCCCAGTGGTCACCGCACCCGGCCCGGCGAGGAACGCCTTCGCCGGCGCCTCACACCGACCACGAGGACTGCCGCGAGCGGCACAAGTACCAGGACGAAGAAGGCCGCGCAGTTCACCGCCACGCTGATCGACTGAGCGAAGAGAACGGCTCGGTCCTCCGCACCCAGCCTCGCCATGGCGACGGTCCACGCCTCGACCGCGCCTGCCCCGGCGCCTGCCACCACTGCGGCAACCACGGCCAGGATGATCGCCTTCGCGTACGCCATGAACTGAGCGTACCAGAGCCTCTCGCGAACGGGATCGCCGGTTTACTCCGTGATGGTCTTGGGCGTGCGCTCGATCCAGCGGCGCTTCACGGTGACGGCCGTGATGCTTGCTTCGACGCCGAAGTTCGCCCGCACCTCGTCCGCGAGGCGTTGCGCCCGCTCCTCGGTGACGGTCCAGCCGTGGCAGAAGCCGTCCTGCCCCGCGCGGCGTCGCTCCTCGGGCACGTAGACGACCGCGAACTTCAGAGCCTGGCGCGACACGCGCTTGAACGTGCCGACCGGCGTGACGACGGTGAACATGAACTCGGGGAGCTTCTCGTCCACGGTATGCCCCTCCTCCTGCTCTTCGTCGCGATCTCGCGGATCGTCTTCGTGGCGGACGATGATCTTCTGGCCGTCCTCCCGCTCGAAGACGCCCACGCTGCCGGGCTCGAGATCGAGCCGGAGCGGCTTCACCCACTCGAAGTCTTCCAGGATGCGGAACTCGTTCGCCCTCGCGAAGAAGGCATCCCGGGTCTGGTATCGCGTTCCAGGCCGGAGCCGGATCCGCTCGAACATCGCGGTCACGCGCGCACTCCGCCGGACGGCGCGGCCTGCCGAACGAACCGGCCGCGCGCGGTCTCGACCATATCCCCGGCGTCGGCCTGGTCGAAGACCCACGCCTCCACGTCAGGTTCGAGTACCCGCTCCGACCGCCCGCACTGCTGGACCTTGTCGCCGTCGCGATAGGTGACCACGACCTCCGCCGCGTCGATGCGGACGTCCACGTCGCCACGGTCGCGCTCCTCCCAGGGGTCTTCCCTGGTGTCGTGGACGGGGCCGTGCCGCGCTTACGAGCGGCCGGGCCCCGCCCGTCTGGCGCGGCGGGCGGCGTGGATGGCCATCGGTGGCGGGATAGCACGGGGCCGGACACCGCCCAACCCCGGGAACAAGGGGCTCGGCGGGCCTCCCGGCGACACGCGCGGGCGTAGGCCAGGCCGCGCCAGAGAGCTTGCCGGCGACGTGCCGCCCTCGCCTCCTGTTCGACACTCTCCGACCAGCGCGCGCCCGCAACCGCCTGCCGCACCATCCGGCGCCTGCCGACCGCGTCCCGACCGTTCGACTGTCAGGGGGGTGGGCCATACTCCCACTGCACGCGCGTTCGGGAGGTCTGGCGGTGAAGACCGCATCAGCCGAGCCGGCTACTTCGCCTGGAGAGGCCGCACCATCGGGCTCGGCAGGATCGGGCACGCCGACGCCCGGAGCAGCGGGCGACCACGCCGCGCGGACGGAGTTCGCGTACTACACCCACGCCAACCTCCAGGAGATGGTGAAGCTCGCCGATCAGAAGGCGGCGACCATCATCGGGGGTGGCGGGATCATCGTCGCGGTCCTGGGAAGCAACATCATCGACAAGGTCACACTCGCCGACCTCGCGCTGGTCGTGGCGGCTACGATCTCGCTCGGGCTGCTCGTCGCGGCCGTCCTCTGCGCGGTGATGGTCCTGTGGCCGCGCTTCCCCTCGGAGGAGGACGTGGTGCCGGTCGTGGGCGCACCGCGCCTGCTCTGGGCGAAGGACATCGCCGCGTACCACCGACGCCCCGCCGAGTACGTGCACGCCTTGCTGGCGCTCGCGCCTACCGGCGCCGTCCTCGACCTGGCCTACGAGAACCTGAAGATCACCTGGCTGCTGGACGAGAAGTGGAAGTGGCAGAGGAGCGCGACGCGCCTTCTGCTCGTCGCGTTCGTCGCCTGGGTCGTGACCATCGGCCTGGCGCTCTGGAGGTGAAGCATGTGGAAGGAGACTGAGGCGAAGGAGCGGCTGCTGAAGAGCTACGACGAGACGAAGGATCTCGTCGTGAAGCCGCTCACGAAGGAGATGAACCTGGAGAACCTCACCCCGACCGACTGTCGGGTCGTCACCGGGGTGCATCTCTACCTCGACCCCGTTAACCTCCAGCAACACCTGGACGAGGCCGGAGAAGACAAGGAGAAGCTGCGCAAGCTCCTGCGCCACCTCCACGTCTACCAGCGCGTCCTCACGTCCCTGCTGTACGAGACGGACGGCGCGGAGAAGATCCACTTCCAGGGCGCACGGCTGCACGCGATCTTCCACAAGCCCTACGACACGACCGACGTGAAGGACCCGCCCTTGAAGAGGCTCGGGGCGGCGAACCAGTTCGTCTCGCAGGCGAAGGAGTTGTCGAAGCTCGTCGCGGCGGAGACGGGGTTCACCTTCAACCTGGAAGCCGGGATCGAGGCCGGCGACACCATCGCGACGGTGAACGGGCGGGGCGGGAGCCGGGAGCTTCTGTTCGTCGGTGACGCCGCGAACGTGGCGGCGAAGGCTCTCACGGGCAAGTCGGGAACCCGGTACGGACCGGCCGCCACCCCGCTCGTCGCCAGCCTGCCGGCGGCCGAGGCGCTGCCGGAGCGGTGGGAGAAGGCCGTCCAGGAGGAGTGCTCGAAGTTCCCCCTCTCGCACTTCGAGCTCTTCGAGCCGAAGGAGCGGCTCGACTTCGAGCGCCTCGGCGTCAGGACCGCCAAGTTCGACGGCGCCTCGTTCTTCGCGGACCTGTCAGGCTTCACGAAGCTCGTCGCGGAGGCCACGGACAAGCGCGACCTTCTCCGGTGCCTCCACGCCGTGCGCGCGGAGATGCACCAGGTCGTCCGGGCCGAGTACGACGGCGACCACATCCAGTACCAGGGCGACCGGATCCAGGGCCTCTTCTACGAGGCGGCTGCCTCGTCCCGGTACGCGAGCAAGTCGTTCGAGGCGGCGGCGGCGATGCAATCGGTCGTGAAGCTCTGCCGGACCCTGTTCCCCGCGTTCGCGAACGTGGACATGACGGTCGGGATCGACCACGGCCGAGTGCTCGTGACCTACCTCGGCCTGAAGGGGAACCGAGACATCGTCGTGCTCGGGGAGTCCGTCCCGAACGCATCGGCGCTCCAGGACGGTGCCGAGCCCGGCCAGACGAAGGTCTCGAAGGCCGTCCACGACATGCTGGAGGACGATCTGAAGGCGCTCTTCGCGGCGGAGGGCACCGCCTACGTCTCGACCGCCGACGCCGAGCAGGTCGGGGCGAAGCAGGAGGCTCGGGCCTACGCCGGCAAGGTCTCGGTGGTCGGAACCGCGAGCACCGGGGCCCGTGTCGTCCCGTCGCCGGACGGAGTCCAGCCGGCGCGTTCGTGGTGGTGGAAGTAGTGGGGAGGCGGAAGAGCGAAATCGACGCCTTCCTGGCGACCGAAGAGCGCTGGCGCGTCGTGCAGGACGATCGTGGTGGCGCTACGAGGCTTGAGGGCCCCGCCAGGCTCCTGGGCCCGACCGAGAAGGAATACCTGTTCGACTTGCGGATGGATGTCCCGGCCGCCTTCCCAGCCCGGGGAGCCGATCCCGAAGTCGTGATCCTGAAGAGCCCGATGCCGCTGGCCGAGGACGCCCACGTCGGCGCGAACGTCTGCGTGCAGATGCCGCCTGCCCACGAGATCGACTACGAGCGCGTGGGCCTCGTCGGCTTTCTCCAGCAAGTCCTGATCCATCTTCGGCGTTCGACCATCCAGGCGCTCACCGGGGAATACCCAGGACCCGCCTATGCTCACGGCGAGGCCGGCAAGAAGGAGTTCAGGGAGGAGTTGGTCGCGAGCTTCCCGGTCGGCCTCCAGCGCTTCGTCCAGCCCGGCCTCGGCATGCCGCCGGACAACCAGTGGTGCCCCTGCGGCGCCGAGCGGCGCTTCCGCGACTGCCACAAGCCTGAGTTGAAGGCGGCTCGCGCCGCCTACATCGAAGCTGGAGGCCGTGTTCGCGCTGTGAACCGCGAGCGGCTGAAGAAGAAGACCTGACCAACCGCCTTCGGCTACACAGAGAGCACGAAGAGGAAGCGCTTCCGACGGCTACACGGCGAAGCTGGCCCTCAGAAATGGAACAGGCCGCACTCCCGAGGGAGGCGGCCTGTTCGTTCAGACTGGTTGCGGGGGCAGGATTTGAACCTGCGACCTTCGGGTTATGAGCCCGACGAGCTACCTGGCTGCTCCACCCCGCGTCAGGTGGGAAAGTGTCGAAGCGAGGCGGGTTTCTACAGTCCGGGCCGGTTCCGGTCAAGACCTTTTCGCACCGCGCCGAAATGCGCCTGGGGTGGCTCGGCGCGGGGTCTCGGCGGCGGCCCCGCCGCCGGGCTCACCCTCCCCCGCGGCGCAGCAGCGCGCCGGGCACGAGGAACAGCGCGGCGAGCGCCACCATGGTCGCGCCGGTGGGGATCTCCCAGATCCACGACAGCACGTACCCGCCGCCGGCCGCGAGGATGCCGAGGCCGGCGGCCACGGCGAACGCGGGGCGGAACCCCACCTTCAGCAGCAGCGCGGCCGCGGCGGGCAGCGTCAGGAACGCGAACACGGGCAGCGCGCCGAGCGCCCGCGCGGTCACGGGGATCGCGAGCCCGATGGTCAGGAACAGCACGGCGTCCCAGAGCTTCACCTTCAGCCCGAGCGCCTGGGCGGTCTCGGGGTCGAACGAGGCGAACGCGAGCTCCTTCGCGAACACGAGGTGCACGGCGGTGCAGACGGCGGCCACCAGCACGATCACGGCCAGGTCTCCGGCGGGCACGGCCACGGCGTTGCCGAACACCATGCCGCCGAGGTCGTGCGCGGCGTGCACGAGCTGGCTGACCCCGAGCACCACCAGCGCGGACGCGGTCACCCAGGCGGCGCCGACGGTGGCCTCGGCGGGCAGCCGGCGCGGACGGAGCGCGCCGAGGACGAGCGCCCCGGCGACCGAGAACAGGATCGCGACGGCGAGCTGCTCGGTGGCGTGCTCGGTCTCGATGTGCACCCGCTCCTCGACGAGCAGCGTGAGCACGAGGCCGAGCGTGGACACCTGCGTCAGCGCGGCGGACACGAACACGGTCCGCCGGAGCACCACGTACACGCCGAGCGCGCCGAGGAGCGCGCCGGCCACGATCGACGCGGCGAGGGGCACCTCCCAGATCTCGCGCGCGGACAGGAACGTCTCGAACGCGCTCACCGCCGCACCTGCCCGTTCACGGGGTACACGAGGCGCCGCCCGTCCAGCTCGCGCACGGCCACGGGCCGCCCGTACAGCGCCCCGAGCGCCTCGGGCCGCAGCATCTCGTCCACGGACCCGACGCGGAACAGCGCCTGGTCCTTGTCCACGAACGCGAGCGAGCGGGCGTAGTTCGCGACGGCCTCGAGCCGGTGCGACACCATCACGATCGCGATCCGCACGCCCTCGTGCAGATCGCGGAGCAGGTCCATGGTGGCGAGCTCGGCGGAGGGGTCCATCCCGTTGGTGGGCTCGTCCACCACGAGCAGCGTGGGCTCGGCAGCGAGCGCCCGCGCGATGAGCGTGCGCTGGCGCTGCCCGCCGGACAGCTCGCCGTACGCGCTCCCGGCGAGCGCCTCGATGCCGACGAGCCCGAGGGCGGCCCGCACCGCCTCCTGGTCGGCGGAGCCGGGGCGGCGCCCGGGGCCGAGCGCGGGGACCCGCCCCATCAGCACCACCTCGCCGGCGGTGAACGGCCACACGGGATCGACGTGGTCGCGCTGGGGCACGTAGCCGACACGCACGCCGGGCCGCAGCGTGCGCCGCCCGGCGAGCAGCGGGAGCGCCCCGAGCACCGAGCGCACCAGCGTGGTCTTGCCGCCGCCATTCGGCCCGACGACGGCCAGGAAGTCGCCGGCCTCGACGGAGAGATCCACGCCCTCGAGGATGGGGCGGCGGCCGTAGCCGACCGTCGCCCCCTCGAGCGTGACGAGCGGGCCGGGGCTCAACGGAGCGCCCCCGCCACCCGCTCCACGAGCTCCTGGATCCACTGCTCGTAGGTCTTCACCCCGGGCTCGCCGCCGACGTCGCCGGGCACGCGCACCACCTTCGCGCCGGCGTGGCGCGCCACCACCTCGGCGGACTTCGTGTCGTAGTAGTTCTCCACCACGATGGCCTTCACGCCCTCGCGCTGCGCCCGCTGCACCAGCTCGGCGAGGTAGGCGGGCGGCGCGGGCACGCCGGGGCGCGGCTCGATCTCCCCGGCCGACACGATCCCGCTCCAGTCGAGGAAGTACGTGAGCGTGCGGTGCTGCGAGAAGATCTTCCGCCCCTTGGCCGGCGCGAGCGCCGCCTGCCACCGCGCCAGATCGGCCTCGAGCTTCGTCCGGAACGCGCCGAGCGCGCCCTGGTAGGCGGCGGCGCCGCCGGGGTCGAGCTCGCCGAGCTTCCCGGCGATGGCGGTCGCGACCTGGAGCGCGCGCCGCGGATCGGTGAGGAAGTGCGGGTTGCCGGCGGGGTGGAGGTCGCCGCGGCTGCGATCGACGGGGCCGGTGGGGACGTCGAGGACCTGCACGGCAGAGGCGGCGGTGAGCCGGTGCGCGCCGCCGGGCTGGATGGCGGCGTTGCGCGACTGGTTCACGAGCGGCGGCAGCCACCCGATCTCGAGGTCGAGCCCGACGTCCACGAGCAGGTCGGCGTTCCGGAGCTTCACCGCGAGCATGGGGTTCGCGTCCACGTAGTGCGGGTCCTGCGAGCCGCGCGAGAGGCTCTCCACCGAGGCGCGGCCGGCGGAGACCTCGCGGGTGAGGGCGGCGAGGCCCTCGGTGGTGGTCACGACCCGGGGGCCGGCGAGCGCGAAGGCGGGGACGAGCGCGAGGAGGAGGGCGACGGAGCGGAAGGTCATGGCGATCTCCTCCTAGAACGGGTGGGCGCCGTGCGCCCCGATGCCGAACTCGACGTGGAGCAGCGCCTCGAGGCCGCCACCGCCGCCGGGCAGCCGGTCCCAGCCCACCTGCAGCCGGAGCCGCTGGAACTCCGAGGGGAACCAGGTCACGAGCCCGCTGGCGCGCTGCTCGGTGCCGGCCGGCGCCTCGCCCGCGGACGGCGCGCGCTCGTAGCGCACGCCGTACCCCCACCACGTGCTCTGCCGCCAGAACGCCTGCGTCCACCACCCGGTGTCGGTGCCCCCGCCGTTCGCGTCGGCGGCGGCGCCGCGGAACTTCCGCGCGTACACCTCGCCCTGCACCGCGAGGTAGGCGCGCCCGGACGTCGGGCGGATGCGCAGGTACGCGTCGGCGCCCCCCAGATCGCGGAACGCGCCGGCGGTGCCCTCCCCGCGCCGCGCCGCGGACAGGCCCACGCCGAGCGTGGCCGTCTCGCCGAGCGGCACGTAGTTGAGCAGCCGCGCCACCCCGGTCAGCTCGGACGGCGCGTCCTCGACCAGCGTCGTGTTCTGGCCGGCGAGGCGCAGCTCCGAGAACCACGGCAGCGGCGCGAGCCAGGCGACCTCCACGCCCGGCCCGCCCAGCGACTCCTCGCCGAGCAGCCGCTCGCGCGCGAGCGGCGCGTCCACGAACTCCCAGGCGTGCGGGTGCTGCAGGTTGAGCCGGCCGAACGGGCTGTAGATGCGGCCGGCCCGGACCTGGAGCCCGGCCGGGAGCGCGAGGGTGGTGACGTAGGCCTCCTCGACCCCGGCCCCGGCCTCGGTGAACGAGAGGAACACGTCGGCGCGGACGTACGGATCGACCACCGCCTGGAGGCCCAGCTCGAGCTCCTCGAACGCGAACGCCGGCTTCTCGGCGGGGCTGTACGGGCCGCCGCGGGGCGAGCGCTTCTCGACGTCGTAGCCGTCGTAGGCGAGCGACGCCGAGCCGATGGCGCTCACGTCGGGGAGCAGCAGCAGCCGCGCGTACGGGCTGCCGCCGGTGGCGGGCGCGGCGCCGCCGGCCGGCGGGGCGGCCTGCTGCGGCGCGGGCGAGGCCGAGGGGGAGGCGCCCAGCTCCTTCGCGATCTCGGCCTCGAGCTGCTTCGGATCCTGCTGCGCGGGGGAAGTGGACGGCTGGGGGGCCGCGCCGGACGACTGCGCAGACCCGGCGGTGGGAACGGCGGACACGGCGAGCACGCTCGCCACGATGAGTGAACGCATGGAGCACCTCGGCGCGCGCCCGGCGCGCCATGTTACGCGGAATGGATCGCGGGCGCGCGTGGAGCCGCGCGCCCCAATGCGGAGCCGGAGCGGGCTACGCGTTCCGCGGAGGTGACTGCCCGGGGACGGCGCCGAGCGGGGCGCCCAGCACGGGTGCGAGACCGCGCGCAGGCTCGACCACGTCCTCGAGGACGGGGCGCGGCGCGACGTCCGGGGTCTCGTCGTGCGCGACGTCGGCGCTCCGCACCGCGCACACGGCGCAGTGGTCGGCGCCGTGCGGCCCGGGCGCGTGCACGTGGTGCCCCCCGGCCGCGAAGACCAGGAACAGCGCCAGACCGGCGGCGAGGAGCGCGCGCATCCGGCCCCGAACTTGGTCGGCCGTCCCCGGCCTGTCAACCGAAAGTGCCAGCGCCCGCGCGCGGCGCGCCGGGCCCGGCTCACGCTCCGAGCGCACCCGCCGCGCGCAAGGCCGCGATCTCCGCGGGCGAGAACCCGGCCTCGGCCAGCACCGCGTCGCCGTGCTCGCCCAGCCGGGGCGCGGGCCGGAGCGGCGCGGCCTCCCCGCGCAGCCGCACCGGGGACGCCACCGCCGGGAGCGCCCTGCCCTCCCACGGCGTGTCCACCGCGACGAACGCGCCGCGCGCGGCGAGCTGCGGGTCGGCGCGCGGCTCGTCGCCCTCCAGCACCGGCGCGACGCACGCGTCGTGCGCCGCGGCGAACGCGGCCCACTCGTCGCGGGTGCGCGCGGCGAAGATCGCCTCCAGCTCGGCGCGGACCGCCGCGCCGCCCTCGTCCCACTGCCGCGGCGCCAGCTCGGGCCGGCCCACGGCCTCGCAGAACGCGGCGAAGAACGGGGGCTCGAGCGCGGCCAGCGCGACGAAGCGGCCGTCGCGGGTGCGGTACACGCCGTAGCAGGCGGCGCCGCCGTCGAGGAGCTCGCGGCCGCGCTCGAGCGGCGCGCCGCGGGCCCACGCCATCCCGAGCGGCATGGCGAGCAGCGCCAGCGCGCCCTCGGTCATCGACACGTCCACGTGCGCGCCCTCGCCGGTGGAGGCGCGCCGCAGGAGCGCCGCCAGGATCCCGGCCACCGCGGGCCAGGCGCCGCCCGCCACGTCCGCGACCTGCACGCCCAGCGGCCGCGGCGCGTCGGGCGGGCCGTTCGCGGCGAGCACGCCGGAGACGGCGCAGTAGTCGAGGTCGTGGCCGGCGCGCCCGGCGTACGGGCCGTCCTGCCCGTAGCCGGACACGGAGCAGAGCACGAGGCCGGGGGCGCGGGCGCGGAGCGCCTCGTACCCGACGCCGAGCCGGTCGAGCACGCCGGGCCGGAAGGACTCGACGACGGCGTCGGCGCGCGCCGCGAGCCGCAGGAACGCCTCGGCGCCCTCCGGCCTGCGGAGGTCGAGCGCGAGGGAGCGCTTGTTGCGGTTCAGCGCGTGGAAGGCGCCGGACTGCTCGCCCGCGAGCGGCGGCATCCAGCGCAGCCAGTCGCCGCCCTGCGGGTCCTCCACCTTCACCACGTCCGCGCCGAGGTCCGCGAGCACCAGCGTCGCGTACGGCCCGGGCAGGAGCCGGGTGAGGTCGAGGATGCGGACGCCGGCGAGCGGGAGCGCCACGCCCGTCGCCCCGGGTCAGACCAGGATCTGCTGCAGCTTCATGGCGAGGCCCATGTCGCCCTGGATCTTGAGCTTCCCGGACATGAAGGCCATCTGCGGGTTGAGCTTGCCATTCACGATGTTCAGGAAGTCCTGCTCGGTCGCGGCCACCGTGCACTTCGGGCTCGTGGGCGCGCCCTCGCTCACCTTCCCGCCCGGCGCGGTGCAGTCCACGCCCCAGGTGCCGCCGCCGGGACCCGAGATGTTGAACTGGTAGACGGCCGCGATCCGCGTGACGACGTCCGGCTTCGCCAGGAGCTTCGCCGGGATGTGGTGCTCGAAGACTTCCTTCACCGTGGACACTGCCATGTCGGTCCCCTCGGGGCCGCTCGGCGGCCGCTGATTCCGGAATCAAGCCTCGGGAACCGGCAACGTATTGGGCGGGTCCGGGGGTGTCAAGCCGGCCCGGGCGGCCGCCGCTACGCGCGCCCGTGCGTCTGCACGGCGTCGTTCACCGCCGCGGTGAGCGCGTCCGGGTCCACCGGCTTGATGAGCACCGCGTCCACGTCGCGGCCGCGCGCCCGCGCGATGTCGTCGCGCTCGGCCCAGCCGGTGACGACGACCACCGGGACGGTGGGCGCGATGGCCTTCGCCGCGCGGGCCATCTCCAGCCCGCCCATGCCGGGCATGCCGACGTCGGTGACCACCACGTCGATGGAGTGCTCGGACAGGGTCTTCAGCCCCTCCTGGCCGCTCGCGGCGGACATGACCTGGCACCCGGAGGCGGTGAGCACCTCGGCCATGAGCTCCCGGTTGTCGTCGTCGTCCTCGACGAGGAGGACCCGTACCCCGCTCTGCTCCATGATCCCCCCGCCGGGCGGCCGCGCGAGCTGGCACCCCGGGGTCAGTTAAGCACTCGCCGCCCCGGGGCGCGACCGCCTCGTGGGGGCGACGGCTACTCGGCGTAGAAGGAGTCGAGCAGGGCCTGGTACTGCTGCGTGACGACCTTGCGCTTCACCTTCAGGGTGGGCGTGAGCTCGCCGGTCGCCTGCGTGAAGTCGCGCGGCAGGATCTCGAACTTCTTGATGGTGGCGTAGCTCGCCTGCCGGGCGTTGAGGGCGTCGATCGACTCCTGGATGCGCGCGCGCAGCCGGGGATCGCGGTGCAGCCCCTCGCCCGCCGGCAGGCCGTGCTCGCTCGCCCACTTGCGCGCGTTCTCCTCGTTGAGCGTGATGAGCGCCGAGAGGAACTTGCGCTTGTCGCCGTGCACCATGACCTGCGAGACGAGCGGGTCGGTCTTCAGCTCGTTCTCGAGGTTCTGCGGCGCCACGTTCTTCCCGCCCGCCGTGACGATGATGTCCTTCTTGCGGTCGGTGATCTTGAGGCAGCCCGCCTCGTCCACGAACCCGATGTCGCCGGTGGCGAGCCAGCCGTCCTTGAGCACCTCGGCGGTGGCGGCGGGGTTGTTGTAGTACTCCTTCATCACGCACGGCCCGCGCACCATGATCTCGCCGTCCTCGGCGATGCGGACCTCGGTGCCGGGGACCGGCGGGCCCACCGTGCCGATCCGGTTCGCGCCGGGGCGGTTCACGAACGTGCCGGCGGAGGTCTCGGTGAGGCCGTAGCCCTCCAGGATCACGAAGCCGAGCTGGTCGAAGAAGTGGGCGATCTTCGGCGAGAGCGGCGCGCCGCCGGAGACGAACAGGCGCATCCGCCCGCCGAAGCGCTCGGACAGGGTGGCGGAGAGCTTCGGGAACACCAGCTTGCGGCCGATGGTGAGCCCGAGCGAGGAGTAGTCCTTCCCCTGCTCCTTCGCGGCGGCGTACTTCTCGAACTCCTCCAGGGCGAGCTTGAACAGCTTGCCCTTCAGGCCCGGCGTCGCGAGCCCCTTCGTGATCACGGTGTTGTAGGCCTTCTCGAAGATGCGCGGCACCGACGGCATCACCGTGGGCCGGACCTCGCCGGCGTTGTCCACGATCTTCTCGAGCGACTCGACGAACGCGCCGGTCGCGCCGGTGCTGAACCACACCGCCTCGATCACCTTGGCGAACGAGTGCGCCATGGGCAGGAACATCAGGATGAGGTCGTCGGGGCGGACGACCTTCAGGCCCTCCACCGCCAGCGCCTCGTAGACCCAGTTGCCGTGGGTGAGCACGACGCCCTTCGGGTTGCCGGTGGTGCCGGAGGTGTAGATGAAGCTGGCCGGGTCGTCGCGCCCGATGCGGGCGAGCCGCGCCGCGTGCGCGTCGGGGTTCGAGGCGCGCCAGGCCACGCCGGCGCGCTCCACGTCGGCGAGCGTCCGCTCGAACGCGTCGGCCGCCGGACCCTGCGCCCGCACGAGGCCCTCCAGCGCCGGGAGCTTGCCGCGGACCTCGCGGATCTTCGCCACCTGCGCCGCGGAGTCGCAGAACACGAACCGCGCGCCGGAGTCGGCCAGGATGTACTGGCACTCGAGGGGCGTGTTGGACTGGTAGATGGTGACGGTGATCCCGCCGGCGCCGAGGATCCCCAGGTCCGCCAGGATCCACTCGAGGTTCGTGTCGCCGATGATGGCGACGCGATCGCCGGCGCGGAGCCCGAGCGACGCGAGCCCGTCGGACACGTCGCGCGCGCGGCGGGCCATCTCGGCCCAGCTCACGTCGCGCCAGGCGCCCCCGGACTTGAACTTCACCGCCGTCGCGTCGCCGCGCCGGCGCGCCTGCGCCTCGAACAGCGAGACGAGGTTCTGGGCGTCGGACGCCCCCTTCCTGAGCTCCGCCTCGGCGATCATCGCGTCCTCGCTTTCACTTGCGTTCCAGCATGCCCCGCGCGACCTGCTGCCAGCGTCGCTCCTCGGGGGGGTCATAACGGCCCGGCTCCGATGCCAGCGCCTTCTCGAGCTGCTCCCTCGCCTCGCGCCCGTGCCCTTCCTTCCGGTAGAGGTCGGCCAGGTACACGCGCGCCCGCACGTTGTCCGGGTTCTGCGCCAGCGCCGCCTGCAGCGAGCGCTCGCTCTTCCTCGCGTCGTACTTCGGCCAGGGCAGCTTGAACCAGAAGCGCCCCCACGCCGTCGGGATCGAGCCGTGCTGGAACCCGGGGTCGATCTTCTCGGCGTGCGAGAGGCGGTCCTTGAACTTCCCCTCGATCCCTTGCGTCAGCGCCTTGAAGATGCCGATGCCGAGCGAGTAGTTGCCCATGCCCGCCGCCGCGAAGTGCCAGCCCTCGACGCGCGCCGGGTTCGCGCGGATGGCGCGCTCGCCGTAGTCCCAGCCCTGCTTGCCGAGGCGGCTCTTCTCCGAGTCCTTCAGCCCCGGGTCGTCGGAGAGCCAGAAGTCGAGCCGGGCGAGGCGCCAGAGCACCTCGTAGTCCTCGGGCGCGCGCCGCTGCGCCTCCTCGAGCGTGGTGCGCACCTCGTCGAGCGCGCCGGGCTCGTCGCGGCGCGCGTAGGCGGCGTCCGAGCGCTCCAGCAGGTCCGCCAGGGCTGGCTCCTGGGGAGCAGCCGTGACGGCCAGGGCGGCGGCGAGCAGCGCACAGAGCATCCGGCAAGCATGCCGGGACGGCTCCCTCTTGGCTGCGCCCCTGGAGAGGTTCACCGTTCGTCACGACGCGCCGCCGCCCGCCCGGAAGGCCGGGCGGCGAGCACGCGTGACGCGCAGGGCCGGGAACGCCCGGGCCCCGAACGGGGCCCGGGCAACGGAGGCTAGAACGAGCCGGCGCCGAGGTCGCCGCAGATGCAGGTGCCGGGCGCGGTGGGCGTGGGCTGCGTGAACGGCGCCGCGGGGTTGCCGCTCTCGCCCGCGTAGCAGGTCCACGCGTCGGTGTCGCCGTTCGGCTTGCCGCCCAGCGCGGCGTAGCAGTCCGTGCGCGTCTGGCAGCCGCCGGCGGGGAGCCGGCCGAGGTAGTCGGCGGAGTAGGTCTCGCCGGGGTTCGCCTCGCAGTTCCGCGTGTCGTGGTTGATGTAGATGTTGCGCGTCGCGGCGGTGGGCTTGCGCTGGTCGGCGGTGATCTGGTCCCGCGTGGCGGTGAACCACCAGTCGTAGCCCGCGGCGCCCGCCTCGGCCGCCGTCATGGCCGACGGCGCCGGCCCGCGGCAGGTCTTGCGCGTGTCGCCCTTCTGGTTGGCGATGCGCAGCAGCACGATGTCACTGCCGGCCGGATCGGTGGGGAGCAGCAGGCCGGAGGGCGGCTTCACGATCTCGGCGATGCGGTCGAGGATCTGGGCGAAGTTGGGGTCGCAGATGGATCCGGCCACCACGTCCGCGCCCTTGGCGCGGAGCTCCTGCGACGCCAGCAGCAGGCGCGAACCGGGGGCCTGGCCGCCGCAGACGCTGTTGGTGCAGGTCAGCGTGCTGCCCGTGCAGGCGTAATCGCAGCAGATGCCGGGCGCGCAGGACGCGTCCTGGCACACGCTCTGCGAGGTCGAGACGATGAAGCCGGCGCCGACCGGGCGGCCCAGGCCGGTGAGGTAGTCCACGATCTGCGAGACCGCGTACTGCTTCGGCGTGGGCGAGGACGCGTCGGCCACGCAGGAGTCGGAGCCGGGGCCGCCGCTCAGCACCACGCCGCCGCTGGGATCCTGCGGCGACGAGCAGTCGTCCTCGTCGCCCACGAAGACGGTCACCAGCTTGGAGTTGTCGTGCAGCCAGGACGCGGGGGTCGAGGCCACCACGCTGCCGCTCGCGTCGCGGCGGTCCACCTGGCCGCCCGTGAGCGCCCGCTCGACGGCGAGGCGCCCGGCCTGGAGCGCCTGCTCCTGGCCGGATCCGCAGGTGCCGGCGATGACGTTGCCCTGCCAGGTGCCGGTGCGGTTGTTGGCGAACCAGTCCTTGAGCTGGGCGGCGGTGAAGCCCTGGCGGTTGCAGACCTTGCTGCCGTCGCTGCACGGCGGGAGCGCGGCGTCGCGGATGGGCTGGCCGGTCCCGTCGGTCGCCGGGTACAGCTCCTTGTCGAAGTGGAGCACGCGCGGGCTGTCGCCCAGGCCGACGAAGGCGCCGTGCGGATAGTACTGACCGTCGGACGCGAGGCCGGGCGCGCAGCGCCCGTCGAAGCGGTAGTGCGTCTCGAGCCTGCCGCAGGCCGTGCCCAGCGCGGAGCAGCCGATGGGGTCGACGGCGGGCGCCACGTTGTCCGCGCCGCAGCAGTAGCCCTCGCCGAGCAGCCCGGTGCACGTGGTCTTGCAGGTCGCGCCGGCGATGCCGCCGCAGGCGGCGTCGCTCGTGCACGCCCGCGGCCCCTTCATCGGCCCGGTGGGCGCGCCGCTCGGCGCCTCGCAGCACACCTGCTGGCCGGCGGCGCCGGGGCAGTCGTTGCGGCAGGTCACGCCGGAGACCGGCGCGTTGTAGAACAGCGACGTGGTGGTGACCGCCACGTGGAAGTCGATGGGCTCGAGGCCCGCGCCGCGCCGGGACGTGTTCGTCTGGTCCAGGTTCTGGATGAACGCGGCGAAGTTCTGCGCGAGCTTCTCCTGCTCGCCCGCCATGGAGCCGGAGTCGTCCACCACGAACAGCACGTCCGCGGTCGAGATGCTCGAGAGCGTCACGCGCTCCGAGCCCGGCTGGATCAGGCAGTGGCCGACAGGATTGAAGTTGTAGTCCTGGCACCCCGCCGCGAGCAGCAGCAGCGGAAGCACCGCGAGGACCCGGGACGCTCGCGCCATCGTATGGCCTCCAGTTCGCGCGCGATGATAGCCGCGATCGTCCCTTGAGCAAACGACGCGGCAATCCCACGTTCACCGACCGTCGGCGGCACGCAGGAGCGCCCACCTGCTCCCACCACGGCGCGCGGCGGCCCGGAGGCCGCCGCGGCGGCCGGGCTCATTCCCACTCGATGGTCGCGGGCGGCTTGGAGGAGATGTCGTAGACCACGCGGTTGATGCCGCGGACCTCGTTGATGATGCGCGACGACATGCGGCCCAGCAGCTCGTACGGCAGGCGCGCCCAGTCGCCGGTCATGCCGTCGGTGGACTCCACCGCGCGGATCGCGCAGGTGGACTCGTAGGTGCGCTCGTCGCCCATGACGCCGACGCTGCGGACCGGCAGGAGCACCGCGAAGCCCTGCCAGAGCTTCTCGTACAGCCCGGCGGCGCGGACCTCCTCCTGCACGATGGTGTCGGCGCGGCGCAGCACCGAGAGCCGCTCCTCGGTGACCTCGCCGAGCACGCGAATGGCGAGCCCGGGGCCGGGGAACGGCTGCCGCTGCACGATGGCGGGCGGCAGGCCCAGCTCGAGGCCGAGCTGGCGCACCTCGTCCTTGAACAGCTCGCGCAGCGGCTCGACCAGCGCGAGGTTCATCTTCTCGGGCAGGCCGCCGACGTTGTGGTGGCTCTTGATGGTGGCGGACGGGCCCCGGAACGACACCGACTCGATCACGTCCGGGTAGAGCGTGCCCTGCACCAGGAACCTCGCGCGCGCGCCGTGCGCCGCGAGCCGCTCCACCTCCTGCTCGAACACCGCGATGAACTCGTGCCCGATGATCTTGCGCTTCCGCTCGGGGTCGGTGACCCCGGCCAGCGCGCCGAGGAAGCGCCGCGAGGCGTCCACGGTCACGAGCGGCAGGTGGAACATCGCGCCGAACACGTCCTCGACCTGCTGGCGCTCGCCGGCGCGGAGCACGCCGTTGTCCACGAAGATGCAGCGCAGCCGGTCGCCGATGGCCCGGTGCACCAGCAGCGCGGCCACCGCGGAGTCCACCCCGCCGGACAGCGCGCAGATGACGTGGCCGTCCTTCACCTGGGCGCGGATCTGCTCCACCGCCGCCTCGGCGTAGCCGCGCATCGACCAGGTGCCGGAGCAGCCGCACACGCCGTAGGCGAAGTTGCGCAGCACGTCCTTGCCGCGCGGCGTGTGGACCACCTCGGGGTGGAACTGCACGCCGTAGAAGCGGCGGGCGCGGTCCTCCACCGCGGCGAACGGGGCCGAGGGCGTGGCGGCGATGGGCTCGAAGCCGGGCGGCAGCGCCTCCACCCGGTCGCCGTGGCTCATCCAGACGTCGAGCGTGGCGGGCAGGCCCTGGAACAGCGGCGAGGTCGCCTTCACCTCGATGGTGGCGGGCCCGAACTCGCGGTGCGCCGCCTGGTCCACCCGGCCGCCCAGCTCGGCGGCGAGGACCTGCAGGCCGTAGCAGATGCCCAGCACCGGCACGCCCAGCTCGAACACCACCCGGTCGCAGCGCGGGCTGTCCTCGGCGAGCACCGAGGCCGGGCCGCCGGAGAGCACGACGCCGCGGGGCCGGAACGCGCGGATGGCCTCGGCCGTGGCGGTGCAGGGGTGGATCTCGCAGTAGACGCCCAGCTCGCGCAGCCGCCGCGCGATGAGCTGCGTGTACTGCGACCCGAAGTCGAGGATGAGGATCTTCTCTGAGTGGATGTCCATGTCGGCCCGGCCGCGCTCCGCCGGGCGGCGCGCGGGTGAGGAGGGAGGGTCAGTCGACCCGGTAGTTCGGCGCCTCCTGCGTGATGATCACGTCGTGGACGTGGCTCTCGCGCAGGCCCGAGGAGGAGATGCGCACGAACCGCGGCCTGGTGCGCAGCTCGGCGATGGTCCGGCAGCCCACGTAGCCCATGCCGCTGCGGAGCCCGCCCACCAGCTGGAACAGGTTCATCTCCACGGTGCCCTTGTACGGCACGCGGCCCTCGATGCCCTCGGGCACCAGCTTGTCCGCGTCGGAGACGTCGCCCTGGAAGTAGCGGTCCTTCGAGCCCTGCTTCATGGCGCCGATCGAGCCCATGCCGCGGTACGACTTGTAGCTGCGGCCCTGGTACAGGATCACCTCGCCCGGCGCCTCCTCGGTGCCGGCCAGCAGCGACCCGATCATCACCGACGACGCGCCGGCGGCGAGCGCCTTCACCATGTCGCCCGAGTACTTCACGCCGCCGTCGGAGATGACCGGCACGCCGTACTTCTCGGCGGCCCGGGCGCACTCGTCCACCGCGGTGATCTGCGGCACGCCCACGCCGGCGACCACGCGCGTGGTGCAGATGGAGCCGGGGCCGATGCCCACCTTCACGGCGTCCACGCCGGCCTTGCAGAGCGCCTCGGCGGCCTCGGCGGTGGCCACGTTGCCCGCCACCAGCTCGATGCCCTTGAAGTTCGCCTTGGTGGAGCGGACCGCGTCCACCACGCCCTTCGAGTGGCCGTGGGCGGTGTCGATGGCGATCACGTCCGCGCCGGCCTTGAGCAGCGCCTGGATCCGCGCCTCGCGGTCGGCGCCCACGCCCACCGCGGCGCCGCAGAGCAGGCGGCCCATCCGATCCTTCGCGGCGTTCGGGTGCTTCTGGATCTTCTCGATGTCCTTGATGGTGACGAGGCCGCGGAGCTCGTAGCGCTCGTTCACCACCAGCAGCTTCTCGATGCGGTGGCGGTGCAGCAGCTCCTTCGCCTCCTCGATGGTGACGCCCTCGTGCGCGGTGACGAGGTCCTTCGTCATCACCTGCTCGACCCGCTGCTCCAGGTTCTTCTCGAAGCGCAGGTCGCGGTTGGTGAGGATGCCGAGGAGCCGGCCGCCCTGCACCACCGGGATGCCACTGATGCCGTTCTCGCGCATGAGCGCCACGGCCCGGTGCAGCGGCGCGTCCGGCTCGACGGTGATCGGCTCGGTGACCACCGCCGACTCGTACTTCTTCACCTTCACGACCTCGGCCGCCTGGTCCTCGACGGTGAGGTTCTTGTGGATGAAGCCGAGCCCGCCGACCGCCGCCATGGCGATGGCCATGCGCGCCTCGGTGACGGTGTCCATCGCGGACGAGACGATGGGGATGTTGAGCTGGATGTTGCGGGTGAGTCGCGTGGACGTCTCGACCGACTTCGGGAGCACGTCCGACTCGGCCGGGAGCAGCAGGACGTCGTCGAACGTCAGCGCCAGGCGGAGGTCGTCGCGGTTGAGCATGCGGACGTATAGACGAGCGCGTCCGGGAGCGTCAAGCCAGCCGATCCGGCGGGCCCAAGCGCCGGGGATCGCGGCGAGTTCCCCCGCCGCCGCCCTCCCGGCGCCGGACCGGGTGGGCCGGCCGCCCACACGACGTTTTGCACGTGCGCGCGCTTGCCGGTCCGCCTGCCGCGAAGGGATAATCGCGGGCGGTGCCACCAGCAGACAAGCGCGGGAGCGAGCGGACGCCGGTCGGGCTGCTCGTGCGCCTCTCGTACGGCAGCGTCGACGAGTTCACCGAGCGGTTCGCCGTGAACATCTCGCGCGGCGGGATCTTCATCCGGACGCGGGAGCCGCGGCCGGTGGGCACCCACCTCGCGTTCGACCTGCGCCTGCAGGGCGGCGAGACCGTCATCCGCGGCCGCGGCGTGGTGCGGTGGAT